>DASYAN010000133.1:0-17880 GCA_036501345.1 Ktedonobacteraceae bacterium
AGCGAGAGGAGTGCTCCCTGGCGAATGGCTCGCCGAATAGTTGCATGGTATAGTCGCGATGGCAGTAGATAGCGACCGATGGCGTAAGTGATGATCGAGAAGATACTGGTCAGTGCGACACTCGCAATCAGAAAAAAGATCACTAGAGCCAGTGGAGACTGTGGCTCTACAAAGTAGGTGAAGAGCAGCAGTCCACCCCAAGCAAAGAGGGCGATAAGCAATAGTCTATAAATTGACGATCGATTGGACATGTTACCTCAACAATTGAAAGCCTTTATTGCCATTGAGTGGGGCTTCAGTCCGTTTGCGGTTCTCCGGCGAATCATGGCTGAGGTACTGCTGCCACATATCGGGAGCGTCTTTGCTTTCGCCTCCATGTTGTGTATAGCGCTGGCGTACACGACAGATAACGGGTGTATTTACGGCAGCTCCAGCAACGATGACCTGACCTTTAGAGAGTGCAGGCAGATTGTCCAGCAGATCTCGTCCAACCCCTTCGATAGCAGCTGCAACGCTCTTCTGGTCGATTTCATTGACAATACGCATGATACATTGTGTCTGGCACTGACTGAGTACATCGGCATCCAGTTTGCCAGGACGCTGACTAATCAGGCCAACACCAATACCAAATTTACGACCCTCAGCCAGTACTTGTTTGAGAATGGCTGTTGATACAACGTCAGTGCCGCTGGGAGCAAAGTGATGGGCCTCCTCTAGTAGCACAAAAACGGGATAGGGCAGATAGGACTCGCCGGAATGGACTTTTCCGCGCTCGGTATCCATACGGGCCTGATTCAAACGGCGCAGCAAGGTTGCCACGACGACTTGCTGGTCACGCTCATCGATCTCATTGAGTTGTAAGACCGTGCACTGGCCCGGCTTGAAAATCTCTGGTAGGTCCAGATGCTGTGTGTCGTCGAAGGTAAAGCTATGTTCAAAGCGCTGCTCTACGCGCCATGTCAGGGCATGCACGGTGCTAGAATCATCGGCCCCTTCGCTATCCTCATCATTTTTCTGGCGGGAGACTGCCTTGATGGCTTGCTTAAGATCGCCCGCGCTCCAGGGTGTGCCACGTTTTGTCTCATGGACCTTGCGTAGAGCGCGACTCAACAGGTATTGCTGCTTCTCTGTCATCTCCGGCAGAAGTTGACGCATATCACCCATATTCAAAGAGGAGATGCGTACCTTGACCTCTTCAGGTTTATAGACACGCACCTCGGCCCGATATCCTCTACCGCGCCCATCGCCGGACTCTTCGAACTGGGGAGCATTGGCAATCTGATCAAGGGTGCTATATTCGCCGTGAGGATCGATAATCAGGATACAGGCTTTATTATGTGGCTGCATCAATTCTTCGATAATCACGCTTGCCAGATAGCTTTTGCCAGCGCCAGTGCTAGCGATAATTCCCAGGTGCGTACTGACCAGATCCTTGACTGATAGCACGATCGGGACTGAACCTGGCGATCGGGTCAGCAGGGAACCGATGGTTGCGGAACCGAACTGCTTATCCTGTTTACGACTCAAAACTTCTCCCAGCATCTGGTTATCTGCCAGGAAAATCTGCTTACCGGATTGTGGAGGAATCCAGGGATTGATAAATGAAGAGGTTGTTGGATCATAGTAGCCCATGATCGCAACGTGCAGTTCAAAGAGTTCGTTTGTGTGTGCGTTATAGCCCACCATTGCCGCGACCTGAGTTGGCGAAATCTCGGGTTCGCCCAGAAATGTATCAGGGTAGAGCTGCAGTGGGACGCGCTTGAGGATACGTCCAAGCACACGGCGAATAGGAGCGGCATTACCATTCAACTCTGCTAAATCGGGATCGATAAGTTCGTAATAGACATACTCGCCATTCTTGAGCACCTGTTCATCGTCGCGCGAAACAAAGGTATATTCGTGAGTTGTCTCGCCGGGTCCCTTGGTGATCCCTACGGGCTTGCGGAAGGAGACGGGTGGTAATGTATTTTGATCGAGCATGAAAAGATACCTCTGTTAATAACTCCTCAGACGGGCGCAATGAATTGGGCCCCTACCTTTAACCAGTTGTTTCTACTTTGAGTCGCCAGGCAAAGTTACGTTTGACGATTGAGAGCAGCGCAAGATTTTGCGGGAATAGATGCTCCAGCTGATCGATAATGCGCAGTGTGACCATAGGGAGCAAACTGTTACGTTGTCCGATGATATGAGGTAGATAGCCCATGTGCAGATAGGGATGCTGGCTATCGGAATCTACAACCACATCTTTGAAGAAATGGAATTTTTGCACCTCTTCATCAGTCATCGTCTCAATCTCGCTGCCCAGATCCAGGGAAAGCAAGGGAACACCATGCATAACCGAAAGGACCTTGGGTGCACCCTCTGGCGACTGACGCATCACCATTATACCCAGAATCATCACATAGGTCAGGATGGCCTTCTCAGAAATATAGTCGGGAGAGAATAATTCAACCTGAGTTTCATTGGAGAGGCGTGGTCCCAGCGCACCGAACTGTGGATTAACGAGAATAGTATCGTAGATCACACCAACCGCATAGGTAACAGGCTCATTGCTGCGACCGAGCATTACCTCCGCCTCATAATCTTCATCCTCCTGCCCGGCACGAATAGCAACCCGTACGAAGCGCCCAAAAGCATAATCAGGTGAACTAGGCATCACCTCGACTTCGCGGGGACCAAAGATCTGGCAAACGTAATTGATATGCGAATCCGACTTGGCAATCTTCCCAATGATCATCCTAAATAGTCTTTCCTATAGTTTTGCTAACTTAACGCATCCACAAACAAAATAGAACATATGGTTTGACGGCATTATAGCACAGCTTCAGCTTTTAGGGCCATTGCCTTGGTGTTGGTACTAGGGGGCGGTTCGGTTTGGCTTGATAGGACGGTAGGAGAGTAGCTGTATGGACATTTCGTAGCACTCTTGGGCCTCTTCTTCTCTCCCAAGAGCTTGAAGGGTCTGGCCTTTATTGTACCATGGACTAGCGTCATTAGAGTTGAGGCAGATAGCTCCCTCGAAGGCTTTGAGTGCCTCTTCATATCTTTTGAGGTTGTGAAGAGTGTTGCCTTTGCCACTCCATGCAGTAGCATAATTAGAATCGAGATGAAGAGCTTCTTGGTAGGCTTGCAGTGCCTCCTTATATCTCTTGAGACTGTGGAGAGCATTGCCTTTGAATATCCACATAGTAGCATCTTTAGCGTTGAGGCGGATAGCATCTTCAAGGGCTTTGAGAGCTTCCTCGAAGATTTTGAGAGCCTTTTCGTCAACTCCGAAAAGCTCTTCCGATACACCAAGCTCGTAAAGAATCTGACCTTTATTACTACACGCAAAGGCATCATTGGGGGGATCTAGCTGGAGCCGAATAGCTTGTTCATAGGCATCCAATGCCTCTTCATTTCTTTCCAGATTCCTGAGAATGTCACCCTTATTAAACCATGCGAGAGCTAATTCAGGCTCTAGTTGAATAGCTTGTTCATAGGCATCCACTGCCTCATTATTACTTTCCAGGTTCCAAAGAATATCACCTTTACTAATCCATACAAGAGTTAGTGCAGGCTCTAGTTGAATAGCTTGTTCATAGGCATTAAGGAGTTTAAGGGCATTACCTTTGCTAGTCCATGCGAGGGCTAGATTGACAGCTAATCTAATTGCTAGCTGGCTTGCCTCTAATGCTTCTTTGTGATGTTCCAGCCAAAAGAGTGCTTGGCTCTTGCCTGCGTAGGCAGCAGCATCATTGTTGTCCAAAAGAATAGCCTGCTTATAAGCTTGAAGGGCCTCTGCATATCTTTTGAGATTAAGAAGGGCCTCACCCTTGCTAGTCCAAGCGAAAGCTAGGTGGGAATCTAGTAGAATTGATCGTTCACTAGCCGCAAGAGCTTCTTGGTAGTCTCTAAGCTTAGAAAGAGTTCTGCTCTTGCCCGCATAGGCAGCAGCATCGTTGTGATCTAGCAAATTAGCTTGACTGTACGCTATTAGTGCCTCTTCATACTCTTTGCGTTCTAGAAAGACCTTACCAGCCTCTAGCCACGACTCCTTGGTTTTCCGTGGCGGATCAGGCTGTAACACTGCATTATTCTGTAGCTCTGGAGTTGAAGATGAAGGAGAAGCATTTGCAGCCTTTTTTAGTTTCTCTAGAGTGCTGATGAGAGAAGGCCAGGGGAAAGATTTCCAATTGGTAAAGTCCAGGAATTGGAGCGTCTTCAGGCGTGGGTGAAGTTCGGTCTTTTTGTGCAAGATGGGAATGACCTTTACTCCGACACCTAGCGCAAAGGCCCATTCGTAGGTGACGTACTCCGATGTTTTGGCTCCAGGTGTCATGATCACGATCAGTGCTAGAGAGTTCTTGATGGCTTGATCGATCTCTGTGCGCCAGTCTTCGCCTGCTTGGAGTTGATCATGGTCTATCCAGGCCTCAAAACCAGCATCCCTGACCTTGTGAATTAGAAGTTCGGCAAAAACACTGTCCTCATCGTGCTTGTAGGAAATAAATATGTGCTGCATGCTCTGCCATCCCTGCTAGCAATTTCTCGGGCTATCTTCTACATTGGTAATGTGTAATGGACAGTTTAGCTTATTGAGGCAAATATGACAATAGATTCTAAATAGTGGTGAGCAGGAGTGAAATTTGATGCCCACCTTTCTGCTGGCACTATGGCATGATCTCTCTTCGATTTTACTGATAGCCCCTTAAGATGTCTTCTTTTTACTGCAAGTTGTCCGCTTTGTCCCTAGAAAAGACCTCTTCTTTTAGGTATTCTTGGCAGAGAAGAGATGTTGTGGAGAGACGTTTCATTAAGAAATGGCCTCCTGGTCTATAAACGCATATGGTCGCATCGTAAAGAGAGGTTTTTCTATGCCTACCCGGAAGAAAAACTGGCACCAGGCTGTGTGCCTTGTCATTGTCCTTTTTCTCGTTTTTGGTGTTGTAATGACGACAGTAATACGTATTTCCTCTCATGCTGCCTCTAGTCAGGTTCTCCCACTGGATCATGGCGGGACAGTCATGAGTGCACGCACGGTAAACTATAGCGGTGACGATACCAATCCTTCCAATGATGGTGTTGATTGGACAAAAAGCTCTGGCTATCCTACTGTCCACAATACTATCAAGGGGTCGGGCCTCCTCGGAACAGTCAACTTTGGTCCCAATGTCCTCATCTTTGATCCCTCCATGTCCAGTACAACGATCCAAAGCATGTTGGATAAGGTATTTAGTCGCCAGCAAACCAATCAATTTGGCTCGGATCGCTATGCTTTGCTCTTCAAGCCCGGTACCTACAATGTCGACGTTAACCTGGGCTTCTATACCCAAGCTATGGGCCTGGGACTCCTGCCAGACTCGGTCGTCATCAAAGGGAAGGGAGGCGTCCACGTGCAGGCAGACTGGATGCAAGGGAACGCAACCCTGAACTTCTGGCGCGAGGCTGAGAACATGGAAGTGATCCCGTCGTCAGGGACCGACATGTGGGCCGTCTCCCAGGCAGCGCCTTTCCGCCGCATGGATGTGCACGGCGCTATGCAATTGGATGATGGAGGATGGTCGAGTGGCGGCTTTCTTGCTGACAGCAAGGTTACTGGTCAGGTACGATCGGGAAGCCAGCAGCAATGGCTCTCCAGGAACGATCAATTGGGAAGCTGGAATGGTGCCAACTTCAACATGGTCTTCGTGGGGGTCAATGGTGCGCCTGAGCAGAGCTTCCCCAATCCGCCTGAGACGGTGGTCAAGCAAGCACCCACGATCAGGGAAAAACCTTTCCTCTACGTTGACCAATCCGGCAACTATCAGGTCTTTGTGCCCGCACCACGGACTAATGCGCAGGGAACGAGCTGGGCCAATGGGACACTAGTGGGAGCGTCCATCCCCATCAGTCGGTTCTATATTGCAAAGCCGGGCGATTCCGCTGCTAAGATCAACACTGCCCTGGCTCAAGGACTGAACCTGCTGCTCACACCCGGCGTCTACCAACTCAGCGACACCATCAAGGTAACGCGAGCGAACACGGTTGTACTCGGTCTTGGCCTTGCCACACTTGCCTCGCAAAAGGGCACCATCCCCATGACCGTCGCTGACGTTGGTGGTGTCTCGATCGCTGGACTACTCTTCGACGCGGGTCCGGTCAATTCCCCCGTCTTGCTCCAGGTCGGTCTGACCAGATCTTTGCAAAATCACGCAGCTGATCCGACCCTGCTCTCGGACGTGTTCTTCCGAATCGGTGGGGCAGGGGCCGCACGAGCCACACAGAGCCTGGTCATTAACAGCAACAATGTCATTGTGGATGACGCGTGGCTGTGGCGGGCAGACCACGGAGATGGCGTAGGGTGGACAACCAATACGGCTGCCAACGGCCTGGTCGTGAATGGCAACAATGTCACGGCCTACGGTTTGTTCGTCGAGCACTATCAGCAGTATGAGGTCATTTGGAACGGCAATGGCGGCCAAACCTACTTCTTCCAGAACGAAATGCCCTATGATCCCTCGAACCAGGGGTCCTGGATGAGTGGGAGCATCAAAGGGTATGCGGCCTACAAGGTGGGAGCTTCGGTCACTAGCCACACGGCCTGGGGAGTGGGCAGCTACTGCAACTTCACTGATGATGCCTCGCTGATCGCCGACCACGCCTTTGAAATGCCGATCAAGCCAGGGATCAAGTTCCACGATCTGGTCACCGTCTCACTGGGTGGCGCTGGCACTATCAGTCACATCATCAATACCAAGGGTGATTCAGTCCACTCGGGCCAGACTAACGCATACCTAGTAAACTATCCGTAATGCACACAGTATTGGCTTACTCCTGCCAACACCTACCAGCTAGAACGTCACTAGCAGACTTGTGAGGCCACGAAGAAAGAGGGAACGGTTCCATAAGCGTGTTGAGAGATTCCTTAATCTCTACTTCCATATCTTTTTCGGCCAGAGGAGCACTGTATCATTACAGATGATTTCATAGCTTCAACGGTATCAAACTGCTCAACAGGCGGCCCAAAACAGATGTGAGGAATACTCAGCTATCAATTGCAGTGTACTCGCTGATATTACAAAAAGAACATGAGAGTTTGACGGCAGTAACAACTGTAACAATCGTAACAATCGTAACAATTGTAACATTAAACAGGTGTGAGGAATGCTCAGCTATCAATTGCAATGTACCCGCAGATATTGCAAGAAGAACACGAGTGTTTCATGGCACTGACAACTGTGGCAAGTGTGGCAAGTGTTATATTGATGGTCTCAACCAGTCAGGGCAGTCGATTTCTACAATGCCCCATTAACAGGAATTATGGCATTTTATAATATTCGGTGCTTTGCTTGCTCTGACTTTCGGCGGTTGAACTGCCGAAAATAGTAATGATTCTCATGCCTGAAAATCATCTTGTTACTCCACCCCACGGACGTGATACCTTCACGCAAAAAAATGAACCACACCTCCTCTAGCCCAAATCCCTTGACTTCTAAAAAAAGAGAGGCTGTACTTGTATTAATGTTACTCTCCTAGATAATATGAGGAGGGTGCTGTTCTTCTCATCCTCAGAAATTCCTTGCATACTGGGTCTCTCCTATCAGACCTCTAGATATTTCTGACAATGTTCAACGTCTGTGAGCAAGTTCTCTGCTCTGGCATAAGCAGGGGAAGAGAGCGAAGTCTATGTCCTCCTACCCAATGTGAATAGCACCGTTGTCACAATTATCACACTTGCCACAGCTATCACACCTGTCACAGTTGTCGTACCCTTCCCAAGGTGAGAATATCAAATTGGCAAACACCACAGTTGTTACGATTGTTACAGTTGTTACACCCTTCCCAAGGTGGAAATATCAAAGTGGCAAACATCACACTTGCTACAGTTGCTACAGTTGCCACTGCCTTCTCCAGGTGGAAAAGATGAGACTGTCTTCCAAAAGAAGGTGTTACATTTCTAAATAGAACGGCCACAAAGAGCGACATCCAAGGCCCACTTATGCCTGCTCATGCTCCTTGCTCAGCTGATTTTTCCTACCAACGCGATATCACTTGCATCTCTATAAATACTGCAACCTCTACCCCGTTTCGACTCCCAGAATAGTTCCGACCCTCTAAAAATGGATTGAAACTGCCTTGAGAATCTACAACATTCAATGTGCTATCTGGTAACTCTTGCCCTAATATCGAGTCGGAGTAGCTCACTAAGGGTGCTTTGTTCCATCAGGCATAATTGCTTCTTTGAGTGACTTGGCTTTGTCTAGTTGTTCTGTTGGCATTGACTTGCGCAAATTCTTTTCGAGAAGCAGTTCTGACATTCTGTCTAAATAGTCTTGCAGCTGATTTTCTTGCTGGTTATCTAATGCAATATCTCGTTCAGTTTGGCTCCGTTGTTCCGCTGCTTTTTGCTCGTCTTTGCTGCGTTGCTCTGTAGCTCTCCGTTCGTTCTTGCTAGTCATCAAAGTGAAGACGTACCCTGCAATCGCTAGCACTGCAGGGATAACAAGTAGCTGTAGCCAGTCCCAAAGCGTTTTCCCTCGTTGGTAGTTGCTGTTAGGTGGCGTATATGGTCCGAGTCCCGTCCAATCCCAATCAAAGTGATATCCTAGTATAATTACTACAATTAGTGTAACCACTGTTATTATTACTATAGAAATAACTATAGATGATATTGTATGTTTCTTTGTTTTCTTCCACCATGATTTCATTGCGTCCCTGCTTTCATCTCGTAGAAAGTTTGCTATGTATACTATTTAATACGCTGTATGAGGATTCTTATCTAATGGATAGCCCTAATATCTCTCGTCTCTATACAATGGCTTCGGCCTTATCACCTGTGCCTCACTCACTGGTGGCTGGAACTCTCTAATTGCCTCTGCGCATAAAGCCATTGATATTAGAAAGTTATCGTGTCCCTTGCTATGGGTGTATTGTTCCAAGTGATCGATAGGGAACTGCTAAAACTGCCACTGCTTCAAGTTCATATTATCATATTGTTTGGCGAGATCCCATGTTTGCTTGAGCAGATGGATCAAGAGGGGAGCAACGAGATAAGCAGCAACGAGAAGAGAGTAGATCAAGAATATCATTTGTCCCTGACTGATGTGTGGATGTGAGACGAATGGTTGCCAGAGAGGACTGTATTCTGGCGTATATACACACAGTGGATACAGTAAAAAGTGCTTTTGCGAACATACCCTGGGAAGCACATGACCTATACTTGGTACTTGAAAGGCAGCCCCGTTAACACTGACCCAAGCGGATAGGCAGAAGATCACTAAGGTCAGCATGTTGACGCCCAGCGAAGCCTCTTTATAGCGTATGAGGCGTACCGCCAGGGCAAAGGAAGCAGGAATAGAGGCAAACAGGAAGAAGCGGGGAGCCCAAAAATGCATGCCACCATCCCATGCCCACCAACGAGAATAGGTGAGGATCAATCCTATCACGAAACAGATCCACAATGTATAGACTTGATAGAGATTGATCTTCTGATGCTGCCATTTGGACAAGGTTTTTCGAATAGGCAGTAGCAATCCTGGTACGAAAAAGAGTAGACCTCTACCAAAAGAGAAAAGAATTGAGAGCAGACCAAAGAAGAAGGGATAACTAAAATCCGGCAGACCAGAATAAGGCATTACAGTCTTTGGGCCATGATCACCAATATATCCAGTGTTAAAAATGCTGCCTCGACGAATTTGATATTCCAGGAGAATGCACCCAGCTGTGAGAACAGGCACCAGGATATACCGCAGTCGCTTGCTGTCAAACGTATTCTTAAGTACCAGTAACGTAAGCCCAACCAGCGTTGCAGGAGTATTAGCCGCTCCCAATATCACTGCTATCCAGCCTCCGACCGAAGTAAAGCGTCGAAACGTTACAAATACGCCGAAGCCAACACACAGGGCGGTAAACGTCTCCCCATAATAAGTCCCCAGGTTTGCTATAAACATAGAGCCACAAATTAGCACTAAAAAGAATTTGCGCAAGAGACCACGATCGACGTAATTTCTGAGTAAGATATAGCTGAGGAGTAAGCAGAGAGAAAAGAGCAGCAAGTTATAGAAGCAAACCCACTCTACAGGATGGCCTAGTGGCTCGCCGATTAACAAAAGGGGGGTAGAGAAGGAAGGCCCAATTAAGGAAAATCTCGAATGTGGTTGGAACAGACTGTGGGTTGATAAAAGGCTTACGAGATCTTTATAACGACTTATGCCGTCAGGCCCTTTTGCACGAGGTAACAATAAGGCGACCAGTATAAGGCTAACCATAATCAAAGCAGTTTCAATTGCTGCTTGCAATCCAGCATGGTGATTTTCAGAGGAGGGAGGTTCGCACTCTTTTGGTGAAGTCTCCAGCTCACTGGGGAGAACAGAGCTTGTATCATTATCTGTAAATGGCGTATTTGTTGGCTGATCCGACTCATGGCCATGTATAGATATCTTTGCCATCCCAAAACCTCTCCTATGCTCTTTATCTGGCATACTTTTCTTGCAGCGGTTGTCTAAGTCTTATCCCTGTGAGAGAAGGGAGAACCGCAGAACTCGAGGTCGCTAGGAGATCAATCTTTTAGCAACCGCTATAAGTATAACTAGGAGCAAGGCTTTATTTCAATGACAAGTATATGACAGGTATATGACAACTTGGTAAACCTAGAGACAGTTCCAGCGAATATATGTTTTTTCAGCTATCGTTCGAGCTTGCGTATGAACCGTTCCCCAAGACGCATGCCAGGCTGCTCAACCCAGCGATAGAGCATGGCAGAGATAGGAACGATCACCACGAGGGTCCAGCACCAGAATGCGCCGTATTGTACGAGATGGTTCCAGCCATGTTGCTGGAGATTACGAGCTGTATCGTTTATAAAGAGTAACAGGAGTGGATAATGCCACATATACAGGCTGAAAGAAATTAATCCGATCCAACGCAATCCGGACCACTCAAACAGCCCCTTGAGCTTGGGTGGGCTGTATAGCAGTGCCCAAAAGCAGAGACCATAGCTGATAGCATAGGCCATGCCTTGCCACAGTGGCCAGCGGGATATGATTCTAGAATTGTAAGGGTTAAGAACACTAAAGGCTAGATTGTAGTTAGGAAGACTAAATATTGCATTGCTAAAATAAAAATGTAAAAATGACAAAAGACATAAGAGTACCAGTCCGATTGTGAATATCAATGGGCTGAAGCGACGTAATTTGGCACTCCAGGGCTCTGACAAGGGAGAGTTCTGAGTATAGGTATAGACCATGCAAATGAGCATGCCGATGGCAAAAACCTCAAAGAATTTACCTGTATCACTGGTATCACCGAAGATGAAAGGTTTAATAGCAACAGAAACAGGATGAGGGATCAAGAAATCCAGTTTGGGAGTATCAGCAAGAAAGAGGCCCCAATACCTTGTGAGCAGGCCCCAGGCTACCATAGCCAGCAAGCATAAGGTGAGTTTGACCATACGCTGACCCACGCTGCCATGGCGTACGATCGGCCTGAAGAGCCAAGCGATAATGGGAAGAAGGAGATAGAACTGGAATTCGATAGCCAGGGTCCAAAAGGGTCCATTAAGTTGTTGAGAGAGTGCATTATCCATGCGAAAAGTCAAAAAGAGCCATAAATCGTGCCAGTGACTGCGATGCAGAAATTCTGGATGAAAGAAGAGAGCTATCAAGAAGAGCGCAACACAAAAACCTGGCAGGATGCGGAAGAAGCGACGCAGATAAAAGCGACGAAGCCCAGGCCATGGAGTATCGAATAACATCGATTTAGCATAGGGCAGAAATAAGAGAAAGCTGGAGAGGAGAAAGAAGAGAATAACGCCCGACTCACCAAAATAGGCAAGAGATTCACCAAGGAAGATAAGAATGTCAATCAGATGATTGGAACTATGCAAGGGAGGCCAGATGCCATAATTACGAGCTAAGAAGTTCACATGCCATGAAAGAACAGCAAGACATGCTACCGCTCGTATACCATCGAGCACAAGGATCTGACTTTTAGTTTTAGTTTTACTCTCCTCCGGCAAAGGTGTCTCGGGTTGATTGAACGTTTGTATTTTTTGATCAATAGCTGTATCTTGATCTCTAACAAATGTCTCCAACTTATTCATAATCCCTTCCTAAAGAGCTCCGTAAAGTGGTAGTTCTCTATATGAGACTTTTACCTAATTAGGGGTGAATACAATTACCTTCCAAAAAGACGAACGATTGTTTATCTCAAATGGAAAGTAAAGTACTACTAAAGTACTATTGAGTTATGTCTCTATCCCTCAAGTCGGCGTATGAACCTTTCCCCGAGTCGTATACCAGGTTGCTCAATCCAGCGATAGAGCATCGCCGAGACAGGAATAATGATTAGGAGTATCCAGCACCAGAATGCGCCATATTGCACTAGAGGGTTCCAACCTTGTTGGCGGATGTTGGGAAGAATGATATCTCTAAACACGTAGAGAAATGGCAGGTGCCACATATACAAACTGAAGGAAATCAACGCGACCCAACGCAATACAGACCACTCAATAGGTCGCTTGAGTCTGACTGAACCATATAACAGTGCCCAGAGACAGAGACCGTAGCCAATAGCGCATCCCAAAGGTTGCCATTCCGGCCAGTAGCGAGACACTATTGCTGGGATACCAGGATCAAGAAAGCTAGAGACTATATAGGATTTGGGATGTTTGGCATAGTGAAGTGGATTCATGTCTATGAAGTAGAAATGCCAGAGGGACAGAAACAAGAGGAGAGCTAGTCCTACTGTCAAAATTAGCGGACTGAGACGATACATCCTGGTGCGCCAGCGCTCTCCAGAAGGAGCATATTGCGTATAGGTATAGATCATACAGAGAAGCATCCCGACGGCAAAAACTTCAGAGAATTTTCCTGTATCAGAGTAAATAAATGGTATAAGCGCAATAGAGGCAGTATGAGGGATCAAAAAATCCAGTTGTGGCGTATTGGCGATATAGATGCCCCAGTAGCGTGTCAACAATCCCCAGGCTACCATAGCGAGCAAACACAAGGTAAGTTTGAGGACGCGCCAATGCAGTGTACCACGGCGAACGATCAGGCTGCAGAGCCATGCGATAATCGGAAGGAGCAGATAGAACTGGAATTCAACGGCCAGTGTCCAAAAGGGTCCATTCAGCTGTTCAGAGAGATTCTTATTCATGCTAAAGGACAGAAAGAGCCATAAATCATGCCAGTGGCTAGATTGCAGGAATTCTGGATGGAATAGGAGAGCTATCAGGAAAAGCGCAACAAAATAGCCTGGAAGGATGCGAAAAAAACGACGAAGATAAAAGCGACGCCAGGAGGGCCATGGACTTTCAAAGAGCAATGCTTTAGCGTAGGGTAAAAAGAGGAGAAATCCAGATAATATAAAAAAGAGTATAACCCCTTCTTCTCCAAAATAAGCGAAAGAGGCTGCAAAGAAGGCAATTATACCAGATACGTCATGGGTATTATACACGGGTCCCCAGATGCCCTTTGTACCAGCTATAAAGCTCATGTGGTATAAAAGAACACTGAGACATGCTACCGCTCGTACACCATCGAGCACAAGGATCTGACTTTTAGGTTTACTTGTCTCCAGAGAACTCGTTGCTAATTGATTGGGCGCTTGTGTCTTTTGATCAATTGTAGAGTTTTGATCTTTAAGAGAGATTCCTAAGTTATTCATGCAACTCCTCTTTCAAATTAGCACAGCAATGGTCTATGTGATACTTTTACGTAAACAAAGTATCCTAAAAAACGAACGATCGTTTAATGAGATCAGGAAGAGAGTGTGACCTAAGTACTACCTTTCTCGAGAACGTTAGAGGGATATTTGTCCCTGTTTCCCCCTAGAGAAGTTTGCATACTTCACTTACTATTTACTCAGATAATAGCTACTTAGGCCTAGCAGCTTGCAAAAATTTTGAGCCCTGAGAGAGCCAAAGTTGATCGTATATAGAAGGAAACTGTATATGAAAGCATCCAAAGAGATAAGTTTCAGCATAGATGACAATATCAGCCAGGACGAAAGTGCATTGCCTACACAGGTATCATATGTGATTAAGAAAAATCTTTTCAGAGATCGTTTGCTCTTTTTCCTGATTATAGCATTATCTGCCGTGCTGCGCTTCTATGAGTTTCCATCGCTGCCATCCGGGTTAAGTTCAGATGAAGTAAGTGCCGGATATGAGAGCTATGCTTTACTTTTACATGGTACAGATCGATGGGGAAATAAATTCCCTGTCTATTTTCCTGGATGGGGGTCCGGCCAAAATGTTCTGCTCTCTTATATCAATATACCATTTATCAAGCTCTTCGGTTTAACTGCTTTTGCCGAAAGGCTTTCGAGTGCACTTCTAGGTGTGCTTACAATTGTGGTTTTCTATGCTTTCATGAAAAAATGGTATGGTACAAGAATTGCGCTTATTGCTGCCTTATTCCTTGGTACATACCCATGGCACATCACAATTTCTAGATATAGTTTGGAATCTAATATCTTTCCATGTTTTATTCTTCTTGGTATAGCATCTTTATCCTATTGCTATACATCGAAGTATTCGCGAATACTCATTCCTTTTTCGCTATTATTTCTGGCCGTATCATTTTACGCCTATGGAGTATCCATTATTGTTATTCCAGGCATTTTAGCGCTTTACTTCTTCTTTACTAGCAAAAAAGCTATCTGGCAAAATAAAATTGCTTTCGTACTAAGCCTTATGATCTTTTTGCTAATTGCCTCGCCTTTCTTCCTATTCATCCTTGATAATTTTATCTTGCACCGAACTCCGTCCATTATTCAACACTTGCCATTTACAGTGCCTTTATTGATCAGCAGCAGGCTGGCACAAGTGTCAGCTGGACAAAATATTTTGGCTTTGAATACTAGCTATCTTATTGGTCAGGCGATTAATCCGCTAGTACCGGGTATAGGACTTATAACTCTGCCGTGGGTACCGATTGGTATTTACTTTAGCCTAAGAACACGCAACGTATATGCCAATCTTCTCGTTATCTGGCTTGTTGCCACTATCCCATTTTTCTTCCTCTTCCCAGCAGATATCTCTAGAATCAATGCTGTTTTCATTCCCTTGATTGGGCTAAGTGCCATTGGTATTAGTGGTCTTTATGACGAGATTAGCAAGCATGATGTAAAAAAGGCATTTTTATCGCTTGTACTGGCAACAGCAATTCTCTATAATGGCCTATTCTGTTTTAATTATTTCTCATACTATAATAAACAAGCCTCGTCTGCTTTCAATGGTGGATTTGACATTGCACTCGCGCACGCTACCTCCTCTGCCTCTGCGAAAGAGCCTATCTATGTTTCTGGCCTGCTAAGTCCACATTTGAGTTTTGTGTACGTTCTATTTTTCCTCAAAATAGACCCGGTGGATTTTCAAAAGCACTCTTCTGTTGTTGAAGCTTATGGTACCTATGAAGTTCTACAGTATAGGAAATACTATTTTTATCCTAGGGAGCGCGGACTTATTTCAAGTCCCTCATTTGTTGGTATCCTGAAGGGTCAAGAGCGACTGATTTGCAAAAGCACCCAGACCCTCTATACAGGAGGTGGCTGGAAAGTAGTACGATGTTTCAATAAGCGCAAATAAGTACTAAAGTTTTCTATTATTTAGATTGAGCTTTTGTATGATCTGTTCACCTAGGTGCATGCCTGGTTTCTCAATCCAATAATAGGGCATTGCTGATACAGGAAGAATGATAATCAGTGTCCAACACCAAAGAGCTGCATACTCTACTAGGTGGCCCAAGTGCTGTTGCTGGATATGGAAAAGAAGGACATCTTTAAACAGATACATAAGTTGTTGATGCCACATATACAGGCTGAAAGAAATCAGCGCAACCCAACGTAATACGACACCTTCAAGCACGCGTTTGAGTCTAACTGAACCGTACAACACAGCCAGCAGACAGCAACCATAGCCGAGAGCGTACCCTAGAGTTTGCCACTCTGGAAAGTAGAGAGACACTATTGGAGGAATATGGGGATCAAGAAAAGTAAAAATCACAGGATATTTGGTGTACTTGATATGTCTAGCAAGTAAAGTGTTATTATAAACATTTATGTCAGTAAAGTAAAAATCCCAAAAGAACAGAAAGAATAGGATTGCCAAGCCTACCGTTAATAGTAGAGGACTCAATTGGCGCATTCTCATACTCCAGTATTGTGCCGAAGGAGCGTTTTGCATATAGGTATAGAGTGCACACATGAGCATCCCAATCGCAAAAACCTCAAGATATTTGCCCTGATCACCATAGATGAGTGGTTTAAGTGCAACAGAGATGCGATGCGGAATCAAGAAGTCCAGTTTTGCAGTATCGGCAAGATAGAAGCCCCAATACCTTGTGAGCAGACCCCAGGCTGTCATCAGGAGCAAGCAAAAAGTGAGTTTGAACATGTGCCAATTTGTGCTGCCACGGCACACGATCAAGCCGAAGAGCCAGACAAGAATTGGAAGAATGAGATAGAACTGAACTTCGATGGCCAATGTCCAGAAGACTCCATCCAGTTGTCCTGCAAGTGAAGTATTTATTTGCAAGGTCAGAAAGAGCCATAGATAGTACCAGTGGCTGGAATGTAGAAATACTGAATGAAGAAATAAAATTAGCAATAAGAGTGTTGCATAATAGCCGGGAAGAATGCGAAAGATGCGACGAAGATAAAAGCGACGGAGTCCAGGCCATGGACTCTCAAATAACAGTGCTTTGGCATAAGGCAAGAAGAGCAGGAAGCCGGAGAGGATAAAAAAGAGATAAATGCCCGTGTAACCGCCATTGGAAAGTGATAAAGCAAAATAATCGAGCACACCAGGTATATCATGGATAGCATGTACTGGTCCCCAGATGCCAGTCCCAACAGCTATCGCGGTTAGATGCGATAAAAGGACACCGAGGCAGGCTATGGCTCGTACTCCGTCTAGCGCAGGGATCTGATTTTTAGACTTATTTTCCTCGAGTGTATTAATCTCAGATAATGGCAGTTTTTGGCTATTAGAGGTGTTCTGATTTTTGAGAGTTGTACTCATAACACTCTTCCTTCAAAAGACTATTAGATACGCCACAGCTTCAAATTCATAGAATCCCTACGATATTTTTTTGTGAGATCCCATGTTAGTGCTACTTCACCAATATTTGTATCTTGACCCATATGTTATACCCCTCCTTCATGTGGGTGTGGCTCAAGCTTGCGTATGAGCCATTCTCCGAGACGGATACCAGGCTGTTCAATCCAATGATAGAGCATGGCAGAGCCAGGAATAATAACGACAAGTATCCAACACCACAAGGCACCATATTGCACCAGAGGGCTCCAACCCTGGCGTCGGATGTTGTAATTGATGACACTCATAAATAGAGACATAAATTGAAAATGCCACATGTAGAGGCTAAAAGAGATCGACGCGACCCAGCGCAATACGGACCACTCAAAGATGCGCTTGAGTCTGGGTGAACCGTACAGCAATGCTAACAGGCACAAGCCAAAGCCGATCGCATATGCTAGAGCTTGCCATTCCTCCCAATAAGGGTACATGATGGTAGGAATGTGAGGGTCAAGAAAAGTAAAGACTATCTGAGATATACGATGTCCGCCATAATTGCTCGGATTTATGTCTGTAAAATAGAAATACCAGAAAGATACACAGAAAAGAATTAGCAGGCCTACAGTGAATAATAGCGAACTGAAGCGGCGTATTCTGATGAGCCAAGGCTCTGCTGAGGGAGCGTATTGTATGTAGGTATAAATCATACACACAAGCATGCCAATGGCAAAAACCTCAAAAAATTCCACCTGTGAAATAGCTAGCCACAAGAGTCTGCTTCAGGCAGCGAGATTGTCAGGAGTAGCAGAGAGCTGAAAGCTGATATCATGGTGTCGTAACCAATGACGGTCTTGGGAATTGCGACGAACAGCCGCCAA
>DASYAN010000134.1:0-4199 GCA_036501345.1 Ktedonobacteraceae bacterium
GCTGCCTCTGCAGTAAGGTCACGTCCATATTGATCAAGAGTGGGAGTCTTACTATGTTTAACTTGCCGTTCGGCCGTTGCAGTGTTCACACTACTTGTTCCACCAGCAGCAGATAGGGGCTTGTTATTGGCAGAAAAACCAAAGGGAGCACCAGGTATACCCTGACCATCAAAGCCGCCTACTTGGCCCATCGTGCTCATCAGTTCGTCAACACAGGACTGACAGAGGAAGTGCGAAACACGACGTCCATCAACTAATTCATCTACACGCACGCGAGCAAGGTTCTTTTGACAGCGCTCACATTTCATAATTTTTACCTGCTCCTCTATTTTTCGAAGCTTTAAGTTCTCTATTTTTGCATCATCTTAGCAAACTATCCAAGGGACTGCTAAATTATAGCACACCTATTTATCTACTGTCTAGCACTTGCCACTGGCGATTGCTAATCTTACCATTAAAAACAGAGAGATGAACACGATTATTCCCGCGTTACGACCTTTTTCTTCTACTTACCTGTGTACGATTCTCCATTCTCCAAAGTTTCAATACAAGCCTCTTTAAACTTCCACTAAGACGTGCTATACTAAAAGCGAGGCAATCTATGTTGAATATCAGACACATACCAACGCGCTTATTATTTTTCGCAGATTCTATGCTTCATGCATTCGGTGCTACAACTGAACGCTACCTTCTTACTGCAGGGTAGCGACGCCTCATTATACCTCTCGCAACCCTCTCTTGTATGGCGATGCCACGTATATCTCACATGTGGACACAAACTCACACATTCTTATTTCAGGAGAAGAATTTTATCATGGATTTGATGGATAAGCTTGCCAGTCTGGCACAACGTTACGAAGAGCTGAATAATTTGATGGCACAACCCGATGTGCTTGCAGACATTTCACTGCTCCAACGCTATGGACGTGAACATTCCGAACTCTCAGAGGTTGTGCAGAAATATAATGAACTCATCGCTACAGATAAACAGATCACAGAAGCTCAGGACATGTATGATAGCGAAGAAGGTGAAATGCGTGACATGGCCTTCGAGGAACTCGAACGCCTCAAGAAATGGAAAGAGCAACTGCTCGAAGAAGTCAAATTTGCGCTGGTGCCCAAAGATATCATGGACGAAAAAAATGCTATCATCACGATCCAGGGTGGCGCAGGAGGCGACGAGGCTGCTCTCTTCGCAGGCGAACTCTTCCGCATGTATAGTCGCTATGCCGATACACATCGCTGGAAGACTGAAATCCTGGATGGCACTGATACTGAGCAGGGAGGCATGCGAGATGTCACCTTCCTTGTCAAGGGAAAAGGAGCCTATAGTCGCCTAAAATATGAAGGCGGTACCCATCGCGTGCAACGCGTTCCCGCTACTGAGGCAAATGGACGTATCCATACTTCTACCGCCAAGGTTATCGTTTTACCTGAGGCCGATGATGACATTAACATCGAGGTAAAAGACACGGATATTCGTGTCGACGTCTACCGCTCTACAGGCCATGGCGGTCAGAGTGTGAATACCACAGACTCGGCAGTACGCATCACCCACTTACCAACAGGTCTTGTCGTCACCTGCCAGGACGAGAAATCGCAACTTAAGAATAAGACGAAAGCACTCTCCGTCCTCAAATCGCGTCTCTGGGATTTGGAGCAAGCTAAACGTCAGGAAGAGTTGAGTAAGAGCCGCCGTTCACAGGTTCAGACGGGAGACCGTAGTGAGAAGATTCGTACCTATAACTTCCCGCAGGATCGCGTCACCGACCATCGCATCGGCTTAACACGCCACAATCTTCCAGGTGTCATGAATGGGGACATTGATGAGTTTCTCGATAATCTGATCGCAGTTGATCAGGCTGAAAAACTACAGAGCATGTTCCTATAACTGTGCTAGTCCGAAAAACCTTCCTTGCAAAGCAAAAAAGAAAAATGGTAGGGCTAGAAACATTAGGAGGAAGCCTGACACAGCCGATGCCAAGATTTTCGCGATTGAGCGACTGGAACAGGAATAAAACATGAAATTGGAACAACCACAATCTATCCGTACAATCTTCTTCGATGCAGGCTTTACGCTTCTTCATCCTTCTCCCTCCATACTTGTGGTTTGTCAGCAAGTTTGCCAACAGTACGGCCTGCATGTTGATCTTAACCACCTGCAGCAGGGCATAGAGGGTGCCAAGAATTTCCATTTTCGCCAGTTTCAATCTAATCGCTATATCTGGGCTAACGAACAAGCTATTACAGAATTCTGGTTCAGCTATTATCGGAGCTTCCTACAGCCGCTAGTTGCTGAACTTGATGAAAAATATCTAGACCAACTCATACATGCTATTGCTGAAGAATTCGAGAAACATACCACCTGGCAACTCTATCCAGATGTAAAACCAACGCTAGAGGCATTTCGAGCCAAAGGATATAGCTTAGGAGTTATTTCCGACTGGAATATCGCACTCGGGCCACTCTTACGCCTGTTTGACCTCACCCAATATTTCGATTGTCTGATTATCTCTGCTGTTGCCCGCCACGCCAAACCATCGCCAACTCTCTACGACATGGCCTTAGAGCGTGCCAACGCTATCCCTGATTATACCATCCATATAGGTGATTCTTATATCCATGATGTGCTTGGTGCTAGGTCAGTCGGCATCACTCCTATTCTGCTGGATCGTGCAGACACACTTACTGAGAACAAGGTCGATTGTTTGCTGGTACACTCGCTTTACGAACTGCTCGATCTGCTAGAGATTAGCAGACCTTGATCTCCCGCACAACCTCGATGCCATTTAGACGCATGTGATAGAGAAATAGCAGGTGTAAGACATCACCACTGTGCGGAAGAGCACCAATTTTGTGAGCCGCTGCAACAGGTATATCATACGTCTGTACAGCATTTTCAGGAACAATGATTCGCATCTTCAGGTTATGCGCATTAGCATAGAGTTTGAGATGCATTGCTGTTTGATGCACACACAGATCGGTACAATCACCTACGATAACGGCAATGCTCAAATCGCGATGTGCTTCTAGCCACACACTCAGTCGCGTTCCATGAAAAGCATTGAGTGAGTTCTTTGCGATAACGGTATAGAGATCGGCAAAGGACAGGCTCGCCAGTTCAGGAATGTTTTCAGCGTCGCTTGTACCTACCAAACAATGGGATGGAAAATCTGCAAATTCAACTGACTCAGGCGAATGACAATCCTGCGCCAAGATGAAGTTGCGTACTCCAATTGCATACGCTCCTTTAAAGGCTTCCACCACTGCCGGAATAACACTCTGCACACGAGGGCTCGCTAGGACCCCTTCATGGCAAAAGCCATTGATCATATCGATGCTAAAGAGAGCTACACGCCCTTGCCCAGCTTCCCCGGCCAGATCGCTCCAAGTAATGCTAGGCAATTTGTGTGCCCATTCAACGACAGCCGTCAAAAATTCTGTTCCCTGCTCCAAAATGGTGCCCGGAATTGTCGAATTCGTCATAATGCAGGCTCCTTCCACTATCCTCTGGCTATAATTTTCGTTCAGCAGCTGGATTAAAGCGATACAAGCGTGCTGGACGATGGGTTCCTTCCATTTTCTTGGCTCCAGTATCCTCCAAAATCCCCGTCGCCAGGATTCTCTTCCGAAAATTCCGCTTATCCAGCCGTTTATGGAGAATGATCTCGTAGACACGCTGCAATTCACGCAACGTAAACTGCTCTGGAAGTAAGCTGAAGGCAATAGTCGTGTAATCAAGCTTACCCCGCAGGCGATTGAGTGCATACTGAATGATTTTCTCGTGGTCAAAGGCCAGCGGAGGTAAACTATAGACCGAGAACCATCCCACATCGCTGGCATCGCTCGCCGCCTCAACTTGCAAACGTTCCGAATCCAGCAAGGCAAAATAGACAACTGTTATCACCCTTGTACGTGGATCACGATCGGGATCTCCAAAAGTATATAGCTGCTCTAAATAAACATCCTGTACACCTGTTTCTTCTTGCAACTCACGCTTGGCCGCCGTCTCCAAAGATTCATCTATATTCACAAAACCGCCTGGAATAGCCCACATTCCCTCAAACGGCCAAGAGCGGCGCTTGATTAGCAATATCTGTAAATCGCGCTGGCGTAGGCTCATCATTAACACATCCACTGTTACTGATGGGCGTTCATACTTGCTGGCATCATAATGATGCGTTTGTGCCTCAGACATC
>DASYAN010000135.1:0-18677 GCA_036501345.1 Ktedonobacteraceae bacterium
TGCAATGTACCAAAAGAACGAGTGAGTTCGGCTAACTCACTTACGCGCTTCTCGAGCTTAGGCAGTTCCTCGCGCTCCCGCCGCTCTAATTCAGCAATCTCGTCTTCTAGTTCCGGCAACATGCGACGTGCTTCTGCCATCTCATCATAGGAGGAAATGATCTCAGAAAGCGTTGTATCAGCCTTCTTGAGCTGTTGAATACGACTCTGGCGACTCTTGAGTTTGAGGCGCCTATCTTGGATTTCTTCCAGCGTTTGCTCTAATTCAGCAATCTCAGATTCTTGTTGATTGATAACGTCTAAAGACTCGCAAGTAGCAACAGCATCGAGAGCCGCTTCAACACGGTTAAGCTGTTCGCTAACTTGCGGAATACGTGCCTGCATTTCCGTCAGGCGCAGATACTCAGAGCATTCTTTTAGACGCTGTTCGTCATCAGGTCCAACCTGGAACTGTTCCGTTAGCTCGAGGAGTTTTTCTATCCCCAGCAACTTGCGAATAGTAGTCTCGCGTTTGATACCAGAGATGCTCTCTAAGCGGGTCAAGCCCTTCTGTTCAATCAAACTGGAATCGCGGAGAGCCTCACCGTTCATGCGGCCTAGCTCGGCAATGATGCGTGTATTAGCAGCAGCGAGGTCTGTAATAAGAGCTTCCTCCGGCATACCCAGGCGACGTATTTGCAGGTTCACTATCTGTCCACGGCCACGCTCAATAGTGCGAGCAATCGACAATTCAGTTGCGCCAACTGAAAGGACCAATGTTACGTGTGCACTAGCAGCCCCGTAAAGAATCAGGTCATCAAGCAGGTACTTGCCACGGCTAAGAAGCAGTGGTTCCCCATACAAAGCAAAATAAATACTTTCGATCAGTGCCGACTTTCCCGCCTCGTTCGGCCCCTGAATCAAAATACTACCACGCTGCGGGAAGTGCAGGTTCATAGACCGCAAGAGTCTGAACCGTTCGATTGTTAAGTGCTTTAGGATTATCATGGGTCTTCTCCGTTTATCAGTGCCGTGCCTGCCCGTAAAGGATATTTCAGTTAACGCTTACTTTTTATCTCATCCATTGCTAATAACAATTCTTCTTTTGTAATACGTAAAGCTTCTCGCTCCTGCTCATCAGCAGAAGCTACAATCCATTCGTCAGCCAGAGCAATCAGTTCTTCGCGTGGCGAGAAACGTTCACCTGTTTCAGTCGAGACTGTTTCTTGCTCGGGGAGTAAGAACAAGTCACTATCGTCGATGGCAAGAGCAAAACAATGCTCTTCACCATAGCGGCGTATCTGGTTCAAATCGAGCTGATGATAGGCGCTACGTGTTAACTCACCCTCGAGCCGCAACTGGACCATGGTATCCTCACTGCATAGGGGACGCAGTCGCTCTAAAATGACATCTGTAGGAGATGTAGAATCTTGACCACCCCAGAGGTCCTGAGCTTGAATAACCAGACGTTGCAAAGAGAAACTATCCACGCTGATATGATTACACCAGCGCACACCGTCAGCGGTTAGCCCCAGGAAAACAAATCCAGGGGCACGATCGAGTGTACTGAAATCGACATGTTGCGTTGCTCCAGCGACAATGATTTCAGCCTGACCAATGGTGGTACGGCTGTAATTATGATGATAGCCTGCCAGAATATATTTAAATGTCGACTGTTTTTCCAGACTACTAAAACTCACTTGTGTACGCGTATCCAGAAATAAGGAATCTGTAATTAAACCTTCGATGGGAGCATGCAATACCAGAATTGGTAGATCAGCCTTCTCAACCTCGGTCGGCACACGCAGATGCGCCAGAAAATCGCCATCTTGGCCCGTGAGGGCGCCTAGACCACATATGCCAACCCTGATGTCACGAATAGTAAGTGTCACGGCCTCCAGCTCTTGCTCATCTAGCTTCTGAACTGGTGGAAAATAGTGTAGAGCACCTAGACGCGCATAGCTAAGCAACGGGGCAGGATTAGTCTCCCCCAGCACTGACTGTGCATCAGTTGGTGTATCATGCCCACCCCCTAAGGCAAGAGCACGCACCCCAGCTTGCTTCAACTGTGCAAGTCTGGCTGCCACAAAACTGCGATCTCGCTCATCTGGAGACGTTGTATCAAATAAATCTCCAGCTTGAATAAACAGATCAACACCCTGGAGAATCGCGAAATCTGTGGCCTGTTGAAAGGCATGGCGTAAACGCTGTTGGCGCTCTTCTCGCTTGCGTGGTTGCTGACCAACCCCGGCATAGCCAAGATGATTATCCGCAGTCAACACGACAGTAATTACATCATCGCGATGATCTTTTTGCACAGCCCCATTCTGCACAGAAGGTGCTTTCGCTTCCAGGTTGTCTTTCACGTCTATTTCTCTCCGTCAGAACCACTTTAATCTTAGACCAACAGACCTTTTTGATGGAAGTTCTGTTATCCCAATTGAGTCTATCACAAAAGGTGGCGATTAAAAACGAATCAGGATAGAAAGAGGGACTATTTGGGGAATAGCAGAAGAATAGCCATCGCTAACGGGACGCAATTGTTCATGATTTCAAACAAAAGCTTCTATTACTTGTATAGATTGTTAAGTATGATTATTGGTAAAAAATAATCCATTTTACCGACGCCAGAATAGCCCATTGGTATGGTTTTGTCTATCGAGACTAGGCCCATGCGTATTTTATAGTAATAGCGCTTGTCGCTATGACTCTAAATTTTAAACACTGAAGTGGGAAAGCTAGCATGGTGGCAGTAAACTATTTATCGCACACAGACAATAAGAAAGAGATCAGAAAAATCCTGCTCTCTTTTGTTAAAAGCATACAAGAACGAGATCTTGCTACCTATGAGCATTCACGTCGTGTGGCTGTGTATGCTCAACGACTAGCACGTCATTTGGGATGGACTCGGCGAGAGGCCCTTGACCTGGCGCGAGCAGCATTAGTACATGATCTCGGCAAAACGTGGATTGCCAATGACATTCTCAACAAGTCAGCAGCGCTTTCAGCAGAAGAGCGACGAAAGATACAAAACCATCCAGTTATCGGAGCCGGCATTCTCATCGGTTGCGATGTGAGTCCTTTCTATATAGAGACCGTCCTCTATCATCATGAAGCTTGGAATGGACAGGGCTACCCAGTCGGACTCAAAGGAGAGGAAATCCCACTGAGTGCACGTATCTTAGCAATTGCTGACGTCTATGATGTCTTGACTTCACAGCGCACCTATAAGGCCCCACTAACAATAGCTGAGGCACGTAAGCGCTTGCATGCAGGATCAGGGATAAATTTTGATCCCACGATATTACAGGCCTTTCTAGATCTTCTAGATACCAAACCCAATTTTACATTGACACATTATGAATGTGCTGTACCGCTCGCCGAGGTAAGTAAGCCAGAGCTCTATGCAATATCGATGGCAGGCTTGGAAGTATATCCAAGTAAATCACAGGACATTGGCCGATATAAGTCGATCCGTGTATGAAATGCCCATGTCAGCATTGCTAATCTCCCCACTCGTCAAACCCCAATGCGTGATAATGCTATGATATGTGCCATTAGACACCAAGGCGTGAAATGCAGTGGAGATCGCATTGAGCATGGCCGTATCCTCTTTGCGTACAGCCATTCCTTCAAGGTTTGTGTCCACTATTCCACCTCCAACTTCAAAAAGATCGGGATGTTGCTTGACAAAGTAATCTGTCTGCGCTGAGTCCTGATAGGTCGCCACAACGCTCTGTTTGGCTAGCAATTGTATGACATCGCTAAATTGCGCACGAGCAATGATGTTGATCGGCGGCTTGCCATCTTTCTGACATGTCTCATTGCTAGCAACTAGATCGTTCTGTTCAAACGAACCTTCCTTGACTGCTACCTTTCGACCACACAAATCTTCCAGGTTTGCAATATGTAATGGATTGCCTTTGTATACTAGCAGGGACTCTCCACTTCTCAAGTAAGGAATAAAATTGGCCTGCTTTTGCAAGTCGGAGGTAATACTCATCGCAGAGATCGTAACGTCAAATTGCTTCTGCCGGAGGCGGTCAATCAGAGTTGAAAAGTCTGCATTCACAATGTTCACTCTGAGACCTAGCTGCTGGGCAATAGCCTTGATTAAGTCAATATCAAAGCCCGTTAACTGGTGGGTTACAGGATCGGTGTATTCCTGCGGCAAATAGTTTGTATAGCTACCCACAGTTAAAACATGCAACGTAACCAAATCAGATGGTGTGGCAATAATGGGATGAACAGACTCTTTCGAAGGGACTACAGATCCTACTTGCTGACAGGATAAAGTCACAAGTGCTATCAAGACTATGCATCCTATCGATAGCATAGAACCAAAAGAGGACTGTTTTAGGGACCGGGACATGGCAGATGTGAGGGACATGGCAAGCCTCCATTTCGATATATTACGCTCTCTAACCTGTTTGTCTCACAAGAGAATAAACTCTGCCATCTGAAGCACAACATTGGAATCAATTTGGCAAAAGTAACGAAAAAAGAACGTGAAAGGGCTGTTTCTCAGGTCATGTTATGCTACACTGTAATGAGGTATAGACGCATGGTCGCGTACCATATCGAAAATACTGTCCACACGTAGTCACGAATCTCAGATCAAGGGATTGGAGGGGTCAACATGACCATTAGTTTTGATCGCAGCATCTGTTGTGATCTTAACGAGACCATCTCACGCGAATGGCTCGTGACCAATGGCCTAGGGGGATATGCAGCAGGGACAGTTGCTGGCGTGCTTACTCGAATGCAGCACGGATTGCTAGTGGCAATGTCGCCGAATGCAGTAACACCACAGCTTTTGCTTGCAAAAATCGATGAAGAGATCTTTTTCGATCAACGTACATATTATCTCGGCACTAACGAGTACCGAGATGGGACATTGAGTCCCGCAGGCTTTGTACACCTAGAAGCTTTTCGCCTGGAAGAGGGCATTCCTACCTTCACGTATCGCCTAGGCGGTATCGAAGGAATCTTGCTGGAAAAACGTATCTGGATGGCTCAGAGATATAACACAACTTATATCCAATATCGCGCTATATGCACTACAAACACTGAAAAACCGGGATACCGACGTAGTGATATTACCGGAACACTGAGTGCATTCGAGCGCCGTCCAGCATCACAGGCCTTTCTACAACAGACGCAATGCTCATTAACTTTGAAACTTTTGCCTTTAGTCGCCAATCGTCCCCACAATAAACTCCAGTGTGGAAGCAGCGATGCCCATTACCGGGTACAGATGCACTATACGGAAGAGAGCCAACTTGCAGATGCTCATACAGCGACAGTGCACTTTCCTAAAGGCACTGCCGGTTGTATCATCTGGCCTGGGGACGATGTTCAGCCCTATCATCTATTAGCGGTCGGCCATTCCGAGAACCAAGTCACTTTTCTCCCAACAGATGTATGGTATCGGAATTTTCTTCACCGTCAGGATAGAACGACCGATGACCCTGCTACAGATGACCTCTACTTGCCGGGCGTCATCCGTGCAACATTATGGCCCAACGATGAAGCTATGCTCACAGTCATTGTGAGCAGCGAAGAAATTTCGTCACTGCCCACTCATCGTGAGCGCTTGTCTCGCTCTTACTACGAAAGCGTTGAGTACCAGCGGCAGCTTACAGAGAGTCTATTGCAACCACAACGGTACTTTGGTGAAGCCGGTGAAGCCGCGCAAGCACTCCAATTGCGCGTTCTTCCACTTGCGACGACATCCAATCCATACGAAGGAGGCAAAGAATTTCTCTCGCTACTACTGCAAGCAAGCAACCATTTTCTTTCGCAGCATAAATCCCCCCATACTACCTATAACGGACATTCAGACAACTACATGGATGTTTTTGCTCCTCCAGAACGTCACGCTACACTGCTAGCTAATTACTACGGCATGGAGAATGCTATCCGCGATATTCTTATTGCTCTACCCGGATTATTGCTTGTGACTGGCAAATACGGTGAAGCATTAAGTACATTGAAAGGGATAGCACGTTACTTCACTGGCGGGATTCTGCCCGATCGGCTGCCAACGCAGGATCAGCTGCTGACTGACAGTGATTACAGTAGCGTGGATACGACCTTGTGGTACTTCTATGCTCTTGATTACTACTTGCGTATCACACACAATTACGAGTTTCTGGAAGAGATCTTTCCTCATCTGAAGCAATGCATTAGCAGATACGTACACGGGACTTACAATGGCATCCGAGTTGACCAGACTGATGGCCTACTTTCAGCGCAGAAACCAGGCGAAGCAATGACCTGGATGAACGCTTATATAGATAGAACACCAGTGACTCCTCGAGCAGGGAAGCCAGTAGAGGTCAATGCACTCTGGTACCACGCCCTCTCGCTAATGTATGAGTGGTCACAATACTTCAGCCATAGAAATACATTTGGACATAATGCGTCGTACTACCAGCAGTTGTTGCTACAGTGCAAGCACAGTTTCCAACAACGCTTCTGGTACGCCGCTGGCCATTACCTCTATGATGTTGTTGATGGACCAGAAGGGGATGATGCTGCTATTCGCCCTAACCAGTTGCTCGCGCTATCGCTAAGTCATCCACTCTTAGATATGGAATATGGGCAGCAAGTGCTTGAAACAGTTACCGAGCACCTGCTTACTCCTTATGGCCTGCGTACCCTGGCTTCCCGAGAGATATCCTATCGTGGTCGCGGTAGCGCAGGAAATACATTGAAAGAGCAACAACTGGCATTGCATCAGGGTTGCGTTTGGCCCTGGCTGATCGGACCATACCTTGACACTCAGTTTAGGATGTGGTCACAGCAGTCGGAGAGACGTGATCCACCCTTGTTCCGAGAATATCAGTGGAGGAAAGGTCTACAACTATTGGAACCTTTCCGCGAGCACTTTCAAACAAACCTGCTCGGAACATGTGGAGGAATATTCGATGGTGATGAACCCTACCAGCCATTACCACGAAATCAGTTCCTTGCCTCTGCAACCAGCATAGGTGAACTCTTACGCAGCTACAATACCTTAGCCCAGCTTTCTGTTCGGGAACAGAGAGCTGGCGTTATAAACGTTCGCTAAACCGTCAGGGCAAGAGTACCGAATCAAGGCCTCAGTAATATGAGCTTACAGTTTGGTGCTCTTGCCCTAACGCTTTTCCTCAAACTGTATCCAAAATATCATCCACTTTGTCTTGAGAACGAAGAGGAGGAGTATCAGCAAGCTGACGAGTGAACCGGATGTAGATAAGTTATCCACATGTGATATCACCAGCTATATCGCTACGTGAGCAATCCGTGAGGTTGCTATGACTCGAGTCAACTCATCTTGCGGTTATCCACATTCGTTGTGGATAACTTATCCACACTATCCACATGTGATATCACCAGCTATATAATTTGCTCACAACTTTCTCCTTTATCCACATTTGCTGTGGACAAGTTATCCACAATTTTATACCTATGTGGATTATGGTAGGTAGGCTGTGGATAGACGGTGGATAAGTGGTGGATACTCTGGGGATAACCCCAGGGCTTCTCTGAAGATTTATTCAGAAATGATATCAATGTGGATAGCTTATCCACAGCTCATCCACGGGTTATCCACCGCCTTTTGCCTGTCTAAAGGCCACATGGATAACATTTGTAACAAGGGATAAATTGGCTCTGGAAGAGGGTTGAAGCCTAGAGAAGTTGGGCCTAAAAAAGTAATGGCAACAAGAGTTATCCACTTATCCACAGGCCCTACTACTACTATTACATATATTTATAAAAAAGAAATATATATACTAGTAGTATAGGGCTGTGGATAAGTTTTCCTGGTTAGTAAAAAACGGAATAATTCAGAGAATGTTGGACAAGAAAGATGGAGTGGAATGAAGGCTCGCTTTTGCCAATGTTGTTATCCGTACAAAATTTGTCCGCACGGTCATAATTCGGGTTTATCATATCTCTGTGTCTCGTGCTAAAATGACTTGGTAGACCCAAATTTCCTACTGATAGCTTTGATTGCTGAGGATAGGTAGTACAATTAAGTATATTACTTTCGCTGATTTATCTATTTGTCCTTGTTAGTGCGACTTATGTTACCATTAATCGTTATACGTGTGTGGAACAAACAGAGAGACTCTTTACTGTCAATTTTGTGAAGAAGTACAGTCCAAGTTTTGAGGCTACCATTAAAAATGACTTCTACCATTGAGGCAATCAAGGCAAAAGTAGATATTGCAGATGAAATTAGTCTGGTAGTGGCCTTACAACGAGCTGGAAAGTCTCTCAAAGGGACTTGCCCATTTCACAATGAGCGTACTCCCTCGTTTTACGTTTTCAGAGAGACTCAGACTTGGCATTGCTTTGGCTGTAATGAAGGTGGGGATATCTTCAGCTTCGTACAGAAACAGCAAAGTCTTGACTTCCGTGAGGTATTGCTCTACCTGGCTGAAAAGGCGGGTGTCTCTGTTGAAGAGCATAGCGAGCGCACAGAAGAAGATCGCGAAATTGGTGTTGCCAGACAGCGATTGCTGAAGCTTAATGAGGAAGCATTGCTCTGGTTTCATCAGATGCTATTGCGTTCTAAAGATGCTACCCAGGCACGAGCCTATGTACAGGAACGAGGTATCTCTACTGATACGGTCGTTGAATTTAGTCTTGGCTATGCAAGTGAGCAGTGGGATGACCTCTCACGCTATTTGCTCGATCGTGGATACACAGAGCATGAACTGGTCTCGGGTGGGCTGGCACGCTGGCGCGAAAGCGAGGATCAGGAGGGGATGCGTAATGGCATCTATGATTACTTTCGCCAGCGAGTAATCTTCCCTATTCGGGATATGCGCGGTCGAGTGATTGGTTTCGGAGGGCGTGCTTTAGGAGATGGGAAACCTAAGTACTTGAATTCTCCACAGACTTTACTTTTTGAGAAAAATACAGTGCTCTATGCCATTGATATGGCGAAAGATGCAATCAAACAAATTGGGCAGGTGGTTATAGTAGAAGGGTATGTAGATGCTCTTATTGCTCATCAGTATGGGACGAAGCAGACCGTAGCCTGTATTGGCAGTGCTATTACCGAAAGGCACATTCAACAATTAAAAAAGCTCACGAAACAGGTAACCCTGGCGCTCGATCCCGATGCCGCCGGAAGTGCGGCGACGGAGAAAGGCATTCAGGAGGCCCTCAAGGGCTTTGATCGTACGGTTGTGCCTGTTCCCTTAGCTGCCAGCAAGATGGAAGCAACAGGACGCGGTCAAAGCGCTCCAGGAGGACAGTCCAAGAAGTTTGGGCAGCAGCAACCACGTGGGATTATTCGTCTGGAAGAACAGGTTGATGCAGAAATTAATGTCTTGCAACTACCACAAGGAGAAGATCCTGATGAAGTGATCAGACGTGATCTGTCAACCTGGCTCTATGCTGTTGCGCATCCAAAGCCGCTGATCGACTACTACTTTGTGGTAAAGACTGCGGATCTCAATTTGCGTGAGCCTAATGGCAAGACAGAAGCTGCCAATCGTTTACTGCCCGTCATTGGCATGGTCAGCGATCGTATCAAGCGAGATGCATATGTACGCAAGCTGGCTGGTATGATTAGTACAGACGAGCGTATTATCCATGATGCGTTGCAGCGTGTACTTCGTGGGCAGAAGACAACAGGAGTGACTGCAGATTTCACGGGAAAAGCAAGTGGGCGGCAAGATGCACACACGCAGGGACGTGGGCAGGATGGAGTCAATGGGACAACTAGCGGAGTAACAGAGGATGATGACCATGGGCAAGCGTCCCAAATGGATGCTTTCCAGCACCAAGATCTTGGACTTGACAAGGACAAGACAAATGCGATAAAATGGGAGGACTACCTTATTGGGCTACTCTTGCAAAATCCTGGGTTGAGTCAACATGTTTGTGGTATAATAAACGATAGTGACTTCGCTGGGACAGACACGCGAGAGTTGTACCATATACTCAACTCTGTGTATCAACGTGATGTTTCCCCCACACTTCAACCCTTTGAGCAATTTGTGCCCTCAGCTCTGTTGCCTACAGTAGCCAGGGCCATTAGGAGCGTTGAGCCGAAGTCTCCACAAGACGGAGCAAAGTTAGTGAAAGAAGCAGTACAATGTGCTACTCGGCTCAGTCGCAGGCGAAGACTACAATTAAATACGGAGTTACAATATCTTATAAGAGAAGCTGCCAACTCGGGCGATAAAGTCCTTGAAAAGCAACTTCGGCAACGGGTTTTTGAAAATAAAAGCCTGCTGTGCACTCTTTATACTTCAACCCCTTTACAAGGCTAGAACGTCATAACGTTCAGATTTTGTAATGCGGCAGTTATGGGATACCAGTGCGCCAGAATCGAGCGGATCGGGTATGGCAACTATTTGGAATCATTTATTACATTTCAGAATGAAGAAAACAGGAATTGGCTCTATCTAATCGTTTGTCATCGTAGGCCTGTTTCCTGAAGGGGGATGCCAGAATGGTGAATCGAGAACAAGATGTCATTGATCGGGTCAACAGCGAGCGTGTTAGTACGGGGCAACTACGAGACGTATTCTCTCTAGAACCTTTTGAAGAGTCCATGTTGAATGATACAGATGCTAGTTTTAAGATCGAGACCGTAGGTCATAATACAACTACTGTCAGTGGGATGTTTGTCAAGCCTGTTGATGGTAACGAGGATTTTGATCTGCTTAAACTGCAGGACAAAGAGCCTATGGATGCCCTGGACCCAACGAAAGAGCCGCCGGCAGACTGGGAGCCTGGCCCCGATGAAATGATGGAAGTAGATACCGATATCCTGGTTGGACCCAAGTGGGAAGACCTCCAGGATGGCTTTGGTATTGCTATTGCTGACCTGGAGAGCAGTTTAGATGATCCGGTCCGCATGTATCTGCGCGAGATTGGCCGTGTGCCTTTGCTAACAGCTGAGGAGGAAGTGCGTCTGGCTCAGATTATGGAGCGTGGCAAGATCGAGCGCCTGCGAGCAGAACGTCTCAGGGTAGCACCAAACCGCCGCTATCTCGACGAGGGTGAGGAAGCTCAGCGTCGTTTGACTGAAGCAAATCTCCGTCTCGTTGTGAGTGTAGCTAAGAAATATATTGGACGCGGTATGAACCTACTGGATCTGATCCAGGAAGGAAATATCGGTTTGATCCGTGCTGTTGAGAAGTTCGACTATACCAAAGGATATAAGTTTAGTACGTATGCCACCTGGTGGATTCGTCAGGCGATTACCCGGGCAATTGCCGATCAGGCTCGCACTATTCGTATCCCAGTGCACATGGTTGAGACAATTAACCGTTTGATCCGCATTAGTCGTCGTCTGTTGCAAGATCTGGGACGCGAACCTACCTCCGAAGAGATTGCCGAGCAGATGGAAATTAGTGCCGAAAAGGTACGCGAGATCATCAAGGTCAGTCAAGAGCCGGTTAGTCTGGAAACTCCCATTGGTGAAGAGGATGACAGCCACTTGGGGGACTTCCTTGAGGATCACACTGCATTGGCGCCAGCTGAGGCAGCAAGTCACCAGCTACTCAAAGAGCAGGTTGAGGATGTACTGGATAGTCTGACCGAACGTGAACGTAAGGTGCTGCAGTTACGCTTTGGCCTGGATGATGGTCGTAGCCGTACTCTGGAAGAGGTAGGCAGAGAGTTCCATGTCACTCGTGAACGCATCCGCCAGATTGAAGCGAAGGCTTTGCGCAAGTTGCGTCATCCTAGCCGTAGCCGCAAGCTGAAAGATTACTTGGACTAATCGCATTCTTATGGAAATCGCAGGGCGCAATTATGGTTTTTGAAAAATTAGGGCGACAAACGCCACGCCACGCCACGGGCGCAATGAATTGGGCCCCTACACTCGGGCAATAAATTGCCAGATGGGTGCTATACATGGCGTTGACGATTGGGACCTGAGTAGATACGCTTGTGTAGAACAACAAAACTGGAGCGCCTCTTCTGATCAGGAGAGGTGCTCCAGTTTTGTTGTTCTAGTGTACTTCTTTTCATCCTTCTTCTGTCGCAGCAGGTAATATGCTTCGCTCGAAATCCACAAGTTCATGCATGTAACTAACTTATCCACAAATGTGGATTTCTTGTTGATAACTTTCAAACATTGTGGGTAGTACAGATGAAGTAGGCCAGATATAGATACAGCCTGTCTTTCTAAGTACAGGGTATCCTGATATCATCACATTAGATAGATATCACATCTGGCCTTACTATTGTTCTATTGATGGGTAATGAAAGTCACACCAGGGCCTGGGGCAAAATCGATATAGGTAACGTTAGCACCGCCTCCCCAGTTCATGTTACTGGTCGTAACGTGACCATTAGGAAGAATCTTTTCCACTATAGCAACATGTCCATAGCCACCTGCTCCCTGAGTCCAGCCTTGTAGATTGATGATTGACCCAATGGTTGGCGTGCTGGAAACATTCCAGTGGTACTCATTTGCTCGCATGGTCCATTGCCAAGCATTAGAATTGGTCATCCAGGGGACATAAACGCCATGCAATAGGTGGTAGCGTTGATCTGCCCAATAGGTACATTGCCCGTAAGGGAAAAGATTGCCGCTGCCTGTAGTTCCATTAGATGGAGCTGGTGCAGTAGGAGCCTGTGCTGACTGGCCACCAGACTTTGCACCTGGTAGGCAAATAACTTGGCCTGGATAGATCAAGTTAGGGTTACCGATATTGTTGTGCTGTACGAGTCCTTGCCATGTTGTATTATTGCTCATTGCGATACCACTCAGAGTCTCGCCACCCGCGACAGTATGGGCTTGATCCCCTGCCTGACAGGATGCTTGTGCGAAGACACCAACGAGTGATTTACCGAGACTATTTCCAAACAAGCCAACCGTAAGAACTGTCATCACAATGACGTGTCCTGCAACGATACTCATTATACGGTGCTGCTGAAAATATTGTCCGATGTGCTGCTTGTAGAGCGTAAACAAAATAGCTTCTCCTCTCCTAAAATGGAAGTTGTGCACTCGCAACGTCTGCGAGCTATATTAATCAAAGCTGATGAGAATAGTAGCACATCTATTTGTGAAATACTATGGATCAGAATGAAACATAGGAGAAAATAACTAAACAATATAATCAAAAATGATTAATCGAATTGGCACTTGTAGATTAAGAAAGTGCTAAACGTTTTAAAGCATAGAGCATTGAAGAAAAGGCAAAGGGTGATGCTGATCCTTGTGCTAAATCGATGTGCTAGTTCAACCTCCACAGTTTCGTCGTGCATTCTATGCTTAATAATTCGCAGGCACCTTCTAGTCACAAGCCCTTTAAACTACTAGTTTACAATCTGAAGAGTACCTAATGGGAGAGTTTTTTTCTAGGGGGAAAGAGGGACATTTTCAGGAGAAAAGGTCACAGCTTGAGGAGATAAAGTCACAGTTTGAGGAGAAATGTAACCATGTGTTTCAATATGCAATGGAGTGGAAGGTTTCCTCATCCTAGATTCCCAAAATTGCCAAAAAAGGGCTTGACGAAATAATAGGGAACATGCTATAGTAGCACCGCACGCCAAGGTAGCTCAGTTGGTAGAGCACAGCACTGAAAATGCTGGTGTCGTCGGTTCGATTCCGTCCCTTGGCACTTTTCATACTCAAAAGACTGCCTCAAGTGGCTCTAGCAGCGGCTTGAGGCAGTCTTTTTATCATCATGGCTCATCCTTTGACAGCTTATGGCTATCTACTACTAAAAAGTTGTTTAGTCGTTCCACAAGTACCTGAGTAGATCTAATCCTTGTTCACAACGGTTAGAGAGAGAAAACAATCTATAAATTCTATGCCTTATGAAGCACTTTTGAGGAATAGGAAATACCTTCTATTCAGGTAGATCTTGACCAGCTTGGCAGAAAAACGCTTGACCTTTAGGAAGATAGGAGCCACGTGGCAAATCAGGAACATCTTGCAATCCTCAAGCAGGGGATAGAGCTGTGGAATGCATGGAGATATGCCCAGACACAGGTCTTGTCCAACCTTAGTGAGGCGAACTTGAGTGGTGCGAACTTGAGTGAAGCCGACCTCAGTAGGGCCGACCTCAGCGGTGTGAACTTGAGTGGAGCCAACATGGAAGCTGCCAATTTGAGCTATGCCACTCTCAATTACGCCGATCTTTGGGAGGTCAATCTCAAGAAAGCCAACCTCACGAGAGTTACCTTGAGGGGAGCCGACCTGAGCCGTGCCGTCCTCAGCTACGCTGATCTCAGAGGAGCGATCCTTTGCATGGCCTACCTCCGAGGAGCCGATCTCAAGAAAGCAAACCTCAATGGAGCTGACCTGAGTGGTGCGAACTTGAGGAGAGCAAATCTCAATGGAGCTGACCTGAGTCGCGCCAACCTCACGAGAACTAACTTCAGTCTTGCCTACCTGAGGGAAGCCACCTGGAGTGCTATTCAATCCAATGGAAAAAAGAGAGTGTGAAATGGACTAGAGCAAACCCATTTTCCCGATACATGAAAAAGAGGTAGTGGATCGATCTAGGAGGATCACCTGATGTAGAAGAGAGCAAGGAAGAAGCTTGCACTAATATCGTCTTATCCTCTGAGTATGATCCACTACCGAAAAAGAAAGCACCTTCATCAGTTACTATGGCTTTGCTCCACCACGTTCGCTATGAAAAAAGTCATTTAAACCTTCTATTGCGTCTTTCTGCATTGTCGGGAGCACATGAGAGTAGGTATCCAGCGTCATGCTAATTTCACTATGACCAAGAATCTCCTGCACGACTTTTGGATGAACACCTTTACTCAAGAGCAACGTTGCTGTGCTATGACGCAAGTCATGAAACCGGATATCTTATGCTTGAGGGCAATATATTCTGCTTTTTTTGATTTTGCATCTTCTCTTTTTCCTTTATTTTCTAGTTCTGCTATTTCTTGTTTTACCTTTTTTAGTTCTGCCTTTCTTCGTGCTGCCTCGGAGTTTCCTGATTCTAGTTCTGCCTCAGAGCTTTCTGATGTTCCCGTTGATGGTATCTCTGGCCTAGTAGGCGAATCTAACTCCTCGGCTAAATCTGACTGTGAATCTCCCTTACCAAATGCAAAGAACTGTTCAGGGTTTGTTTTTCTCTGCATTTTAGTAATAAATGCCTGCAGCGTACCATCTACTGATGTGCTCGTTGTCTCAGATCTATAAGATCTTAATTGGTCAAGAGAGAGGATTTTCCTCTCTTGGAGTTGGTCTCCTTGCTTGTTATTTGTGTCTCTTCTAGAGCTTTCGCCGTCACCGCCTGTTAGTGGCATAATATACTCTCCTATTCTCTAGATACTTTCGCTAGATATTTCTCAGAATGAACAATATATAAGATTAGGATAGAAAGTGCTTTTTAACACTTTCCGCTATTGAACAATGCATAACAATAAGATTTATTTAAAGAGTGTGACAGTTTCAGAATAACTGTTAGTAAGACAGCCTCTCATAGGGCTGGGTATGATTTTCGGATTGTCCAAATTGTCACATTGGTTTCAGCTCAAAGTGAGCCTTCCCCTCATTGATATAGCTCTTTAGCAATGCCGTATATCTCGTCAGAGGGTATTTCATAACTCAAAAGGCTCTCTCAATTAACAGCCTTCTCTGTTAAAGATAGCAGATGAAAGAGGTTTTTTCTAGGGACAGAGCGGACAGCTTGCAGTGGAAAGCGGACATCCTGAAAGAGCAAAAGCGGACAACTTCTGGAGAACAAGAGGCAAATGAGCAGCAGAGCCTGTACAATTTCCCTGTTACGAAATGCTCTCATTATAGTATACATTGTTATTTATTGCTTATGTAACTACTCAGGTAGGCACTACAGCGGTGGGCGGGAGTCTTGACCAAGGTCTTTGGTAACTGCCAATGGTGCCGATGTAGACAAAGACAACGATTGGCAGAATGAAGGAGGAGGGCGTTGAAAGAAGCATGAGAGAAGGAAGCTACCATAGGGCAAAAGCAGCGATGTGTAGCCAAACGGCAGATGCACTGGTGCTTCCTCTGGCACTTCTCATTGGAGCAAGTGAAATCGCAAGAAATAAAGAATACACACACAAAGTATTTTCTGGATGCCTTGGATTATTGTACACCTAGAGGAAGAGTCTTTATTACTGAAACTGCTATGATCTTGATCCAGGTTTGTGACCCCAAAATGTAAGTAGCCTCCATGTCACTTGAAAATCAGGTTGTTGCATCTCTTTGAGGGCTTGCTGGTATATGACTTCATATTCCTCACCGATATTAGCCCATTTCTGGATGAATGGACGAGCTGTTTGAAACCCAAGCATCATATCTTCGTAAAAAGCTTTACCTTCCGCTGTCCCAGCTCGATACTCCAAGGCATAGACCTTCGTCTGCACCTGATCGCATCCATACTGATCGAGAAGTTGTGCTAGGCGAGAGGTCAACCCGGTAGCTTCCCAAGCAAAGATATGACTAGAACGGAAGAAAGCACATTGGCACCATTTCCAGAGTTGTGTCAGTGCAAGACTATTGCTATCACTGTTGATTTCGGCATCTGTGATCCGAATTACTCCATTTACACGCGTGACCCGCAACAATTCTGTTAAAAACTTGGGCCAGTCCCAAGTACGCAAATAGCTCACTCCAAACCGTAGGTTGACCAGATCAAAGGAGGCAGTCGGAAATTCGAGTGGACGTAGCGCATCCATAACAAGAAACTTGGCTCGGTCATTGACTTGATGGGCTTCGGCTTGATCGCATGCATACTTGATCATACGCTCACTGATATCTATGCCTGTAAGCGACATCATAGGATAGGCCTGAGCTGCTTCTATAGCCCAGCCACCAGGGCCACAGCCAATATCAAGCACTTGATGGAAGATAGCCGGGTCTGGTTGCTCTGACAGGACACCCCCCATTGATGCCGTGATCATTTGATCCTGGACCGTCAAACGGGTGAGTTCTTTCTTATTCTTTCTGTCCTGAACCGTATAGGTACTAGGATTATCATTGACGTGTCGATCATGGGAAGCTGACATGATGCATTGCTCCTTTTGCTTGCTATTCGCCTGGATTCCTAAATGCTCATCTAGTAAGACCGCCTCTTGCTCATTCCATGCTCCAAGTACGTCTTACTCACTTGCTCGCTATTATACAGGAGTAGACTTGTCTTGTCGAGAGAAAAGATATATGACATGACTGTTCAAGTAAAACTGAGGGAAAATAAAGAGGAGAAAACAGCGGATATCTGGCAATCCTGCCTTTTTCAGTATCTCCTTTTGTAACAATCCAAAAGAAGGAAGTCAAGGCTAAAATGATGCTAAGATGTTCTACTGCTAGACTTATTGTCAGAAGCATTCAGCTTTCTCTTCTACTTGGAAAGTATCTGTACTTAATCTAGTTAATACGTTGTGGGGCCAGAAAAGCGGAAGCGGTTTCATTCCAACTTGTTGACATAATGGATAAGAATTTGCTTAGAGAGGCGCAAAGAAGAGCTTTATTTGTGTACTTTTATTGCTACAATACCGTGTCCAGCTATAGTGAGACAGATAGATAGCTATGGGTTGACATTGTTCAATCAAAGTATTATAGAAAGGTAGATGACATGGTGGAAAAATATGCAGCACATCACGCAAGCGTGACAGTTGATGCACCTGTTCATCAGGTATATTCGCTTTTTTCGCATTTTAACGATTTCCCTAAATTCATGAGCTTCATCAAAGAAGTGACGTATTATGATGATCAGACGAGCCACTGGGTAGCCGAGGCCGCTGGTCGCCATGAATGGGATGCCGTTAATGACCAATGGATTCCAGATCGTCAGATTGGATGGCACTCAACCAAAGGATTAGATAACTTTGGGAAGGTGACATTCGAGCCTATGGGTTCAGCTCAGACCAAGGTTGATGTTTACATTAACTACAATCCACCTGCTGGTGCCCTTGGGGATGTAGGTGAAAAGCTAGGAGCAGGCAGTCGTTTTGAGCATGTACTGCAAAACGACCTCAATCACTTTGCACGGATGGTGGACGAGGCTCCTCCTGGTGCACTTGATCCCACATCGTCGGACTATCTGTTCCATCCTGAGAGTGCGACAGTAAAGGGAAAAACAACAGAGCGACAAAATGAGACTATGCAGCAACGACGTACTGAAGGGGAGCCTCGTCGTTCAGATGACACTCTACCTCGACAATCCAGGGAGCAAGAGTCTGATCGCTCTGAGCGGGTTATCCCTCCACAGTATACAGATGGCGAATTCCATTCTCCTCCCCCGCAAAGTTAAGAAGGTTGGTCATCAGTAACTCATCGTAAAGATCCTCTGGCTTCATTGGGGGATCTTTACGTTTTCCTCTCCTCCTCAGGCCATAGAACGCCCTAGAAAGTCTTCTTCCTTCCCTCCAGATGATGCGATGCTTAAGAGCCTCAATAGCAGAAATGGCAAAACCCTGATTGTCTCCTCCTGATGAGCGAACGGGAGATCTCCATTAGTGGTGCGATCCCGGCAAAGATCTGAGTGACGCGTATCTGCACTATCAGGGCACTCTGAGATCCGCTGGCTACCTGACCCTTGACTTTATATATTAGGGTATGCTAATATCTGATGAGATAACTTGGATTTAAAAACCGTAATTGCGGTTCATTTAAAATACTACTTTAGTTCAAGGAAGGTCATATATGTTAGCGACTTACGTGCTTTTCTTGCGTGAGGGGCTGGAAGCCAGCTTAATTGTAAGTATTCTTTTTGCTGTACTTCGCCAGTTAGATCAGAT
>DASYAN010000136.1:0-5071 GCA_036501345.1 Ktedonobacteraceae bacterium
AACGAGCAATCGTTAGGAATATATTAATATTGTGGAAAAGATGTGTGGGGCTCAGATGAGATTGAAACGAGTCGTTGTCATGGAAATACACGATCCACGGATGGTGGAAAAGATGTGTGGGGCTCAGATGAGATTGAAACCAGGATTAACAGGAAGTCAGGTCAATGCCCTCGTTCAAGTGGAAAAGATGTGTGGGGCTCAGATGAGATTGAAACTCTTGATAGCTGTGATACCGATCGCTTTGTTTACTCGTGGAAAAGATGTGTGGGGCTCAGATGAGATTGAAACTCAACGTTTTGCATGATCGTCGATCAGGTCAACATGATGGAAAAGATGTGTGGGGCTCAGATGAGATTGAAACCCTGATGAGATTACACCAGCATACCTGCAAAAGCATGGTGGAAAAGATGTGTGGGGCTCAGATGAGATTGAAACAGTGCAAAATCAATTCTTGCTGAACTTGACAGCTTCGCGCCCGTTAAATGCCAACAGTCTTGTTCTATGAGTGGAAACTTGACTGAGTATGAACATTCTCCAGCAAGTTTTCTCCGACAAGATACAGGCAAGCTCGGCTCTCATTCTAGCTCTGAGCCTCCTTTTTCATCCAAAGTGTTCGGCTTTGCTCGTTTTTCTGGCTGGCCTCCTTGTGGTAAGGAGCCAAATGATCCCTCTATGCTATCCAATGCCCGGTGACAAATAGCATGATATTCACTGCTAGTAGGATGAGGAAACACAGCACAAGTGGCACAAGAACGGCAAGCCTTGTCTTGCTCCACTGGGCATAGAGCATAAACAAGGGGAAGGCCACCATCATGAAGCGAGGATAACAGCGTGCCGGATTCGAGGCAATGGCATAGGTACTGATTGAGAAGATGGCCATTGCCAGCGAGAAGAGCCAGTAATGCAGGGAAAGGCGCTTCCGGCTCAGCAAGAGGGCACTTATAGGTCCAATCGAAAAGACCATATCCATGATGTCAGTGTACGTCTCATCGGTCTTGAGTTTGATCGTCGTGAGCACCTTCAGATCTAAGTACAATCCATATCCCGGCACTGAGATATGGCGGTTCCAGCTCTCCTCTGCTGTGCGAAAAATGAAAGGGTCGTGCCAGATGCGATACAGATAGACCATATAGATGCCCAATCCTACTGGGATGATCATGGCTGGCAACGCTGTCAGGATCATCTCCCTCCAAGGCAGGATAAGCTTTCTCCACTGCGGCCAAAAACGCTGAATATAGAGTATGAGAAAGGGGATACCAATCACTTCCCCCGCGACACGCGTCAATAACAGCAGTGCCGCGCAAATACCTGCCAACCACCAATGCGAACGCTGGAGAAAGAAGAAGACTGCCACTGTGAGCAGTAAAAAGAGGGATTCTGTATAGCCAGCGAACAGGAATATGCTGTAGGGATAGAGGGCCAGGAAAAGCACCGTCAGCCGTGCCACCTTTGTCCCCAACTCGTTCTCCGTAAGCGCATAGCACAGCATCATAGTGCTGTAGCAGCAGACGTTCGCTAGGATCATCCCCGCAAAGTAGTACGTTGCCTCAACGCCCGACGTACTAGTTGGCTGAAGCATCAGGCGCAAGATGTCGCCCGTGCCACGCTGAAGTAGAGGGAACAGTGGAAGAAAAGCTCTAGAACCTTTATCGTGCTGATAACCATAGGTAGCAATGTTCGTCAGATGAACTGCGTCCCACCGCCACCATGCGTACAGGTAACTCCATAGATCATGTGCTCGGTAGTGGGCATCGACCACATCAGGCACATAGATGAGTTTGGAATACTGGCTGAAGAGAGCAATAGAGGCGATGGTCACAAGCACAATACCAAGGCGACTAAGTACAAAGATGAGAGTGACTTCTTGCCACCAAGAGTTATATGTTGGCAGCCATTTAGTAAACATCTGTCCTCATTGCCTTCTACTCGTATTTTTACTTCTGTGCATCTATTTTATAGACGTACTTCATTCATAAATGTAACACGAGTTCCCTGAAAACTATGTCTGAGTGGTCTGTACTTGGCCTATCAAACCCAGTCGAGGCAATGATATTGGAAGAAAGGCCAAGTGTTGTCTATGGCTACTCCTCGTGTCGCTCTACCCTGCGAGGTGAGGACAAAGCTCTTATTCTTAGCGTACAATTTTCATGTTTTGATACGCTGACCCCTTTCTGGTTTTCTATATCGCACCCCCTTGTGGAAAAGGAGTGTGGGGCTCAGATAAGATTAAAACATCGAGCAGGTGGTAAATAAGGTGACAAGTGAGCAGGTTTTAAGGTGACGAGTGAGTAGCACAACCATTGATTGTTCGAGAAACCACATCCCATCTAGCTTCATCCATCAATATCTTGTAAATTGGCTGCTTTGGGAAGAGTTGTAATGGAATGGCTCTGGGAGAAACCTCGCCATGACCCTGGCAACACCGACATGCAGTATCCTTTGCAAAAAAATCTTGCTCGAACCAAGAAAGATCGCGTAAGATAGAAGAACAGTGTGTGCTGTCCTGTGGCGCGTCCGTGCGTTGCTGTACACGGGAGTTTCAGGAAAAAAGATGTGGAACATGCAACCGCTTTTCGTTCATAATCGTCTGTTGCTGAGTGTCTGGCTGGCGAGGCTTCTCATCTGGAGAGTGATGGAAGCAAGCGTGGATATCAGGACGTTCAAACGTCTCCGTGCTGGCATCCAGCACCAGGATAAAGGATCGCACATGGTCCTCTTTTGCCTTAGCGTGTTCGGTATTCTTCTCGGCCTGCTGCTGGCTTTTAAGCTCCAGGTCTTTGCGATCACCAGTGCACGCGTGTTCCTCTTCTAGTTGGGCATTCTCCTGATCTACGCGGGAATGGCGTTGCGTTTCTACGCCATTACCGTGCTCGGTGCCTTCTTCACGACGACGGTGGCCGTCGCAGCCGAGCAGACGGTGATCGAAGCGGGAACCCTACCGACTCATTCGGCATCCCTCCTATACCGACTTTCTCATCATCTTGCTCGGATTTGGACTCAGCTTGACGAACTGGTTGAGTCTGCTTGTCATCATGGGATGTGCGCTGATTGGCTTGAGCTACCGTATCCGTGTGGAAGAGCGCGTCCTCCAAGAACATCTGGGCCAGCGGTATCAGGAATATATGCGGCACACGAAACGGCTCATCCCCTTTGTGCTGTAACGGAAGACCATGTTTTTTGCAAAGGACATTCCACGTTGGTGTTACCAAGGTCTTGGCGAGGTTTCCTCTGGGAAGCCTACATGCGTTGAACCAGTGCCTCTTCCGAGGATGTCATTGCTGGTGGCGGTTCAACCCCCAACGCTTTGGTGGCGGATAGACGTATCGGGCAATCGTCGTCGACACCCAGCCGATACAGTAGCCGCCAAAGACCAACAGGATGGGCCGCATACTCTCGCCGCCCCTGATCGTCAGTGTGAGTAGGAGAACAATTGCCCAAACGATGGCGAGGCCAGCGCTGTAGATCCAAAAGTTTCTGAATCGAAGCATCTTATGCCCCTGTTCCTTTCAAATGACACAATTTACAACTTCTGGAGAGAGTATACCAGATGGGAAGCGTTTTTGCCATGCGGATATATCCGCAGTGCTCACTCTTCACCTTATTTACCAGCAGGGCGTTGGCGAGGTTCAACTGTCCTTTGTGGAAAAGAAGTGTGGTGCTCAGAAGAGGTTGAAACAAAATGTGCATGACAGCATACACCAGCTTACATACGGGTTCTCTCGGGTAGCAGGTAGACATCACTGTGCCTTTTAGACTGCTTGTTCACCAGAATAAATTTGATTGACGACATTACAACTATTTAAATAAACAATCATAAGATTTTATCAACTTTTTACTAGCATTAAATAATCAGTTAATAGAAGGTTAATATATTTCTGTTTTAATAAGAGTAGTACTTATAAGTATGTAAACGTTTCTTCTGTTTAAAATTCAAAAGGAGTCTAATAATGTCTGGACTTAAAAGAAATTCTAGAAAAGGTGATAGTAGATTGTTTAGGCGCAGTTCGACTAGCTTTGATAAGAGCGCAGACATCGCTGTTTTAGATGTAGCTAGGTCAACGCTTCCCGAGAAGCATAAGAAGGCTGAAGGTACAGGGAAAAGAGGGTAAGAAAAGGAGATAATTGCGGTCCAGTTTTCCTTCACCGAGTTTGGAAGACACCTTGGTTATCGGTCCTGTTGGATTATCGGCGCAGTTTTTCAAGAGAGAGTATTGTCGACTGTGCCGATAACTCAGCATTCTAGAGCAAAACTTGACCGATAAGCCAGGTTATTGGCACTGTGCAGGGATGCAAGTGATACCGCCTGTGTAGGAAAAACCAGCTGAGCAAGGAGTGTAAGCAGGCACAAGTGGGTCTTGGATGTCGCTCTTTGTGGTCGTTCTCTTTAGAAAATGCAACATCTTCTTTTGGAAGACAGTCTCATCTTTTACACCTAGAGCAGGGTGTGGCAACTGTGGAAAGTGTGATGTTTGCCAATATGATATTTCCACCTTGGGAAGGGTGTAACATCTGTAACAGCCATTACAAGTGTTACAATCGTTACAATTGTGATGTTTGCCAATTTGATATTCTCACCTTGGAAAGAGTATGACAACTGTGACAGGTGTGATAGCTGTGGCAAGTGTGATAACCGTGACAACGGTAATATTCATATTCGGTGGGCTCGCATGGGACTGACCTGCCCTGTTTATGCCTGAGCAGAAGACTTGCTCCCCTCCTTTGAACAGTGGCAGGAACACCTTGAGGTCTGATAGGAGAAAGACTCAGCATGCAAAGAGATCCTGGGGATGAGAAGGACAGCACCTTCCTAATGTTATCTAGGAGAGTAACATCAATACAAGTATAAACTCTCTTTTTCGAGAAGTCAAGGGATTTGGGCGAGAGGGGTATGCGGAGAATTTTTGCAATGTCCCATCGCTCCCCCTCCTCAACGGGCGCAATGAATGACTCTGATGGGAAATTTTGTTGGGACAAGTGGACAAGAAAGCGAGGATCGAGTAAAGTCGAGAAAAGCGAAAGAGACGACCATTCACGAAGGAGGATGAGCATGTCGATGAAACCACAGGGGTTG
>DASYAN010000137.1:0-9849 GCA_036501345.1 Ktedonobacteraceae bacterium
TACATATCAAAAGAACAGGCAATAGAAATGCCGTCTTGATCAACGATATCTCAGTCGCCATTCCACCACGCAAATTTGTCGCTCTGGTTGGCGGCTCAGGTGCTGGCAAATCGACCCTGATGAATGCACTGAACGGTATACGACCAGCCCAGTCAGGAGTGGTTCTCTACAACGGTCAGGACTACTATCGTCACCTTGCAGCCTTTAGCACTCAGCTCGGCTATGTGCCACAGGACGACATTATCCACCGTGATCTCTCCGTCGAGCGTGCACTCTACTATGCCGCCAAGCTGCGTCTGCCCAATGACTTCACAGCCAGACAGATCAAAGAGCGCATCAACGAAGTCCTGGAAGATGTGGAGATGAAGCATCGCCGCCATTTGCTGATTAGCAAGCTCTCCGGTGGGCAGCGCAAACGCGTCTCGATCGCGCTTGAATTACTAGCCAAACCCAGCGTCTTCTTTCTCGATGAGCCGACCTCGGGCCTTGATCCGGGTCTCGACCGCAAGATGATGCTGCTCCTGCGTAAGCTGGCTGACAAGGGACATACCATTGTTCTGGTCACGCATGCCACCAATAATATCAACGCTTGTGATTATGTCTGTTTCCTCTGTCAGGGTGGACGTCTGGCCTACTACGGACCTCCCAACGAAGCCAAAACTTACTTTGGGAAAACCGACTTCGCCGAAATTTATAGCGCCCTGGAACCAACAGACGAAAACCCCAATGCGCCAGCGGAGGCAGAAACACGCTTTAAGCAATCGCCTGACTATGGACGCTATGTTATTGAGCCACTCCAGCAGGGTCCCGCTGGACGAGTCAACCCGGATGCTCAGACCGCACAGATCAAGCAACCCAAACGAGGCAATCCATGGAAGCAATTTTTCTTGCTCTCTATGCGTTACCTGGAACTGATCTTGAATGATAGAGTCAATCTGGCGATTCTACTCTTGCAGGCCCCGATCATTGGCCTCATTCTCTACGCCTTAATTGCCAATGCAACCTTTGCTCCCAGCAGTATCGCGACCTGTTTTGCTCACCAATCTATAGCAACTAATTCAGGCCCTATCGTAATTACCCCCTGTCAACAAGTAGTAGCTACAATCCAGGCATCGGGAGCATCCAATGGTGACCAACTGCTGAATCAGTCAATTGGCCCTGGCTCCGGTGGCGATGCACAGAAGATCCTTTTCATCATGGCTTTTGCCGCTGTCATGTTTGGGTGCATCAATGGAGCAAGAGAAATTGTCAAAGAGGTAGCTATCTACCAGCGTGAACGGACGGTCAATCTGGGCATTGCCCCTTACCTCTTCTCCAAAATCTTCATCCTGGGAATCTTCAGTCTAGTACAGAGCTTTATTCTAGTCTTCCTGGTCAACCTGAAGGAACCACTCAGCCAGCTAGATGGCAATAGTATCCTGTTTCCGGCGTTTATCGAGATTTACATCTCGATGGCCCTGACAGCACTGGCTGGATTGATGACAGGTTTGCTGATCTCAGCGATCGTACCCAACAATGACCGAGCCATGAGCCTTGTGCCGCTACCACTGCTGCCCCAGGTCATCTTTGCTGGTGTGATCTTCTCGCTCGATAAACCACCATTCCTGCAGGTTCTTGGTGCATTTTTCGCTGCCCGCTGGTCAATGGCGGCCATGGGCTCGACTGTTGGTTTGCATGGCGACAAACTAGGTGCTGACGGTTTTTCCTATGTTGGTATGCTATTCACGAAGATCGACCAGAACTCAGCGCATGCAGGAGCTGCCTTCCACCTGATCCTCTGCTGGATAGTGTTGACGCTCATGATCGTTGTGCAGGGATTCATTATTGCTTGGTTACTGAAACGAAAGGATGTACGCCGTTAGTCGATTGTCCGAGAGTTCCCCACTCTGGTACTTCTTGGCACTTCTATTGCTATGAAGTACCATCCTATGCTATCGTAACTACGATCTGAACATCATAGTCAGAGCACGGGGGTGGCATTACTGAATTCAAACGGGTAAAGTATTTTGGCCATGTTACTCAATAGGCATATCACCATAGGTGTCTGTGGGGGAATCGCGTCATATAAAACGGTTGATCTCGTCAGCCAGTTGCAACAAGCTGGAGCGCTTGTTGATGTGATTATGACCGAGCACGCGGAAGAGTTTATCCGTCCGCTCACATTTGCAACCATGAGTCATCGGCCTGTGTATAGCAACCTCTGGGAGCCTTCAGGACAAGCCGCCGAAATCCATATTGCACTAGCAGAAGAGGCCGAATTACTTGCGATTGTGCCAGCAACCGCCAACACAATTGCCAAGCTGGCCAATGGTATGGCTGATAATATGCTGACAGCCGTAGCATTAGCCACCAAAGCGCCCCTATTGCTGGCTTCTGCGATGTATAAGGAGATGTATACCCATCCTGCAACGCAAGCCAATCTTGCTTTGCTACGTGAGCGAGGTGCCCATATCGTAGAGCCAGAGGTAGGACGGCTGGCCTCAGGAGCGGTTGGTCCGGGTCGCTTACCGGATACAGGTATCTTGGTAGGGGCCATCAATATGACCCTTGGACAACACGGCGATCTCGCTGGTCGTCGAGTAGTTGTTACAGCTGGCGGCACTCAGGAACCCATTGATCCAGTTCGCTATATTAGTAACCGCTCATCAGGAAAAATGGGCTATAGTTTAGCCACTGAAGCAAGAGATCGTGGAGCGCATGTTATAGTAGTATCGGGACCAGTTGCACTACCAGCACCATACGGAGTCGAATTGCACCATGTCAATACAGCACTCCAAATGCGGGATGCTGTATTTGATCTTATTACTGATGCGGATGTGCTTGTGATGAGCGCTGCTGTTGCAGATTTCACTCCAGCAAATCTAGCAAAGCACAAGATCAAGAAAAGCAGCGATGCGGGAAGAGGGCATGAAGGCACAGAGACTTTTTCTATCCCCCTCGTGCAGAGTCCAGATATTCTTGGTGAGCTTGCAGATACACTAGAAGGTCCAACACGGCGGACACAGAGGCGCCTGATCCGTGTTGGATTTGCTGCCGAAACCGACAATATCATTGCCAACGCACGAAACAAAATGAGCCGCAAACGAGTCGATCTGCTCGTTGCTAATGATGTTACCCGTTCGGATAGCGGCTTCGGGACGGATACTAATAAAGTGTTTATCTTTCATGCGGATGGTGCAATTGAGGATTTACCTGTGATGCCCAAGACTGGCGTTGCAGGAGCAATTTGGGATCGAGTTGTGCCACTGTTGAGCACAAAGTAGCTGGGAGGTTGGGGAAGTGGTATGAGAAATTTTGTTTTAGAATTATTGGGTACGAAAAGTACGCAGGAGGAATCCATGATGGATCGTGCTGCTAGCGCTGGTTTTGAAGGCATCGCTCAGATGCTACTAGAGCAGAAGAAATTGATGGACGCCCTGGAGGCGGAGAACCGTGAATTGCGACGGCAGCTCGCCGACCTCCGTCGGGGGATGGGCATTGCTGTAATTATCGAAGGTAAGACCATTCAACTCGCAAGTGATATTGGGGGAGCAAATGGGAATGGGCAGGCTTTACAGAGCTTGCAGAGTATGCAGAACACTCCTCCTGCAATGTCTCCATCCCCTCCTCAGACCAACTATAACAACCAAAATAATGGCCGTGGGACGGGTGGGCAGCCTTCAGTAAACATGAATGGTGGTGAGAAACGCGAGACTGCCAATGGCCGCAGTCCCCTCGCAGACAGCTTTGTTCTGTAATTTTCTGACAATCTCACTATTATCTATGCGGAGGCACCATCTCTGATGTCTCCGTATTATTTTTGTGTCATCAAAAGCTAAGAGAGCCACAATCCAGAGGTTATCAACCGCCCATTCCTGTTAGTGTCGTGGTGAGGAGAGAAGCTTTCGTCTGCGTATTAGTCTCTGAACTCGCTCTCTCCAAACCGCAATAGGGTCTATTGTTGGTCTCGTTGCCCAGCAAGCTCGCCATACCGATCTTGTTTGTTCTATCTTAATAATGTCCCTAATGCACGCCACCGTTCCTCATCCCGTAATCTCCAAGAAATCTCTGGTTCCAGTCTTTTAATTTCTTTAACAACCTTTCCAATAGAATCCACCATAGAGTCCACATTATACGAATCTATAAAGTACCTCTCCCATTGTGGATCACCTCTTTCTGGAACTCTCTTAATGACTCTTTTCTGAACTGCTTCTCCTAGAATAGCTCGCTTTACTGCTAAACGGCCTTTATCATTTGAAAAATTAGTATCATTAAAGTTATTGTCTTTTATTAGCTTTATAACATTCAACGGAAATGTACCTGTAGTTTCACGGAAGTGTTTATCATCAATAATTGTATTTTCTACTTTTTGATCTAATACAGCTTTTGCTTCAAAAAATACAACTTGTTCTGTTGGTGTAGATCGACTTTCAACTCTTTGTAGTGTTTCTGGTACTACTTTATATCCTGGTGCTTCCTCTTCAAACTCCCTTGCTATAGCTATAGTAGCAATATCCATGTTGCCCCCCTTTTCAAGCTTTCCGAGATCTTTAAAATCTACGCTTCCCGACTGTTGCATAACTGTATTCGGAGCAAAGGCTAGCTCGAGAGATCGTATGGAGAGTATCAATGTGTATGGATCACCCCTTTCAGACGCAATTATACTGCCTTTTACCTTCCGACCTTCTACTATCAAATCTCCATATCGATTAAATTTTAATGGGACTAAATTTTCTTGTTGCTGTTTAGAGCCTATCCGAAAACTTCCATCTGACACTAATGTGTCACTGCGACCGCTCCCAAAACTCCTACCTAGCACTAATGTGTCGCTACGGCCACTTCCAGAGGTTGGACCTACTATCGTCTTACGGGCGTGCTGCCCATCTCCACCATATGAAAGAGGTTCATCTGAGATCGGCCCTCCTGTGAAGCTCTTAGTACTTGACTCCTCCGCTATTGTTATTTGAAGCGTTTCTGTATTAACGTAAAAGCTATCCAAACCTACATCAAACTTGTGTACTAAGCCAGCAGTAATTTCTATATACTTTCTTGCGTCGCCGACAAACTTTTGATCAGCTAGGAACTTAGCTGATTTAACTGCTTTATCAATATTGATTTCTGTTCCATATTGATTGCGATGCGCTTGTAGCAACTTATCTGTATAATCTGCTACCATTGGATTCTTTAGCCACCTGAGGTTTTGGTCACTTGCCCCTCTTTGCCTCGCAATATCTTGGGTTGTGAGAGTTGAGTCAGGTTGGGCAGATGATGGCTGAGGAGTAAGCCTCTGGATTGCTTGTTCATGCTGTTTACGTTGCTCGATAAACCACTGATCTGTATCATTATCAAAATGATCTATTTCTCTGTTAATATCTTCTTCGGATATATTACGCTTGATATATTTGATAGCATCTCCTGTCACCCTTAGAATATTCCCTTTCCAGGGACAAAGGGGACAACTGGGCCCAAAAAGCGGATAGCTTAGAAAGGACAGAGTGGACAGATACAAGAGACGGAACAGACCAGATCTGCTTTTAGGGATGTGAAGTGCTCTTCGCATATACTACGCAGGCCATTTCCAGGAGGCGCAAAGCTCTTCCATGTAACCCACGAACATGCTCTTGTAGGTGAGGTTCATCTTTTTGCTCGGAGGTTGCCCGCGGTCAGCAGACCCGATTTCATTGCGCCCGTTGGGCAGGGATGATGCTACACAAAAAGATGAACCCCACCCTGCTCTTGTATATTGATGTAAATACTGATATCATCAATCATAAACTATACTCCAGTTTCGCTAAATTTTAGGCATAGGCATTCGTGTACATCTCGATGAGAAAGCCATGAAGAGAGGCACCACATGAAGTGCCAGTATGTAAAAAGGAGAGTTATATGATCTGCCCCCGCTGTCGTAATCAGGTAGCCGAGGGTCTCAAATTTTGTGGAACCTGTGGCGCGTCGCTACAGGGTAACCATACGCCGCCACCGCCAGGACAGGGCGCGGGCCCTTATGGGGCACCATCCCAAGAAGGCTATACGCCTCCCGATCAGTTTGAGTCATATCGCGCTAGCACATTGGGCAGCGCTGTACCAAAAGCTGAATTGCATAACCCCAAAGGCCCGTTGCGCGTCGCCGATGCGACCATTACGATCGATGGTGACCTTGTGCCTGTCGTCGATGTGATGCTTGGTAACCAGATGCCCGTCTACTTTGAGCATCATATTCTCCTCTGGAAGCATCCTGGAGTTCAGCTGGGTTTCAAATCGCTCAAAGGTGCCGCCAAGCGCTTCTTCGCAGGCTTGCAAGTCTTTATTACCGAGGCACAAGGACCAGGCAACATTTCTTTCTCACGTGACTCTGTAGGACAAATCGTAGCATTGCGTCTCCAGCCGGGGCAGACCGTTGAGGTACGAGAACACCAATTTCTTGTCGCCACTGGCAATGTTGACTACAACTTCACCTTTGTACAAAATGCAGCAAATATTCTTTTTAGCCGCACAGGCCTGTTCATCGACCAGTTCACTGCCCGAGGAAGCGAAGGAATAGTCTTGCTGCATGGCTATGGCAACGTCTTTGAGAAGGTGTTGTCTGCCGGTGAAACTCTCGACGTAGAACCCGGTGCATGGCTTTGGAAAGATCCTTCCGTCCAGATGCAGGTAACGTCAGTAGCCGGTTCACAACGAGGAGGCGGCATCCTGGGTGCGATTGGAGGCTTTATGGCAGGTTCATCCGTCATACTTAATCGCTTTATCGGCCCTGGTCGTGTCGGTATCCAGTCTATGACTTACCATCCACCATCCACTGAAGGCGCACCACGTGCAGGAGGCCAGAATAACTTCAGTGTCAGCGGCCTGGGTGATATCTTCTCCTGATCCGCTCTCTATGGAAACAAACGGACGGACGCGATAATTCGCGTCCGTTGCGCCCCAACGACCCATCGCCGCCTTAATGTGTCAAAAACCATCATCGCGTCCGTGAGGTAGCGAGTTAGACTACCAAGATCAACTACTTGCCGTTCCTCTCCTTATTAATACGCAAGATTTTGAGCATGTATTGTTCTGAGTTCAAGTAAGAAGGATTGCGCTTAATATATTTGCCCACAACCGAAATAGGGTGGAGTTTGATCATTTCCACTACCAAGCTGGGCAATAATTTGCTGTGGTCATAATGCATTAAAGCAATGATAGGGGCATTCTGGAAGGTGAACACGGCATCAGAGGCGGCTTCATATTTCAAAATCTGTTCAGGAGTAGCAAGATCTTTCGTGGTAAGATCTTTTACCAGCCAGGTCATATCAATCGAAATACGTACTGCTTTCCAGCCTTCGCGTAGCGCTTGCGCAATAAAGGTCTGATGCAATGAGAGTAGATAGTATGGATCGAAACGCTTTCCATTTGCCAAAAATGGCTCACGATCTTCGTGCAATACCAGTTGTCCGGAAGCAAGCAAGCTATCCACATCAACCTGTAATTTCCTGAGTTCATCAGTGAGTTCTTGCACTTGTACAGGAGCCGCTGCAAAGAGACATTTCTCCGATAGCGAGAGTCCTACTCGCATGAGACGCGCCGTCACGCCCGGAATTTCTGTCACCTTGCTATAGAGCTGGCAGATATGTGAGCCAGGGGGAATACGTTCTGATTTACCTTCAACACTAAGATCCATAGCAACCTGTGAGGCGGGGTCCCATCCCATTTAATAATAGGGGGGAAAGCCTCGTCCTCCTTTCTGACATCCATAAAAAACCGTTTCTGGGCCATCCCCAAAAAGGGGATTGGGTTCCTGATACCTGTCGCTGCGCTAGAGTATTTGACAATATCGATGGGAGATATAGTGCTCAAGCTCCTCCGGTTGCGCTTTTCTGGCTCCGCTGTTGGACGAACCGAGCACAACGATTTACCATCATCACGACAAACCAAGCCATTGCTGCAAAAATGACCATACTAGCCAGAAACGTGAGTAGAAGAATCCACGCTAGTTCCTGTACAGAGACAGCTTTGATGGCCAAGACAGTCAGCAAGGTTGCAACGGACAGGACAAGTGAGAAAAACAATGCCCAAGAGATAACGACACGTCTGCCCTGGGCAGGCGTAAGCGGCTCTTCTCCAGTGTAGGGGAAGAGCAGGCGACGGAAAAGTAAGAATCGTGGTCGGTCCAGCATACAGCTACTACTACCCTTCTTGATGCCGATACTGCAACCATCGCTGTAGCATCTCTTCTGCTTGATAGAGGATATTCACTTCATTTTGATAGGTCAGGTGACGACAGGCCTCAGGAAGCGAGAACCATTCCACACGATCATACTCATGATCGTGTAATGCGACATCACCACCAATTGCCTTCAATAAGAAGTGACGCACCTGCTTTTGATAACGCACTCTTTCGCGCACAAAGGAATAAGTAATATTTCCAATGTAGGCGATCAACTGGACCTGCAAACCTGTTTCTTCCTGCGCCTCCCGTACAGCCACTTGCTCAATTGTCTCGCCTGATTGGGGTGTTCCTTTTGGTAAGGCCCAGATCCCGCTATGGCTACGCCCTACTAGCACTACGTCCATGCGTGCTGAACCGTTACTATCAGGGATCAACTCCCTCGAATCATGCTGGCCCTTCTTCACCAAGTTATTTTCAGGAGAGCACACTGGAGCAAGGCGGAATACAACTCCCCCCGCCGAATAAGCCCGTAAAGTCTGATATCGCTCCATGCTCGCGATATACCCCCCCCTTAATACCACCGAAAGTGAGGCGCGAGTGTCCCTGCTTCACTCCACAAAATCTTAACACAAAATAGTTCTACATAGAGAATGTAGAGTGAGTATAGCGAATGCTTCTGCCCGTTGTCAAGAGAATACACGACGGACAGCTCCAATATTGCGTATGGGCGTTTCAGGAGACACAGTGCAACCAGGGGCTAGCAGCAGAGAACGTTCGCCAGTTAATTCTAAGACCTGTGCTACTTCTTCCTGGATCTGGTTAGGAGAGCCACTTTGGAGCGTTTGGCGATTTAAGCCTCCCATGACCGCTTTGCCAGAACGCAGTTTCCCTTCCTGCAGGCTTGGATTCCCGGGGGCAGAGGCATCCCAACTGATGATTTGTACGGGATAAGCGGCCAGTGAGTCAAAGTAGATGCGCTCACCACAATTATGCAGGATAGTCAGCTTGCTCCGACTTTTGATCGCATCCAGGAATTCCAGATCATACTGCTCACCAAACTCGTGATATTGGTCCTGTGTCAGTATGCCTTCTGTAGCCCAGCCATTGGTCGCATAGAAAATGCCGCTGGCACCTTCGTCCATGCATGCAATGGCATAGGCACTCAATGTTTCGGTAATCATACGCAATGCTGCATGTAGTGCACTGCGATCTTCACGCATGCTGTTAAGCACAGGCTCAGGGTTGTCGCCAACAAGGTATCTGGCTACTCCCAATGGACAGAAAATGGTCTGCACAAAGTAGGCATCATAGCCTACCTGGTGATTGAGCAGTTGCATCAGACGCAGTTGCTCAACGAAGGGGCCTCGATCGGGGTCCAGTTGACGTATGCGTTTCCAGTCAGACGAACTTCTAATGGGAGTGTCTTCAAAGATTGGCGCTTTATATTTTTCACCGGAAGGGCGATACCGTGCTTTCCAGGCTTCAGCAAAGTAGGTAGCTCGTGGATTCACTTTCATAAAGTCCCAGTCGTTCTCAGTAAAACTCTCCACCATCGCTTCCATCAGTAACCGCATATCCCACTCACGTGCATAATCATGCTGCCAAATGCTTACCGGAACGCGATCGACCTTGTCACCACGTACTGCTGCATCAACTCGTTCTTTTTTATTCATATAGAATATATCCTTTCAGAGGATGGCGGGCGCGATAAATCGCGTTGATCT
>DASYAN010000138.1:0-9144 GCA_036501345.1 Ktedonobacteraceae bacterium
GAGAAATTTACAACGCTAAGGGGCTAACACTGCTGATACTTCGCCTTATCAGCAGCGTTAGCGCTCAAAATGGCCTCTACGCTACCGATAAGATGCAAGTTTTGTGCACGCACAAGCAAAAAAGACACTGCTGATAACCTGCACTGCTGACGTTGGCGCAGCTCAAATCTGGCTTAACGTTGTATTTCGCGCCGACGGGCCTAATAGGCCCACAGGGGTTGTACGCTGTGCGATGCTGAGATGACAGTGTGGCATAGTGGATGAAGCAATGCCCCGGCTGTTCGATGTGAGCACCGGGGCGTTATGCGTTATTCTACCTCAATGCATTGTGTCGCTCCCAAAGAGTAGGTTCTATATGAAAGTTGTGTGTGACATTTCTTAGAGAAGGACTATTCTGCATACCTAGGCTTCTCAAAGTCTCGTTAATATACCTGGTACAACGCTGAACGCTTGTCTCCAGTCCCATAGCTTTGTTATGTTCATCCAGTTGATCGGCGTCAGGCAGTTCAAAAGGCTTATAGAAAGCTCGCCTAATTTTGTTAATACCTCCTAGCTGTACATAAAGGTTCATTATCTCGTAAATTTTTTCCTCTTGTCTTAAGTTACTATTTTTCTTTCTATTGACATCTCTTTTTATAGTTCCCACTTTTGCATCTAAACCTATTATAGCCCCTATCCTCATTCTTCTTTTTTCTCCTGTCTCTTCTCTTTCTCTTTCTCTTTCTCTTCTTTCAGCGTTGTCTCTTTCTCTTTGCTCTTTTTGTTCTTTAGCATATTCTAATCTTTCAGCGATGTGTTTTTTTAGAGCATCGTCTGTTTCTAATCTTGCAGGGTTCCCTATTCTTTCAGTATTTACTCCTTCTAGTACTCTATATGCTTCTTCTGCTATTTCTGGTGGAATAGGGCTAACGTCTCTTGCATATCCAGTCGTATTTGGTAGGTGCATAACCCTTGCTTCCATTCCGCTACTCAGGCCTGGTATTGCGCTGCCATGTTGAGTACTTGTGTCTGAAAATGCTAGTGTGCCAAGCACCTGTGATATCGTGGCTCGCTGACTCGTGTCAGGCGTGCGTTGAGTACTATCCCTTCCTGCTTGCCACGATTCTCCTGTACTTGTCCCTGTTGGAATGCGCTGCCTATCACTTCCTGTTGGAATGCGCTGCCTATCACTTCCTGTTGACATTACAATATCTCCTTTTCTCATAAAGTATTTTAAACAAATCTCAGATTATAATCAAAACAAGTAAAAAGATTAGCAGAGAACAGGAAGTGGCCCTGTCTCTGTATCAGCGTGTGTTCGGGTTGCTTGATGGTGGTGCCGTTGCCATTGAGTGAGGCGTTCAGTTCCTCCAGCGAGCAAGAAGGCAATTTTCTGTTCCTCGGTGAGCATTCTGTACGCTTCTCTGAGAGCTTGAGAAGGAGTCAGCCTGAACGTCTTGAGGAACGCTTGGGAGAGGTAGCTGGTTGTCTCAAGAAGTGACTTTTCCCTTAGATCAGAGCGAGAACCTTGATTCTTCATACGGTTTTTGTTCCTTTTTCATTTAACAGTGAGAATTTATGAATGTATATGTATTGGATGTTTTTCTTCTGACACGCATAACGAGTGCCTCTCTCAAGGGTACCTGAGACGATAGAGATTTTTCTAGAGAAAAAGAGACTTTTGGAGAGCGAAAAAAGACATTTCCAGGCTTTAGCTCATCTCTGGAGGGAGCAATCCAAGTTACGAAACGCCCTCTTCTTTGTCACTTTACCACTGGGTTTTGCAGAATCTGCAAGACTATGCTTCCGTTTTCTCGCTGCAAGACTATGCTTCCGATAGAGTGAGGTGTTGAAGGAGAAAGAAGGTCTAGCTCATTTGCGAAATCAATCCTGTTTTCTGAAGGTATCTGTTGGATAACCCAATTCTTGGAGCGTGAGTCTCCACGCCTCACGGGCTTCCTTCCTCCAAAAAACGTTACCTGTACGCCGAACAACTTCCCTGACGCTGGGATACACATTTTCCTTATGAAGTTGCAGGACCACCTGACGGATTTTTTCACCCTCTGCGGCTACCCATTCCTGGTGTCTTCTGTTCCGTTCTGCGTGCCGTCGAGCGGCAATTTGGTGGCAAAGATGGGGAAATTTGGCATCGAGAATGTGACGCGAATATCCCATCTCTCTGGCAAGTGCTGCAACCGCAGGGACTTCTTCTTGGCTTGCCAATACTTCTTGAAGTCGTTGTTCAATCTGTGCATAATCAATCTGCTCACGATAGCGCGTAACGATAGCTCTACAAAGGTCCGGGAAGTGCTCACGTAAGACCATCGCATCGCAACGTAATCGTCGTGCAACATCACTCAATGGCTCTGGAATGGGTCGAGCTAACGACATTTCGAGAGCTTGCTTCATTTTGGTCTGGTTTCCCTCTTCCTTCCAGGACCTTTTATAGCGGAGGACAATGGCTTGAGATAAGTCAGGACAATGTTTCTGCACAGTTGAGACAGCAAACCCCATACGGCGAGCAACCTCTTTCAGACTGGGGAATTGATCAGATTGATAATCGGCACGGATTACCGCTTCCAAAGTCTGTCTCATGAGCTGTATATCTTCTTCTGTGACTGGATGTCCTTTCCCTCTGGAGATGATGGGGATGTTCTCTAGGGAAAAACGCGGTTTTTTCTGGATGAAGGGCGATGGAAGGGTTGTGGTCAAAAACTCTCCAAGGGTGAGTGAGAAGCAGTGACACATCTTTAAGAGCGTGTCAAAGAAAGGGACATTTCCGTGATGGATATATCCCCAAAGTGCCTGGACGGTTATGCCCAGGAAGCGTGCCAGCGCACTCATATTCCCAGCAGCATAGTCATCAACAAAGACTTGCATTCTTCTTGCGATGTGTTCTTGTGAAGGAGGTACCAGAAGATGGGGTGCTAGAGCGAGTAAATCACCTGTTGTCTTTGCTTTCCAGTACTGCCACTCCATATCCATCTTCTCTTCTTCTTTCTCAGATGGCTTTTGAAGATTCCCTAGAAAGCCTGCGCAGTATGGACAATATCCAGGACGCATCGTTTGTGTCAGGGAAGGAAGCGTTTTTGAGCAGTGAGGGCATTGAGTCACCAGCAATTGTTGGTGGCAGGGGCAGAGATCTATGCCGGAAAGTGCCCATAATAAAGGTTCATACAACACCTGATTCTGGCAGCGCCATTCCTCGTAACAGAAAGGGCACCAGGCTTTTCTTTGGCGCACTAATTTCTTCAGAGCAAGAACATCGCGAAAGCTCAACATTGTCAAGAAGCGCAAATGGGAGCAGGTGGTGATCGCCTGTAAGGTTTCAACCCACTCGCTCGCAGCCGGACCGATCCCATTGAGTGTAGACGCGTCCCCATGCCAAAATGCATTCAGCCGAGAGGAGAAATTGGGGCTGGTATCAACCTTGCCTTGGAGTGGGAAGATCACTTTGGTGATCAAAGCCTTCGGTGTAACGCAATGCGCTCCTGCCAGTCGAGCGACATAACTCGTGAAGCTTTCAACAGAAGGAGTTCCCACACCCACTGGATCAAGATAATAGAGGCAACTGCGAGGGGGGATGGACGGAAGTGTCACGTCCCATTCTTCATAGCTTTCCATATCAGCTTCCTTTCCCTGATAATGCATCCAATGGATCTGTTCCCGTTGGATCTCGATGCGGTTTACGCCGGAATGGACGCGATGGGGACTTCTTCGGAGAGGCTTCAGGTGGAGACGGCGCTCCTGTCTGCTGTTCGATGTGCTGATTCTGCTGCACTTCAGTCCCCTTTTCATCACCATGGTCATGCTGAAAATCCTCTTGTCCTCCCAGAGATGCCTCAAGAGGGGAGGGGTGTGGAACCTTCTGAGTCTCACCTGCTCGCTCTAATCCAAGCATCTCCAAGAATTGGGTACGTTGATATACTTTGGCTTTTAACTCTCTTTCCCCTTCATATGCCTCTCGCATCATTTCATAGCACTCAGCTTCTGAGAACGCATGTTGCTTGAGATGGTTGACACTCACCGTTTTTGCTTCTTGCCAGAGAGCCGCGTGAACTGCCCGCACCAGCATCAGACGAAGATTGCCCACACAGCCAATCGATCGCTCGTAACACAACTCCCAGTTTTCAAGAAGCACATTCGTTTCCGATTCAAAGGGCAAAGCATCCTGGAAGGTTTCAAGCACCTTCTTGAAATGGGACAATTCTTTGGGGGTACTGCGGTAGCGCGGAAAGTGAATATCTAAGCTCCGCCCAATGAGTTGCGCACTTAAATTGCGGAGTGGGAGAAGCTCATACGTGCCAATAAGGACAAATACCGTTTCTGTTGTATCTGCAAGAGACTTGATGCAATCCAATTGATTTTGCAAGTGCTTTGCACCACTGACTTTCCCCAGGTGTTGAGCCTCATCAATGATCACAGCCACAGGACGCCGTCGTTGAATGGCAATCTCGAACGCATGACGTAATGCATCTTTTGTTCCTTCTATGGATTTCTGTTTGTTCCAGGATGGCGCAGAGAGCGTTGGGAAGAGAGGTTCCTCTTGATCATCAAGGGGAACAAGCATTTTGGCTTCTATCAATGGTTCTTGCAAGGCAGAAAGGCCCAGTTGAAAAAATGTTTTCCAGTTAAAAGAGCCAGTGAGCGGCGGTTTTGGCGCAATACTCAGAATGGGGATTTGCTCTCGATCGTGTTGCAATGTCGGGAACGCCTCCGTCAGAATGGTTTTCATCACATGGTTTTTCATGGTCGTTTTTCCAACGCGTGCAGGGCCAAAGACGTTGACAATCGATGCACCACCAGTCTCCCGAATGGCTTCACGTAACTCCTGGTCTGCAGCCTTCAGATGAGGATGCGCGATCGTACGCTTAAATGACTGTAAGCGCTCTTCCTTGCTCATGTGAGCATAGCGTGATCGGTCATCTGAAGTTTGTTTTTTCACCATGAGTCGTAGTCTCCGTAAATTTCTTCTTCATCTCCTTCGCCATCTTTTGGGTCGGTTTCATTTTCGCTTGCTTCTTGTTCTGGCAGAGAGGGCAGTTGAAACAGGGAAAATTGCTGAGCATAACTCACGTCAATACCTTGAAGGATATCCCGTGCTTCTGCATCACAAAGACGCTGGACGCCAAACTTTTCTTCAGCCTCAACAGAAGCAAGAAATGCGGCAATATGTTTGGCGGTAAGAGGGGTCTGCTGAGAGGAAACCGTGCGTCGCTTGCGCAGTTCCGCAGAGAGCATCTGCCACTCGTGCATGGAGTGATGATGCAAGAGCGTAAAGTGTGTGGCCAGACAGGTCGTCCACTCTCCACCCACAAAAGCAAATACCCGACTGATATCAAACGGATCGTAGCGCACCTCTACCTCAGTGTTCTCAACTTCGGCTTTGGCAAATGTGTCTGACCAATAGAACTCATAATGGATTTTTATGCCTTTTCGGGGGATCACTTTCGCCGTAGCTCGGTCCGGTGTCGGCATCGTTTTCATCAAAAACGCGAGGTCATAGCGAATAGCTTGATAGGGTCGTACTCCGCCAATAACCATTCCTGCTTCAAATTCCTCTCGTGGGGTCCGTTCAAGGGTCGAGTGATAACGCGTATCATAGACGTCGTAACACCACTGACAGAGTTTTCGATACAACGCTGCTAACGTCCAGGTGGCCTTTCGCTTCGGATCAACTGACGGCGTGGTTTCACGCAGTTTCTTGCTCGCCTGCGTATTTCCCAGAACGTTGTTCAGAAAACTCGTGTTTGTGGTGCCAAACAAGCGCTCAATGACGGAACCCGCACGTGGTGAAGCCGCTGGGCGCTCCAACTTGGTCACTACATAAAAGGCAAGCAACGACTCGAAGTAGGTGCTGTTGAAATCAGCTCCGCCATCCACAATCAATGTTTGAGGTAATCGCCCATGCCGTCGGACACATTCTCGTAGCACCATCATATCTGAGCGGTGAGAAGGAGCATCATAAGATAAATACAGAGCAAAGACGCGTCGTGAATAGGCATCGGTCATCACCGTTGCCCACGGTTTACCAAGAACTTTGCCCGTTCGCGAACAGCGAAGTTGAATATCTAACAGATCGTGATCAAGATGCACAATCTGCCAGGGAAAATCTCCGTGGCGAGGTGTACTTTGATCAAGCACCAGATAGGGAACTTGTTCCTGGTAAGCGGCACGACGCCCTTTGCGCTTCAACGTTTGCTCATACCCTTTTCTTTTGTTGATTTCTTTACAATAGGTTTTGTAACTTGGAGGATGAATCCCATTCGCCTCGCAATAGCGAACCATTTGCCCCCAAGAATGGATTTTTGGCTTTTGTCGATCCGTTTCATAATCATTCTGGATGTACTCTAACATGGCCTTGAGAGCCTCTTCGGGGAGGACTCGCTTGGTATTTCCACTCCGTTGATACTTCGAGATTAATCCAATATATCCGTGACCGTACTTCTGCTCGGCGGCGTCCCACTTCACTTCCCAATCACGAAGCGTGCGATACGGCACACCAAGTTGCTCCGGCGTCTCCCCTGACAGGTATCTCTGGAGGAGCTGGTATCTACGATTTGCCGCCTGATAGTCTTGTTTTTTCGCTTTTGCCAGTATCAGCGCCTCTGCATCACTTACATGGTATTGAGATGCAGGATCTCCTTGAACTGGTTGCGTCATCACTCCCTGAGAAACCAGTGCATGAAATTCCTCTGATCGGATTTCCACCCAGTCACCACGTTCAGAACGCAAGGCGATAGAGGTTTCTCCGTGGTTGTACATCGTCCAGGCTTGCCTATCCCAAATCACTCCCTGTCCGATTCCCACTTCTACAAAAGGACTATTCGATTTCTCGTAAGGAGTTCCTGCCAGAATGAGATACGCACGCGCAACCTCACCATCGCGAAAGATATGCACAGAGGCAGTTTCTGCGAGAGGGGCTGATGCAAGATCAACGGAAAATTGCTTGAGGAGTAATGCGCTGTAGACATGTTGAGCATCAACATATTCCAACAAGGTTTCCAATGTCATGACTGGCTCTTCTGTAAAGAGTTCCTGCATGATTTTCAAGGCCGATGCCTCAACTTGCAACTGTGGATCACGGAGGTAGCCCTCAAGGAAACGCAGGTTACGGACATACGTTGGGTTCAGTTTACCAGATGTGCATACTTCATATGCTAAGCCGTAACGGGCCGCATACTTCTCCCCTGGAGGACACCTCCATTGCCCCTGTGCATCACGTTGGTACCTGTTCGGCATGGTTTCAGCCAGTTCAACTAATTTCTCCTCTGGCTTCCATTCTTCCCATCCTGCACGATCTGTTCGTAAGACAAAGAAATCAGGTGTGTTCCAGAACACAACAGGACGGCCGCTTTTCGAGACATATCGCATTTCTATCTTCGATGGCTGATCATAATACTCTAACACGCTATCATTATATTCATGAGTCGTAATGGCCGCAAACTCTTCTGTCCGGCTCTCAAATTGAATGGTTCTTCCCATTTTGCTACTGGGATATCGACCCGTCCAGTTTCCCACACGGCTCTGTCTACTTCGAACTGGTTCAGATGATCGAATCTGTTGTATTACCTTTCGTGCCATCTCAGAGAACTTTAAACAATCACACCACAAAGAAAACGCAATATCCTGCATCATACAAGCTCTCTCTCATGAATATTCTCCCACTTCTATTTTACTGAAAAGATAAAATTTCTAAGAACGTGTTTTACTCCCGTCGCCATGCGGCTGCCCGTTGAGAGCAGCACTGCTCAGCAAGATGTCGCACAGATGTCTACAGAATGGCATTGTGCTGTGGGCACATGTTGGGTAGTATTGTGATAGGCACTCGTTGGGAGTGTCGTATGAAATACGTTTGAAATACTATATGAAAAAGGAGATATTATAATGCCACCAAGAGAAGTTCCAAGTGATGCCGGAAAGGTACAAGAGCAATCATTAAAGAGACCTGTACACGATCCTTTAAGAGCTCGACTTAGAGAACAGGCTTCATCTTCAGTATCACCAGTTACTCCAGAGCGACAAGCTGCTAGACGCCAAGAATTTGAAAAAGGACTCTCGCTTTTTGGAGACCCTAATAGAATAGACGCACAAATAAAGGCTGGGATAGAAACACATGACTTTCGCGCTGCAAAAAGACGGCGGACAGATGGGCCTGTTAGCACACCAAGTGACATGGCCTCTTCTTCAACGCTAGACAAAGACAAAGGACCTGCTCAGCATAGTGACAGTGATCAAGGCCTAGCAGAAGAGGCTCAAGGCTCTGATCAGTGGGTATACAGTGGAAGAATTGGGACTTTATCTCAAGTCAAACGTATATACAAAGGAGATATACGTGCTATAAGTGAAACTACTACAGACATAGGAGTAGTAAATGCATTAGATGAATTAAGAAATATGGCAGTTAAAAAAGGACATGTAGAAAATGATGAATCTTTTATAAGAAAATGGGATGAAAAAGCAAATAATGGAAGTGAAAAATTGCAAGCACTAATGCGACGTCTTGCAACCCATGCAGATGCTTAATTGCAATCATAAGAATCATATAAGACTTTTACATTTAAGTAGCGCTGCATTCTCTCGCAGTGTGATGCCATAGAACGCACAATGCCCCGGCGCTCACATCGAACAGCCGGGGCGTTATCGTCTAGACACACTGTCCATAGACTGAGCACAAAAAAAGCTGAACGGAAAACTTGGCTTGTGGCGAGCGTAAAAGAGCACTGAACATTTACTCCTTTTACGCATGCTTCAAGGTCTCTTTTCCATTGAGCAAAAAAACAACGCCTATTTGCTAGGGATCCCTTGGCGAGGTTTGTTGCCATACCAAATAGGAATGAAAAAGTTGCCGCTGCGGCAAACTTCGTCTTCCATTTGCAAGTTGCCGATTGCTGCCCGAAGTTTTTCTGCAAAACTATGCTTCCTCTATGAGGCAGTTTACCACATACTAGCAAAAAGCCAGAGCAAATCTCCTAACCCACCAAGCTCAATCCGCTATAGATCTCTGCAAAACTAGTATCTCACCAACTCACCATTCGCACAAGTGGCCAGCCCGTTTCCATTTTTTCAGTGGAGAAAAAGATTGTATGGTAAGAATAGCCCAAAGGAGATGACTGAAGACAAAATCGGGGATATTTTGGGACTTTAGTACTAATGTAGGATTGA
>DASYAN010000139.1:0-3616 GCA_036501345.1 Ktedonobacteraceae bacterium
TATTATAATAGCAGCATTGCTTTTTGTCGATAATTATGTGTCAGGACTTTTCAAATGTACTAGCGAATTTTTTATTTGCATTGTCTATCCCTTCATAAAGAAGTATTTTAATGCTCTTTGGTACACAATGACATATCAACAATAACTGATCATCACGGAAGATAGGCGACTTGATAGGCAACGCCTATGCGAATATATTCCTATTTGACAAGCCTTCTCCTGTCAGGCTATCATGCTATTAACTAAGGAATATACTTGTAAAGAAGGTTACAAGTGCTGGCACACGCAAGAGGTGTCACACGTGGGAGGAGCAACCAATGTCAGAAACCGCAGCCAATGGCACGGTATTTTATACCCATACACTCAAGAACGGTTTACAAATTGTCGGTCAGCCGATGCCCGATTTTGAATCGGTCGCGGTCTCATACTATGTTCGTACAGGGTCACGCGACGAATACGATCCAGCAATTGCTGGCGTCTCTCACTTTTTAGAGCACATGGTTTTTAAAGGCACCAAAACCCTCGATTGGCAGGAGATCACTCTGGCATTCAATAAAATTGGGGCCGAAGTGAATGCCTTCACTTCGCATGAAGCAACTGTCTTCTATGCTCGCGTACTTGGTGAGTACCTGGATCAAGCAGTAGAACTTCTGAGCGATATGATCTACCCACGTCTCGACGAAAGCGATTTTCAGACCGAGAAAGAGGTCATTATCAACGAGATCGCCCGCTCCGAGGATCAACCATATAATATTACGTATCGTCGTATGATGCAGACATATTTCGGAGATCATCCGCTGGGACATGATGTGCTAGGTACACGCGAGAGTATCCGGGATATGCATATCGAGCAGATGCGCGAGTACTGGAAAAAGCATTACGCTGCCAACAATATCATTCTCTCCGTCGCTGGCAACTTCGACTGGGATCATATTGTAGAGCTTGCGGAGAAACAGTGTAGCGAATGGCAAACTGGCAATACTGGACGAGATGTCTCACACTATGAGCCGGACCAGCCAATTAATAAGATCATGGTTGACGAGAATCTCAAGCAGCAGATTATGATTATCGCCATGCCAGCCGTCGATATCAATGATCCTGATTACTACCCAGCAATACTGGGAGGGAGCATCCTGGGAGATAGCGATGGCTCACGCCTCTATTGGAACATCCATCAGCGAGGTCTGGCGGAGTCGGCTAGCGCAGGACTCTGGGCCATGGAAGGTACCGGACTGATGCTGATGGAAGCCAATGCAACTCCAGAGAATGCACCACGCGTATTAAATCTGCTGCGTGAAGAACTGGATAATGTACTTGAGCAGGGCATCTATGAGGATGAATTGCGCCGTGCCAAAGACAAGTGGATCAGTTCAATCGTCCTCAGTAGCGAGTCAACCTTTTCGCGTATGAGATCCCTGGCCAGCGACTGGGTAACCGAGGGACGCTTGATCAGCGTTGAAGAGGAGATCGAACGTATAGAGAAAGTGACAACGGAGGACGTGATACGCGCCCTACACCGCTTCCCTATGCGTGACAAGCAAGTCCTTACAACGCTGGGACCACTCAGCGAAGCAGAACTGCTAGCTTAGAAATCTTCGCCGTCAGGCTCTTGAAGTAGCCTGACGGCTTGAGTAGTCTTTCCTGTTACACTTTTGCACTTCTTGTTACTGCATCGAACGCTTCGCATTGATCGTGTACAACATAAGAGAGTGGTAGACCAATATTTTCTTGCAACCCTCTTGATGAGTTCTATCTCAACTAATGCGTACTACTCTCATACTCTTTAAAACATCCCCAATAAAAGATGAGTAAACTCGAAAAATTAATCATGAAATTTATATAAGTGTAGTTATACTGTTGTCTTCTCACGTTGCACTCTAATAGAAGAGAGGGCTTTACGCAGTAGCGGTCGTGCTCGTTGGAAATAGGTCTTGGCAGTTGCCTGTGGCATATTGAGGATAGTGCTAATCTCAACAAAGCTGAAGCGTGCAGTGTAACGCAAGAGCACCACTTGACGGAATTTGAGAGGTAATTCATCAATAGCTTTCCGTATTATTTGTTGCAGTTCATGGTGCTCTGCAATCTCTTCGGGCAATGGATTAGTGTCTGGCAGAATAGCAATTGGGGACATCTCGTCCTCCTCTTCAATTACCTCTAGCTGTGAGAAGGCAATTGGGCGCTTGCGGCGTAGTTCATCCAAACAGCAATTGCGTGCCACTTGGAAGAGCCAGGGCTTCAATGCCTGGTCAGTACGCAGTGTTGGAAGCGATACATATAACTTGATAAAGACATCCTGTAAGATATCGCAAGCTAAATCATAATTGCCCAGGAAGTGGCATATAAAATTAAACAAGGGCTTCTGATAGCGAGAGACCAAAGACTCAAATGCCCCCCCCTCTCCTGCTAGAAGCAACTCGACCAGTGCACCATCAGCCATCTCTGATAATGGCGTGTTATACTCATCCATCTGTATATTCATAGGGTTTCCTCCGTTGGCTTCATCAAAACTACTGTAGACTTTTACCTTCTTGAGCATACCTTGCTCGCACGGATATTTCAAGTATTTTTCATGCAAAAATAGCTTTTTTTGATATTTTCAGTAAATACTAATTAAATTAGAAAAAGGTGGCTTTTCCTTAGAAAGTCAATAATCGATTTCTTATCTTTTTCTTACCTCTCAAGGCAAGAGAGCGAGGGTACTCACTTTTGGCTGTGTATTATGATTAGCATTAGGAGCCACGGCCCTTATAATCATCTCTTTGGTTGCCAAAGGATACCACTGTGCATCCATTTGGTTATCTCAACCGTGTATAGAAATGGGACAAGAAGCCAACAAATAAGTTAGTACCTGGAAAACCAAGGTGAAGTACTAGGGAGAAGGTACTATTCATTTGGACCTATCTTTGGATGTAAAAACAATTATTGATTGGGCATCAAAAGGCGCTGATATCCAATATTGGTTAATCAGTGCCTTTTAGTTAAAAAGGTACAAAAATATAAAGATGAAGAGTAGCACGGCTTTAGATACAAAACCAACTGACTCAGTCTCAAGAGAAAAAACAGTGCTTATAGTTGAAGATGACGCGGATTTGCGGCAAATTGTTCAGTGGGTGTTGGAGGAGGAAGGTTTTATGGTTGAATTGGCAGGGGATGGAAAAGAGGCTATCGATCACGCTCTAGTTAAGAAGCCGTCCTTAGTGCTTCTGGATATGGCGCTGCCAGTTATAGATGGATATGGGGTGGCCGCTAGCTTGCATGAGATCTATGGAGACACAGTTACAATCTTGGTCATGACTGCTGATGGCCGTGCATCTGAGAAAGCTAAGCATGTTGGCGCCATTGGCTATGTGAGTAAACCCTTTGAACTGGATACTTTAATCAATGCAGTCAGGGCAGCGCTTGAGAGGTAGCTCAGGCGGGCGCAATGATGATTTTTGACAATTTAAGCCGATGTCCGCAAACCCCACCCCACCCCACGGGCGCAATGAATGACTCTGATGGGAAATTTTGTTGGGACAAGTGGACAAGAAAGCGAGGATCGAGTAAAGTCGAGAAAAGCGAAAGAGACGACCATTCACGAAGGAGGATGAGCATGTCGATGAAACCACAGGGGTTG
>DASYAN010000140.1:0-3015 GCA_036501345.1 Ktedonobacteraceae bacterium
TCAATCCTACATTAGTACTAAAGTCCCAAAATATCCCCGATTTTGTCTTCAGTCATCTCCTTTGGGCTATTCTTACCATACAATCTTTTTCTCCACTGAAAAAATGGAAACGGGCTGGCCACTTGTGCGAATGGTGAGGTAGTAAGCTCAATATGTTCAAAAGTGGCTGTAGAAACCCATTTAAACCATGTCCAACCAGCAAAAACTTTGAACCTACTTGGCTAGTTTCGCCAGCCGCTCTTTCACCTGTATCAGCGCCTCATCAGTCTTACAGAATGAAAAACGCACATAATTCCTGCAGATACCTACATGTTGAGGACTATAAAATGTCTCGGGAGGAATACAGGCCACACCGATCTCTTTGATCAGATAGCGAGCGAATTCTTGAGGAGTTCCATTAAATACAGCTGAGAAATCTGCCACCAAGAAATAGGTTCCCTCGGACGCAGAATAGTGGAGACCGCTACCTTCCATGGAGGACATGAGGAGCTGACACTTGGCTTCATAGGTTGCACGGAATTCGGTAAAATAGCTATCGGGCAGATTGAGCGCATAGGCCACAGCTTGTTGCGATGGATGATGAATCGAGAATGTAATGAACTGGTGGGCACGTAAAACTCCCTCAACAAGTTCCGGTCGACCATAGACCCAACCGATCTTCCAACCAGTGGCACTAAACGACTTACCCACACTGCTCACCGTCACAGTCCGCTCAAACATACCGGGTAAGGTAGCGATGGAAATATAGTGAGCATCGCCCAGGGTCAGGTGCTCATAGACCTCGTCGGAGATAACCGTCACATCATGCTCAATACATAACTCCGCAATCAGTGATAACTCTTGCCGGGTAAAGACACGCCCGGTGGGATTATGGGGTGTATTCAAGATCAGTGCACGTGTCTTGTTCGTAAACGCAGCTCGCAGCTCATCGGGATCGAATGTCCATGTGGGAGGATGCAAAGGCACATAAACAGGGATTGCACCAGCCATAGTAATACTCGGTACATACGAGTCATAAAATGGCTCAATCACAATCACCTCATCACCAGGGTCCACCAGACCCATTACCGAGGCAAAAATGCCCTCAGTGGCTCCCGCAGTGATAATAACCCCTCTCGCTGGATCGATATCCAGACCATAAAAGCGTGTCGCATGATTAGCCACGGCATGGCGTAGAGCAGAGGTACCAAGTCCAGGCGCATACTGATTATACTTACCAGATTGCAATGCCTGCGTAAGCTGCATCACAATATCTGTCGGCGTATCAAAATCAGGTTTTCCCTGTCCCAGGTTTAGTGCATCATATTGCAGTGCAAGTTCGTTTATCTCGGTAAAAATAGTTGTGCCGAACGTCTCAACACGACGAGCAGAGGTAGGCATGCAACATCCTCCATCTAAGCCAAGCAATTGATACCACTTCCCATACCTGACTGGACAGGGAAGTGCACCTCACAAGAGAACTCTGGCAAGTCTCCAACCAGCTTAGCTATCTCCAATAATAGCGACGACGACTGTTCCACCCACGATACGTCAGGAAATGCCATAACATGACCAAAACGATAGCACCAATCAGAGCTCTGATAAGCGGAACACCATAGACATCAATATCATTAAACCCGGTGATAATGATAACCTGTGTCATTAACCAGATACCAATGAGTGCTGCAATATTGGCACCGACAATACCAAATGGCAGTCGCCAGCCAACAATAAACTCTGCGAGCAAACCGACGATAGCCGCAACGACCAGATAGATGATGAAGGCACTAGTGAAGGTCCAAGCATAATCACCAATCCGAATAGTGATCGGATCTGCCAGAACGACATTCAGAAGTAGCATCTTGCACTCCTTCAATAGGTAAATAAGCGTGTTGTTGAAAAAGAGCGTCAAATAGTATAAAATGCCTTGTGGACATTGACTTGTCGCTATCGCAACGCTTCAACGCTACAACAGGTACAGATTACGAGAAGAGTATAGCATAGAAAAACTCTAAAAAGCTAGGGTTTCGTTTTCTTCGAGACTATATCGAGAAGAAGCCATATGCAGATGAGCTATTTAAGGTCCTGAGAGGGAAGAGGATTGTAATTGAAGCATAAAAATAACCAGCTTGTATTGAGCTGGCAACCCAGAGCAACGTCTGGCTAATCCTAATCCTTGCGGAACACCCTCCATGCGGCAGGTTTTCAGATCACTTTCATAATACCAGCTCTCGATCCTCTTTGTCAAGCTCTGCAGAATCGAGATCAGGTATCCTTATCACAGGAATATAGCTTTCGTGACTCAAGGTTGAGCTTGAGATCCTCCCGTTGAGAAACCTTACAAAATTTTCGCAAGTAAAGCGAGGCCCAAATCCGCTAGCTTGTAACGGATCGGGGCTCGCATTGCTATGACAACACTATCGAGGACTCATCTTAAAGTAGATTTTTCACTGGGCACTGCTGCTTTCTGGCGAACAGGTGCCCAAACCCAAACCATCAATGTGTCGTGGCACAATCATATAACTGATTCGCGCCACCCAGACCAAAGCCAGTGCCAGTGCTAGAACTTGTCGAAGTTGATTGCCACTGCTTGGCTGGCACTGTGGTGCAGTGCTGCGTCACCCAGGTTGTGAGAGCGCTCTGTCCACCACCGCCAAAGCCTCCAAAGCCTCCAAAGAAGCCTTGTGCGCGATTTCTGAACTGTTGAGGAATCTGATCCATAATCTGCGGAGGCAGATGTTGTCTATTCCCAGGCATACTTAGCAAGAAGAAGCGAACTGTACCATTGGCAACCAGAGTTGCTAGCTGGGTAGCCGTCAAGATCTGATCGCTGCCAGAGAAGCCTCCCATTGCCATTACTGGCTTGTTCGTTGCAAGAATGATCCCATCAGATGTCATTGAGCTGGCTGTGGCAACCAGAAATTTAGCTTTGCCCTGATTGGTCTCCAGATAGCGTACCAGAGCAGGGTCAGCAGTAGAAGTTTTATTAAAGTTGCCGCCGAAGCCACGCGTCTGGCTTGGTCCCGCCATAGCCTG
>DASYAN010000141.1:0-4455 GCA_036501345.1 Ktedonobacteraceae bacterium
AGCCGCAAAGCTGACTATCAGGAAGGCACTGCTGGGCGTTATCAGGATCTTGCCAAGTATACCCAGGATTGCACGTATTTGGATTACTGGCTTCCGAGATACAGCTGTTATCTTTCGGGCTCCAGACCTGGCCTGCTGATGGACAATAATAAGCAGCATTTGGTGTACAAGAGGAACCGGTTTGGTGGTAGCCATTAGGACACGGTGCTTGGTTTGCGTAAGCCGTCGAGGAAAGCCCCAAGAGGGTGGTTGCTCCACCAATGAGAGTAAGCAGACCAGTGATGCTTATGATCAAGAATACTCTACATATACGTCGAACAAAAGATTTCATAGTAGTTTCCTTTATTATTCTCAAAGCATATAGAACAATTTTCGCAAATCACTCGCTTTGAGTGATCACTACAAGCATACCCAACACCATCTCTCTTTTCCAGGACATCTAGGGAACAACTTTATGAACAAAGTGAACAACTTCGGATCAAGATGGCTCTGTTTTTCTGGGTTAGACGTTCATGTAGGGGCTACACCACCTGACTTTTTATCACAATTTTGGAGTCAAGCAGTGGTAGAATCTCTCAAGAAGCGGTAGAATCAGTGAAGAAGAAGTAAAAAACAGAGAGAGAAAAAGAGGAAGAAGATGAAAACAAGCATGCTGTTGTCGCCAAAAGAGTAGGCAGAGCAGACCTTCGGCAGCGTGCGTTTGGGCGATCACCGCCGAACGAAGCGTGCGGTCCTGATGGCAGAAAGCATCGCACACGAACCAGCAGGCTCCCCTTGCCCGCTCAGATGCACGGACATGCGGCGGTGGAAGCCGCCTATCGTTTGTTGCAGTGTCCGGATGTGACCTATGAGCAATTGATCGAGCCCCACCTGCGGCAGACCCGAGAGGCAGCGGGAAAAGTGCAACGAGTCCTTCTGATCCAAGATACGACGGAAGTGGATTACCAGCAGTATCCCACAACGAGTGGATTGGGTCACATTGGCAAGCATGACGGCCATCAGGGCTTCTTATTGCAAAGTGTGCTGGCAGTCCAGCCCGAGACTCGAGAGGTCCTTGGTCTGGCGCATCAGGAACCTTTTCTGCGCCAGCCAGCCCCTGTTGGGGAGACCAACTGGCAGCGTCAGTTCCGCCAGCGAGAGTCCCAGGTGTGGGAACGCAGTGTGCAGGCGGTTGGAACGCCACCACAAGCAGTGGAGTGGATTCATGTGGGAGATCGGTATGGAGATATGTTTGCTTTTTTGTCGCTGTGTCGGCAGATGAACTGCCACTTCGTGGTACGTGCTGCCCAGGATCGGTGCGTCGATCTGTTGGTGGACAAAGATCAGGCTCCTCGGGCTCGGTGCTCCCATCACAAAGCTCGTGCAACACAAGAGCCCAAGGCCGCGTCGCTGCATTTGTTTGAGGTCGTAGGCAGTTGGGCGAGTCAGGATACAGCAGACTTGAAACTGGAGGCAACCAAGAAGAGGCCTGCGCGGACAGCTCATCTGCAGATCAGCTGGGGAAGAGTCCGCTTGCTTGCTCCAGAGAACCGCAAAGCCACACGAGATCTGCCTCCATTGGTCGTCTGGGTTGTGCGGGTATGGGAACCCAATCCCCCCGAAGGCATCGAGGCTCTGGAGTGGGTCTTACTTTGCTCGATGTGCACCCAAAGTGCCGTCCAAGCCTGGCAACGGGTCGACTGGTAAAGATGTCGTTGGATCGTGGAAGACTATCGCCAAGGGCTTAAAACAGGTTGTCGGATTGAGCAACGACACCTACAGAGCTATGAGGGCTTGCGTCGCTTGCTTGGATTGCTTGGACCGGTGGCTGTGCGACTCTTGCAACTGCGGGCCACGGCTCGGCAAGAGCCTGAGCTGGCTGCTCAAGAAGTCTTGCCAGCTGACGTCGTGCAGGTGGTTGCCACACTTGCCCACGTGTCCCTCGCCCAGTTGACTGCTCAGCAGGCTTGGTACACGATCGCTGGCTATGGCGGCTATCAAGGGCGCAAAGGTGATGGGCCTCCTGGTTGGAAAACCCTCTGGAAGGGATGGCTCTACATTCAAGCCTTAGTTGAAGGCGTTCATCTCGCTTCTCAACTCTCTCTTGAGTAGAAAATTGTGATAAAAAGTCAGTTTTCAGAGGAGGAAACGCCCTCTAGGACAACTCATAGACATCTTTCAGACATCTCGCAGCCAAGCACCGTTTCTATCTCATTTCTTTTTCTCACACTGTCAAGTTTTTTCACGCTTCCCTTGACGCATGCCAACGTTGTCTTCTTAACAACTCCCCTCGTACTTAAGAATAGCGAGAGGGCATTTCCAAACACCCAAATGCTTCTGCTGATGCGCTGCTGCCTTGAGAATACCTGATGGGAGGGGTTTTTCTAGAGACAAAGAGGACAGCTTCTGGGAAATAAGGGACAAGTAAAAAGGGGGAAACCTAATGCTAGTACGTTGTCACCTGCTAATGATAGCGGTATAATCTTACCGTTATCTAGGTAGATTATTTCCCGCATCTGGTCTGATAGACAGACTCACATGTGCACTCATAGAGAGGCTCAAAAGGATAAAGAGAAATCATGTTACAATTACCGTTAGTTTTGTTCATCGTCATGGTCGAAGTGTCGGTCGGAGCTGTGAGCGTGCTGGTCTTTCTCGATTGGCGAAATGAAGTCAAGCGCGGCTTTCTTATCTCATACGCTTTTATTTATCTAGTCCTAGCCTGTCTGACATATCTGTTCCAGCAAAATTTTGCAACTTCAGCGTTGCTCAATACCTATTCGCAACTTGATAAAGCCTGGACTGGACAAGAGGCTCTGCCATTGTTGCTCTTCTTCTTACTCCTGCTTCCCTATAGCTTTTTCCTGCTCCTTGATAAGCATGCAGGCGTTGGTGAGAAGCAGGATGATATCGGGGAAGAGGACAAGGCTACCGAACAGAAACCACGTTCGTCTACGCTTCGTGTCCTGCGCCTTGTCAGTGGTGGCGCAACTATTATTGCAGGTTTAATCGCGCTGTTTGTGTTGGCGATGATCTTCCATCCCCTGGTACCTGGTGCCTTTGGTAGTGTATTTACTGTTGCCAGTTTCTTTGCTGGGGCATTTGCTCTTGGTGGTGTGATGACCGCTATGTGGTTGGGTCACTGGTACCTTGTGACTCCGGCACTCTCAGAGCGTCCACTGCTGTTTTCTACGACAGTCGTCCTTGTAGCCGTTCTGGCTCAAGTAGCATTTTCTCTTGCAGCCGGGCCGAATGTGCTCTTTGGTAGTCAGGAGACACCATCTTCGCACCCAGCTATCGTGGCAGCACCAAATCCTGCCTCGACTCATGGCTCTGAGATCAAGCCGCTTGGTGCTCCTCAGATAACGCCGCTGAGTTCGAATGCAATTGGCTGGCTGCATATTCTTGTCGGTTTTGTGATGCCATTGGTACTTGGCGGACTGGCCTGGAAGTTAGTTCGTGATCGCTCATTCCAATCTGCTACTGGTATGCTCTACCTTGTTGTGGTCTGTGCATTAGCTGGTGAAGCGATGGCCCGTGGCCTGTTCCTGGGACATCTCTAGTCTATTTTGGATGCGTGATTTTTGTCTTTTTCAAGTCGCGCCTCAAGATCTTCCCTGATGCAGTCTTAGGAATGGCATCAATAAACTCGATGAAGCGGAGACGTTTGTAGCCTGCTAACTTCCCATTTGTAAATGCTAGGATCTCTTCGGAGGATACGCTGTGTCCTTTGCGGAGGACGACAAACCCTTTGATGATTTCGCCTGCTTCATCATCAGGTATACCGATGACTGCAGCATCCATGATTGCTGGATGTTCTAATAGTAGTGCTTCCAGCTCGGCAGGTGCCACGCTAAAGCCTTTGTATTTGATCATCTCTTTCTTGCGATCGACAATATATGTATAGCCATCGGCATCGATATGGCCTATATCGCCTGTGTAGAGCCAACCATCGCGTAGTGCATGTGCTGTCTCTTCGGGGGCTTTCCAGTAGCCTTTCATCACTTGAGGACCGCGAATGATCAGCTCACCATCTTCTCCGACTGGCAATTCGCGTTTGCCAGTTTCAGGATCAACAATCTTCTGTTCTGTGTTATGAGCGGGCAAGCCAATGCTCTCTAGGTGTACGAAGGCGGGATGACGAGGCTGTCCATGGGTCAGTGGTGAAGCTTCTGTCAGCCCATAGGCTTGCCCAACTGGGATGTTGGTTTTTTTCTGTAGCTTGTAGGCCGAATCTAGAGGTAGTGGCGCAGCTCCCGAGAAAATATATTTGAGGCTCTTCAATTTGCTGACATCAACAGGAGCGCTGGCAAGTGCCAGGATAATTGGTGGCACAGCAAAGTAGTAGGTTAGCTTATACTCCTCGCACAGTTCTAGCGATTGTAGTAAGTCAAAACGTTCCATTAGCACCTGTGTGCCACTGCATGCTAGGAAGCTGCCTGTTAGCATCACTCCGTAGATATGATAAAAGGGTAA
>DASYAN010000142.1:0-17289 GCA_036501345.1 Ktedonobacteraceae bacterium
TACAGTATTGTTTATATCATCGCGTATATAAGAGACTGTGTAATCAAAAGCTGGGATGGCAGTATCAGGGAAGATGATAAGGCTGCTAAAAAACCATTCAAAAATTCCCTTTAGTTGTTCACTGTTGAGTTGTACGGCGGTAGATAAGTAGAGGGAGTTTTGCTTGGTAGCTTCTCTCCAGACACTCTTTTGACCAGACAGATGAGATCCTAGGTTATAGGTATCTGTCTCTTTCTGGGGATCATATTCTCTTTGAAACCATCTCTGACCCTTAGCAGTAGGATAAGCGAAGAGCCATTCGCTAGTAATTCGCTCGGGAGTCAATGAGAAGCCATATTGGTATCGTATACCTTTCAGAAGGAATGTAATTTCGAATTCTGTTGGCTCTGCTACTGAGGCTGGATCTAATTTAAAAGGTTGTATCATTGGAAAGGGCTGGCCGAATTGATAACTTGCCGATCCTAGAACAATCTCACGCATTGCTTGTATTGCTCGAATAACATTTGATTTTCCACTCGCATTTGCTCCATAAATAGCTGCTGTACGAACAACATTAGGCAAGCTTTTAAGCCCTGTTTGGTGGAGATTTGTTTTGGCAAGTGTCCTATCACCTGATGCAACCATCGAGAGAGTGCACTCATCTCTCAAGGAGCGAAAATTTTTGGTTCTGAACTCAAGAAGCATGTCTTTCTCCCAAATGATGGTCATATTCGCAAAAAAATTGCAAAAAAGCGATCCATTTTTGATGGAAATCAAAAATATCTGACTCTCTTTTCAGTATAACATGGATGGATACACCATCCTAATCCAAAAACCGAACCTCGCATATAAAAGAAAACCCTTTCTTTGACTTAAAAGAGTTGAATGAAGACAAGAAACAAGGTCCTAAGCTGTCAGCACCTCCAACACAAACTTCACCATAGAACAACACAAAAGTACCCAGTCTGTGCAGAGAGACTAGATGCTTTACTGCAAATTTGGCAGAGTCAACAAATGTCTAAATCTTCCCCTTTGCAAGGAGTGTTATTGCTGCTTTGCCCACTCGTTCTATTGATGCATGTCAATAGTGTATAAAAAGGGAGAAAGATGAATAATAGTCCATGGAATAATCAGCCCTATGGGCAACGTCCTCCAACTCCAAAGCCCACAGGACTGGAGGCCAAATTTCAGCAGTCCCCTGGGTTGGTGCGATGGGGACTGATTGGATGTAGTGCCCTCGTATTTGTGAGCGCGGCTATCTTTTTAGTTGTGACCCTCGTAAGCGCATTGGGACTACAACCTCAGGAAGCTGCTGCTCCACTGACAACGTCAACAGCGGTACCCACACCTAGTCCTACTCCGTCACCAGTACCAACAGTAGCACCATCAATCCATTATCCACCGACAACGGTAACTGATCTGCGTGGTCTTGCCGCAGAAGGGGATGCTAGTGCAATCCATCCGTTTCATAGTGAGAGCGTGGGCGTTACAGGCGTATGTCCACAACCAAAGACAGAGGTAACAGTTGATCCAAGTGTAACTGGGCAACAGCTTGCAGAGGACTTGCTTGCCTATTTCTATGCGCAACAGTTTGACAACAATCCTTGCGGGGTTTTAGTCGTTGCTTATCATGATCAAAGTGAGGCAGGCAATGCGTATACAGCAGGGAGGATTTCAGTTAATGTTACTGACTCAAGTGGGGCATCTAACATTGATCCAAATGCAAGCAACTTAAAACATCAGCTTACTCTTGACACTGGACCTATTGATACAAGTCAGGAGTATGTCGTCACATACTGATCGTGGCTGTGTAGGGGTATACCGAGTTAGAATTAGAGGAGGGTTGTGATGTGAGCTTGCCAGCGATTAGCTTTCTCAGGACGGAAACTGGTAACCTCCAGCTAAGCAGCTGGCATTTCATCTTCCGGTTGATCTTCAGACTCTTTCACAGAACCAGTAGAAACCCCTTGTAGGGATTCACAAATTTAGCCTCTTTCCACCAACGAAGGAAACTCCCTTGATTGGCTTGAGAGGCTGAGGTAGCGGCGACTGGACTCGAACCAGTGACACAGGGCTTATGAGTCCCTTGCTCTACCGCCTGAGCTACGCCGCCTTATGAAGTGGCTTGAGAAGCCAAACAACAGCATTTTTTATCTTTTGAAAATGAGCCGAGTCTCTTGCTCTTGCGCTCAAGTCTCTTACTCTACCAGACCATATTATCATGGCTTGTCAATAGGGTTCGAAGTCCAGTCACCGCTCCTTTCTATTGGCCTATTTTAGTCCTCCGGCGAGAGAAAGGCTTAATAAATGAACCCTCTCTTCCTCAACAATTTTGTCTGCGCATCTCTAGTTTCTCAATACTTCAAAAAATATAACATAAGGTGCTTTTGGTCCTGAGCAAGCTACTAGCGAAAACGATTTGAGTTGGGTTTACAGAGTAAATATACTGAAGGAGGCTATTTCTTGCTTCTTGTTTAGCTATAAGTTAAACTATTAAAAACGGTACATCAAAATATATAAATGTATTTATTGGGAGGACCCCATATGGGCGAGGCCGTACTACGCGATTATTTGGACAAAGTCGAGCAGTACTACCAGAAAGGTATTGCGACAGAACATTCTTACCGAGGAACGCTACAGCATCTCTTGGAGAAGCTAGAAACAGGTGTCTTTGCAACAAACGAACCGAAACGGGTTAGATGCGGTGCTCCTGATTATCTTGTAGAGCGCAATAACTTTACGATTGGCTATGTTGAAGCAAAGGATCTACGAGAAACGCGCGGAGTTTATTATACGCCTGAGCCTGTTGCCTCATACATCGTTCGCTCAGTAGATCATCTGTTACATGAGAACTTCGATTGCATTGATGGCCTTGCTGATACTACTACCGTTCCCTATAATGCTGTTGATGAGACAGGAAAGGAGCGCGTAGAAAGAACCCCACGTGTTGTAATCCTTGATCCTGCTACGGGTACAGGGACCTTCCTCATTCAGGCCACTCAGCTAATAAGGGAGATTGGATTAAGGACCTGCTACGGGGTAAGGACTCTCAAACAGGTAAGGCGACAGGAAACTACTTTGAGGTGACGGCCAGCCGCTTGGAGAGCGCAATCCTAAGTGGCTGAATGACGACTATGTAAAGTTTATTCGTTTTGCTCAGTGGAGGATTGAAAAGACAGGGTACGGTATCCTGGCCTTTATCACCAATCACGGGTATCTAGATAACCCAACCTTTAGAGGTATGCGTCAGAGCCTCATGCAGACCTTTGACGATATCTATGTTCTTGACCTACATGGTAATAGCAAGAAGAAGGAACGCTCGCCTGATGGGAGTAAAGATGAGAATGTTTTTGATATTCAACAAGGGGTAGCGATCGGGATTTTTATCAAGCGACAGAAGGAAGCTGGCTTATCGAAACAGGGAAACATTTACCATGCTCATCTCTGGGGGCAGCGTGAGGTATATGAGAAAGCAGGTCAGGAGCAAAGGCTCGTTGGAGGTAAGTATCATTGGCTTACGGAACATGATGTTACCACAACGGAGTGGAAAAAGCTTGAACCTGCTAAGCCATTTTATTTATTTGCGCCACAGAATATTCATTTGAGAGCGGAATATGAGTCTGGAAAGAAATTAACAGAGATAATGCTTGTTAATGTTCTAGGCTTTCAAAGCCATCGAGACGTTTTTGCTATTAGCTTCGATGAGGAAGCCTTACGCGCTCGGATAGAAGATATGCGTAAACCCTATATGTCCGATCAAGAACTGGTAGAAAGGTACAATATAGTTAGTACTTCAAGCTGGAATATTGCCGATGTACGAAAAAAATTACGTAAAGAAGAGAACATTCCTATTATCCCCTGTTTTTATCGCCCACTAGATAAACGCTACTGTTGTTTCAGCGAGCTAATAATGGATCGTCCCCGTGCTGAATTAAAACAACATATGCTACAACCTAACCTTAGCTTGAATGTGACTAGACAAACAAAAGCGCAACATTGGAGACATGCGATAGTCGCAAATACCCCTACGCCTGCCCTCTTTACAGAAATTAAGGATGGTTCCAACGTCTTTCCCCTTTATTTCTATCCCAATTATACCAAAAGAGGACTATTCGATGCAGATGAGCCCCACGATGCCTCAGGTGGTCGCCGTCCTAATCTCCTTCCAGCATTTATCAAAGACTTCTCAACCAAGCTCAGTATGAGTTTCATTCCTGATGGTAAGGGAGATCTACAGCAAACCTTTGGACCGGAGGATATTTTCAACTATATTTATGCTGTTTTCCATTCGCCGACCTACCGCGAAAGATATGCTGAGTTCCTCAAGATTGACTTCCCTCGCCTGCCTCTGACCTCAAATGCCAACCTGTTCCGTCCGCTTTGCTCCTTAGGCGACAGACTAGTAGGGATACATCTAATGGAGAAGTTTGGTAAGATCGTCACAAGATATCCAGTACCAGGGGATGATGTGGTCGTAAAAATAGACTATACCTCTCCTGCTGATACTCCTGAACAGGGCCGAGTCTGGATCAACAAAACGCAATATATCGAAGGGGTACCACCTGAGGTATGGGAGTTCTATGTCGGAGGGTATCAGGTTTGTCAGAAGTGGTTGAAGGATCGCAAGGGGCGTAAGCTTGAGTTCAATGACATCCAGCATTATCAACGCATGGTGGCAGCTCTAGCAGAAACAATCAAGTTGATGGACCAGATTGACGAGGTGATAGACGAGCATGGAGGATGGCCGATCGAGTAGAGGGAAGGGCTTAAAGAAATCTCCTGAAGTTTGCTAGTATCTTCCAAAAAAGAGAGGATAGCAAGGAGATGCTATCCTCTCTCGGAACTATTCATTCAACGAGGTATCAGAAGGGTCCTTAAGTTGCAGGTGGTCTTTTGCCCAATTGAACCCTTGTCTCGCTCTAGGAACGATACCGACAAGGAGCCCTACCGATGCCCAAACGGACCATAACAATGTCATGTTATTCGTAGTAAGCGCTTCCCAGGTACAGATACCTGCTATGCTTCCAAATAGGAGGCTATAGAAGTCCCTTGGAAACAAATTGATCAATGCTTGCTTAAAACTTCTTGGCTCGTTAAGCCCCTGTCCGTTAGATGGCGATGATGAATCGTTCGATGTTCGTAGTGGTGGATACCTTATCGACGTAGTACCTGGGCCACCTTCATTGGTCTGGTTCATCCATTTTTTCCTCCTACAGAAATTGCTGCGTAACCAAATCATAGAAGGAGAGAGATTTATGAATACAACTCAGAGCGCCGAACATCTGTGATAATAACAGATTTCAATACTTCAGTCTATAGACCAACGGTTTTTCGGTCTGAAGGATTACAAAGATACGGCGACAGACAGGACTGGCAGAAACCTAGTAGCGACTTAGGACAAGGCAAAAAGAAGACATAGCAGGAGATGCTACGCCCTCTCGAACTATTCAGTCAATGGTGGCTTGCTCCGGTATTGTCAGCTTTTGAAATGTTTTACAACCTCTTTTACTGGCTCTATACCGCAACTAGCCCCTACCAAGTACAGTATCTGCATAAACATTGATGAGTCGGTTTTAAAAGCAAGAGCTGCTATCGACCCAACAACTGATAATATGCCAAACAGTACCAGCAAGTACCCCTGCTGAGGGAATACCTTTTGATAGGCCTCCTTAACCGCTGACTGACTATTCGGTGTTTTGCGGTACTCATCTCGTTTCGACTGCGAGCTGATACCGCGACTTTCCTTTCGGTAGGACATAAGTCTCCTCGATTCCGAAAGGAGAACCTTAAGAGATGAGGGACATATTCTAACATATCTCGATACTACGAGTCTAGCAGTATTTTCTGAAATTCAAGCTGATAGAGATGGTCATCCAAGCAAGCCAGGGGATGGCCGCTAGCTCTCGTTCAATCGCCGACTTAGCGCGTAGGACTGACAGAGCACGGTAAACCTCTTGACCAGTAAACCTGATGACTATCCTATTACGAGACTCCAGGTAGCTTTGACGATATGCGTCCCTAGCTAATTGCTCTCCAACGATAGAAATCAATGTCTATAATTATATTAACTGTTACTCTTCCTATGCCTCTTACATTCTAATTTCAGGCGAGTTGATTTGACAGAAACTACTGAGGAGAAGTTTAACTGGGATGAGCTCGACTTCAATTCAACATGGAATGTTTATGACTCTGCTCACCCTCAGTTAGGCTGCTGTTCTAATGGGTGATCACTTATTCGAACTAGGCGAGAGAAATAATCTTACAGCTCTTCCCGTACTCTAGATACGCCACTATCAAGTAACAGAACATATTTTCCCTCTTCTATTACTTTCAGCATAATAGCACATAAGTCTTGAAATACAATCGACTGATAGCCGTTGATAACTGTAGGATCTAGAACAGTACCAGGGGGGGGAAATGAGCTACTGTCTTATCCCCAATCTCTAAGCTACCACCATGGTCCCTAAATACCTTCTTCATCGCATCTAAACTACCAACTATTTCAACCTCTAGCGCCTCTGGCAGGTAGTCTTTCCCTATAGCCTCAACTACTACATCTATCGCGTTCTCTGGTCCAATCAATTCCCCTAGCCGCTCGTGATGGGCTCCTAGCTGGTCTAAGGCATGGTTAATCAAATCATGAGAAGTACTGTCTTGTAACCGCTCTTGAGAAGCTGAAGAATAGCTGCGTCTTGCTCAATCTGGTCTCTGATCTTTTGAACCTCTGACATAGTTCCAGTTCCTTTCTACCGCTATCTAGGCTACTCCCTTAGAGGCTGAAGTACCAGAGGGAAGTAGCCGATACTACCGTTACATGGTAGTAACCAATACTACCATGTAGAGGGACTACTAGCAAGCGAAAGAGCATGTTACTATGAGGAAAATACTGAAGAGGCTGCTATGATACGTCTGAGGTTGCGAGAGCTTGCAGAAGCTAAGGGTATGAGCCGAACGAGCTTATCACGGCGTGCTGACATGAACTACAAAACAGTTAACCTTCTCTGGAAAGACCCATATCGAGAATTTACCTCGACATGGTTAAGTCAGCTTGCTCGAGCCCTAGATGTCCCTGTCACTGAGTTGATAGAAGAGGTCTCTGACGAGCAGGCAAGAGCAGAAATGGAAGCAATCAAAAAAGACTCTCAGGATAATTCCTAAGAGCCCTTCAAGTCATCACTTTATAGGAACGTTCGAATAGCTCGAGCATGACCATGTATGGTATAGGATGATAAGGGCTTATCTGTTCTATCGCTAGGAGTAGCACTAAGGTAGTCGATATATTTTCTAGTTTGAAGTGGCTTGACCTTTTCGAGAGGGATGTTGTTCTGTTTGCACCAGTCGGCAAACCTTTGAAGCTGCTCTAAATACCATTGTTGAGTAGCAGGCGATAATCGAAATACGGCAAACTGGTACTCTTCAATTGCTTCTGTAACGAGCATAAAGGGCATTTCCCCGTGCAAAAGCCTCTTGCTAGACATAGAAGCCCTATGTTATAGTAGCCTCCCGGTGCCCTCTATCATTTGGTGGCTGGAGTGTACTGCAATCCAGATCGCCATGTAGGGGAAAATCTGACTTCACAGAAGAGCAAAAGGAGTTCGATGCCAGTGACTTCAAATTGTTTACCACCCGAGCAAACAGCCCGTTTTTACCGGATCTGGTTCCCATTACTACACTATGTCAATCAACATCGCCACCTGATTGACTCATTTCCTGCATCGCCTGAGGATGGAGAGATTGAGCCTGCCGATGCCGTAGAGCTGCGCAACGCCTTGTGGGCTGATGATGCATTGCGCGAAAGGTTCATTGCCGATAATCCTGCTGATCTCTCGCCTGCCGACCTTGCCCTAGTGGACAGTTGGCAGCATCGGCTCGCCGGAAGCTTTTTCATCCTACGCGAACTTAAAAAATACACGGTCCTTCTCACTGACCGCGCACCCATGCATGCATATGGAGTGCTAGGATTAGTCAATACCATTGCAGAGGCAATTATTGCACCATTGCCCATATATGTTGAAGCGGTATTACTGCCATTTGAAAATCAGATTATCTACGATAGTCTCGTATCATCGTTCCCTGTCTCCTTCGGTCGCAATATTCGCAGTCGACTCAACGATGATTATCGCAACGCACAAGAGCGGGAAGGGATCATCACTTCCTTGATCCCAGCTGCAGTTCCTAGCAGTATGGGCGAGCAGTATGCTCAAATCGAGGCACGCAATGCGAAGATCTTAGCGACCTTTCGCAAGGACCTCGCCAAAGCTGGCTTAAGCCTTAAAACGGTGGAACTGCACGTAGGCAATGTTGAGGCTTTTTCCCAAACGGTGCTATTGAAGCAAGTCCCTCCACATGGGCTACTCGAGACAACCTCCTCAGAGCTGGAGGGCTATTTGCACATTGCACGTACCAAGACAAACGTGACCAGCTTCAAACGATTTATACGGTTTCTCTTTGAGACTGGGCGGATGGAGGATGAGCAAATACAAGCCTTACGTGAGGTAATCAAGCAGATACAAGAATAGGTTACGAATATAGCTACTAGTGGGTCAACTGCCAAGTTCAGTGGCATTGCCAAGAGCCTCTGATGCGGGACGATAGAGTGCCAATGCCATTATGTTTGGCAACTGACCCACTAGCACTCATCGCGGCACCACTTATCGCTGCTCGTCTGAACATCTTCAGTAATCCGCTGAATTTAGGGCTTGGGGAAAGATAGCAATACGAGTGGGAAGGTGAGTCAACTCATGGCAAGAATTTATTGGCAGACTGTACATGTCTCTTAATAGTGTCGTGTGGTACTATTATAACAAATGGAAAAGATCTTTCTCTGTCTAGAAAAAGGAGTTCGTCTTGACTTGTCTGACCATGAATCTGACCCTTGCCCCCGATGCTGCGATTGACCTCCATATGCACACCACTTACAGTGATGGACGCTGGCCCGCCCAACAACTCATTGACTATCTTGCTTCCGAACATTTTGACCTAGTAGCGGTGACCGATCATGATCGGGTTGACAAGGTGGCCGAAATTCAAGCCTTGGCTGCTGAAAAGCATCTGCCCGTCCTATCAGGTGTAGAGATGAGCACCACATGGAATGGCAAAATGGGAGACCTGCTCTGTTACGGTTTTGATCCTGAAAATAACGGGCTGATGTCAATTGTAGAAAAATTTGCACAAATACGACAAGAGATCATGTACGAGATTTATGAAAATTTGCTTCGTAAGGGATATACGTTTCCAAACCAGATGGAAATACTCGCGAAGAATGATGGCAAGCTTCTCCATCCCTTGGATAATGGTCTCTTATTGCGCGAACATGGTTATGCTCCAGACTGGTCTACTGCCGTGAAAATGATTCGCGAGGCAGGCTATCATTCTACAAGGGTAGATATGGCTGAAACAGTCGAGGTGGTGCATCAGAGCGGTGGAGTATGCCTCATCGCCCATCCCGGTAGGCGTGAAAGTGGCTTTACCTTCTACGACCCTACTTTGTTAGATCAACTGCGTACTGATGTGCCGATCGATGGTATCGAAGTTTACCACCCATCACATAGCCAGGAGAGTATTGAAATCTATCTGGAATACGTACGCAAACATAACCTATTAGGTAGCACTGGTTCCGATTCGCACTGTATCCCCACCCGCATGCCGATCAAATATCGCGCTGAGATCAGCCGCAACTTGCTGGAGCAAGTAGGGATCAAGGTAGCATAGAATCAACAATAGCGGATGAAGTGGTCATCCGCTACCTGATTGTTCAAAAAGAGCCGAACGTACAAACGGTGTTAGCGAGAGTGGTTTCGTCGTCGACGCTGGGCTTCGGCTTTGCGTTTGCGGCGAGCTTGTGGGCTTTCATAGAATCTACGACGGCGAGCCTCGGCAAGGATACCGGCATTCTGGACCTTGCGGTTGAAGCGTTTAAGAGCGAACTCGAAAGACTCACCGGGGTTAATTTGAACTTCACTCATGGCGATTACCAGCGCGATCGACGGTCATTACGGTGACCAGTACTCTGCAGCTGGAAACAATCGCTGCAATACACAGGGCGATCTTCGCTTGGTCTGAAAGGAACCTGAGCTTCGTTGCCGCAACTAGCACAAGTTACGCTATACATCTGACGCTGTTCGCGAAAACCATCACTGCGGCCGCCGCCACCACCACCGCCTCTGGGGCGCTCACCGCGCTGCGCTTTGCGAGCAGTACGACATGAAGGACAACGAGCAGGGGTATTGGTCAGGCCACGGCTCGCGAAAAATTCCTGCTCACCAGCAGTGAATGTGAAAGCCTCATTGCAGTCCCGGCAATACAAGGTTTGATCGGTATAGGACATTTATTCTCTCATTTCCAGGGTCTTTGACCCAAAGGGTTTGGCTGTATCGCACGGCTTGCAATAGACAATCTATTCTGAGCTACGATGCACTATACAGTATATTTCAATTATACCACACTATGTGTCCTGTGAGTGACATTACGGCTCCAATTTTAGAACTACTATTACTTTTGTCGACTCATCTGAAAGGATTGTGCTATCTCGCGTACTGCCTCCACAACGAGCTGGTGTTCCCTCTCTTTCAAGCGCTCCTGCAATGTCACTTCTGTGTCATCTGCTCTGATAGGCACTTCGGCCCGGCTAATGACTGGTCCAGCATCCACCTCGGGTATAACATAGTGAACGGTACTGCCAGTTATTTTTAAATTTGCCTCAATTGCTCTTTCAACAACATGTAGGCCACGCAATGCTGGAATGACGGTGCCATCACTGGTTATATAGGTATCTGCTCCGTCGTCGGGCAGCAGTGCAGGATGCAGGTTGATCATGCGATGTGGAAATTGTGCAATGAAATCAGGGCTGAAGATGCGCAGCCAGCCAGCCAGTACGATCAGATCGACCCGGAATAGTTCCATCAGCGCCAGAGCACGCACTTCAGCCTCCTCACGCGGTTTCCAGGGCAGATAGATTGCTGGTAACTTATGATCAAATGCACGTTGTAGACCATGTGCACTGGCTTTATTACTCACCACCAGTACGATCTCAACGCCTAACAACAGCCTACTCTCGATGGCATCAATCAACGCTTGCAGATTGCTACCGGTGCCAGAAATGAATACTGCGATACGCAGTAGCGTCTTCTGGTTGTCTTGTTCCTGATGCTTCATGCTATCGACTCTCCACATGACTAAAATAGAAGTATATTACATAATGGCAAAGAATGGATCTGGAAATTTACACACATGAAGCCATATGAATTGTATTTTGTATTCCGTACCAAATTACACCCGTTTTACGTGAAAAAGCACTAAAGCTTTTTCACTATTGCGAAGTAGATCTTCTATACCCAAATATACCTCTTTAATGCGCGGAAACAGGTCTAGCGTTGGAGCATATCCTTGTTCTTCGAAAACGGGACCTTCATCACTTGCCAGAAAGTTTGCTGTGATTGCATAGTCCCCTTGTGGAAGACGAAATGTTACTGTCAGCACATCCTCCTCCAGTAATAGGCTATAGATATCCTGATAGTAGGTTAGGGCGAGCAGAGATAAGAGATCCGGTTGTGGCAATTCTCTTTCATACACTTGAAATGTGATTTGCCCATCTTCAGTCTTACTGATTGCAACGGTAATTGCAATGACTGTTTCAAACATTTGATCACCTTCTCAGCAGGTTATTTCCCATGAATAGTTTAAATAGCTGATAGCCTCTGGTATCTTCCGTCTCAAGTATATGGTATCTTAGTGTGTGAAATCAAGGCTTTGCGAGAGGACAAAAAAAGCCCACTGGCAAGATGTCAGGAGTGCTAGTGCTGCGTAAAGTTAAGATACCAACATAGTAGAACGGTGAGTAGATATGCTTAAATGTAACCAAGGAACTCTGTCAGCCACGGAACTAGATATTGTACAAGCGCCGAAAACCCATAAATTAACTCCTTTCTTGAAATGGGCCGGAGGTAAAGAACAAGAATTAAGGTATATCCTGCCCACAATTCCTGATTTCGAGAACTACTATGAGCCTTTTGTTGGTGGTGGAGCGGTTTTCTTTTCCATAACAGCTTATAATGCCAAATTCATTAATGATAAATCCTCGGAACTATTTAATTTGTACACGATAATTGCGCAACAGAATCAGGAATTCTTCCGTGCATTAGATATTCTGCTGGATGGTTGGCAACACATAAGTAAGATCGTTGATGATGAAGCTAGCAGTCTGATTAAAATGTATAAAGCCTATTCCTATAGTGAATGCTCAACGCAAGAAATGACCAAAAATCTCCTCAATTTTATTTTCTCTCATGCTGAAATCTTCAAAAGAATGTTTGAGTCATTTATAAACAAAGATGTTGAAAATTTCATTCACGAACTCCAGAGGAATCTATTAAGTAAAACTAAACGTATGAAAACGTTAGAAAACAAAAAGTGGAAATTGCCTGAGAAAGATATTGTAGCAAATATAGAATGTGCATTAAAAAGCGCTTATTATATGCAGCTTAGATATCTTTATAATAAAACCCATACATATAATATATCACAGGGCCTTGCATCTGCAATATTTTTCTTTGTCAGAGAAAATGCTTATGCTGCAATGTTTAGGTACAATAGCCGAGGAGATTTCAATGTCCCCTATGGAGGGATCTCATATAACCGCAAAGATTTATTACGAAAGGTTGAATATATGCGTTCACCAGCATTACAATACTACCTGAGCAATACCGTGATCGAAAATATGGACTTCGAAGTATTTCTTCAAAATCACCCACCACAAGCAAACGATTTTATTTTCCTAGATCCTCCCTACGACAGTGAATTTAGCACATACACGAAAAATCAGTTTAATATGAAGGATCAGGAACGTCTCGCTGGATACCTGCTAAAAGATTGCAAGGCCAAGTTCATGGTCGTCATTAAAAACACACCTGCTATCTTCAAATTATACAATCAAGAAGGTTTGAATATTATGACCTTTGATAAAAAATACCTCGTTAGTTTTCAAGATCGAAACGATAAAAATGCAGAACATCTGATGATAACCAACTATTAAATTTAGATCTGGCCCTATCGAGAGCCTCTAGCGGTGTTTCGATAGGGCCAGATCTATGGTATTATCCTCGTCTTTCACAAAAGGTGATCTCCCGAACATTCATGAGTAGCTATCTATTCCACTTTTTACCCTCAGAAAATGCTCAGGAGAAGTTTAGGACAATACCATAGAAAATCTATGGCCAAATAAATGGTGAGGCCGTCAATCACTTGATTGATAATGGGTCGACAGCGTTGTATGTGTACAAGCTACCTCGCAAGCGCTTTCAGTCCACGATGAGCGATGTCTTTACGATAGTGCATGCCCTCAAACGAAATGTGCTTGATAGCCTCGTAAGCACGCCCAACAGCATCCTGCAAAGTCCGGTCATAGGCCACAACGCTCAGAACGCGACCGCCAGCGGTAACAAGTTGGCCTTCTTTGAGCGCCGTGCCAGCATGGAAGACCTGGACACCCTCTAAGCGGTTGGCATCTTCAATACCAGTAATGGGCAACCCTGAACGGTATTCTCCAGGATAGCCACCTGCTGCCAGCGTAACACTAATCGCATATCCAGGCTTCCAGAGCTCGTCGGTCTGTAGTGTCCGACCTTCAGCATATTCCAGCACATTCAAAAGGTCTGTACCTAGCAACATCATAAAAGCCTGGGTCTCCGGATCGCCAAAACGTGTATTATGCTCCAAGACCATGGGACCACGCTCAGTAAGCATGATATTGGAATAGAGGACCCCTGAGAAGTCAATCTCTTTAGCTTTGAGCGCCTGTAATGTGCCTCCAATAATCTGCTGGTAGATCTGGGCCTCTCCGGACTGATTGACAAATGGCAGCGGCGTAAAGACACCCATACCACCAGTATTCAGTCCCTCATCATGGTCAAGAGCGCGTTTATGATCCTGTGAGAGTACCAGGGGCAGAAAATCTGTGCCATTACAGATAGCAGTAGCTCCAATCTCATCACCCTGCAAATAGTCTTCGATAACAACGACATCTCCTGCAGCCCCAAAGATGCGGTCAACCATCATTTGTTTGAGGGCATCTCGGGCAGTTGCCATATCGAGAGCAACGATTGCACCCTTGCCAGCTGCATTCCCATCGGCTTTGACAACGACAGGTACGCCATGGTGTTCGAGATAGGATGACGCTTGAGCATAGTTGGTAAAAGTGCGGTGTTGAGCAGTCGGGATTCCTGCTTCCGTTAGCACTTCTTTGGTAAAAGCTTTGCTCCCTTCCAGTGCCGCACCAGCTTTGCCGGGTCCAAAGATACGCAGACTACGCTGCCGGAAGACATCGGCAATGCCATTGATCAGAGGCACTTCCGGTCCAACAATTGTAAGATCGACCTGATTACGCTCGACGAAGTCTGCCATTTCATTAGTCTGGCTAACAGAGAATGGGACACGCTCTGCATAAGGGACCATGCCAGGATTGCCAGACGCAGCGTAAATATGGGTAACACGGGAACTCTGTGCTAATTTCCATACTAGCGCATTTTCTCGTGCTCCAGAACCAATAACAAATATACGCACAATAGACCTCCTATGCTTGTAAAGACAAAAAATCTCTTCTTACACTAGATGTGCTCTATGCAAATTAGATGCTACTCTTTGATTATTATCCAATATTTCAAGGGAAGTCACGTGGAGCTAGAACTTTTATCAGTTCATTCTCTTGCCCACGATATCACGTGGGAAAAAGATAGCGTGGTGTGCTCCGTGTTTGGCCTCAGCGATAGGATCAAAAGGCCAACCTTCCTTGTGCATACAACCATAGCAGAAATTCTTATGCAGATAGTTGAGCCCTTGCCCACTCTCACGGGCGTAATGAATTGAATCGTCCTCACGGACGTAATGAATTGAATCGTCCTCACGGGCGCAATGAATTGGGCCCCTACCTTCACTCGCAATGAATTGCGATTTATCGTCATCGGTAACCCGATTCATCGCGTCCTCTCGATTTATTGCACGCTCTAGTCCTGCCAGACTGAGGTAGCCCAGGCTATCCACACCAATATAGTCCGCAACTTCCTGGATACTGCGACCAGCAGCAATCAGCTCGGATTCCTGAGGAATATCGATGCCAAAGTAGCAGGGATGGCGCAACGGTGGTGCACTGGAGCGCAGGTGAATTTCTTTAACACCACGATTGCGCAGTGCGGACACCAGACGCTTCATAGTATTACCACGCACAATCGAGTCGTCAACGATAATCAACCGGGCTCCCTCGATCTTGGGCTGAACAAAATTGAACTTTAGATCAATCTCTAACTCACGTAAGCGCTGATCAGGCTTGATAAAAGAACGGTCACTATAGCGGTTTTTGATAATTGCCTGCCCATAAGGGATACCCGCTTCAGCAGCATAGCCTAACGCCGAAGGGATAGATGAATCGGGAACCGGAACGACCAGATCGGCTTCAACGGGATACTCCCTTGCCAGTTCACGGCCCAAAGCCTCACGAACATTGTAGACATACGCGTTGTTCAAAAGGCTCGTAGCATCGGAAAAGTAAATGTGTTCGAAGACGCAGAGTGAATGGCGCGGAGACTTGCCCAAGATCTCTGCATGCAAGCCGCTTTCATCGATAGTAATAAATTCACCAGGCTCAACCTCGCGTACATATGTTGCTCCCATGCGATCTAATGCGCATGATTCGGAGACTACAATCCAGGTATTAGCAATACGGCCAATACAGAGAGGACGTATGCCCCACGGATCACGCATAGCGTAAAGTTTGCCCTCAGCCAGCATAACAAGACTGTACGATCCTCGCAGGAGCGGGAAAGTGGCAATCATACGCTCGCGTAGTGTGTGACCTTGCGCATACAAGAGCAATAAAGCAATGACTTCGCTCTCGGTGGTCGAATTAAACATATCCGCCGTGAAGTGTCTGCGCAGTGGTTTGTCATTGACAATATTCCCATTATGAGCTAGAGCGATGGTATCACACTGACCATTTCTCTCTACGACAAAGGGGCCAGCGTTCTCGACACAGCTGGAACCAGTTGTAGAGTAGCGCACATGCCCAATACCACATTGCGCGACGGGGAGACTAGTACCGGAGTCTTGAAAGACTTCGCGTACCTTGCCCATACCGGCACGATGAACAATCTGTCCATCGCTATCATACACGGCCATCCCAGCGCTTTCCTGTCCCCGATGTTGTAAGGCAGTGAGGGCCAGGGTGATATAGCGCCGCACATCAAGTTTCTCTTCATCTTTAGGCATATACATACCTACTATTCCACATGCGTCGCGTAGTCGCTCCATAGCTTGGCTCCCTCTATACCTTTAATTTTCCTGTCAAGTCTGCCACCAAGGCGTAGCGATCTGCAATATTCTGCAGGGCCTCTGAGGTAACATCTTGCAGGTTTCGATAAACCTGTTTATCTAGCATACGAGTTTTGTCGCCTCCAGGCCATAGTCGCCAACTATCATTATCGATCACGTCGGCAACTATCAAATGGTTCTCGGTATCGCGCCCAAACTCGATTTTGAGATCGACCAGCGTCACATCCACGCTAGCCCAAGCCCGTTCAAGCGTCTCAAAGACACGACGGCCCTGGATGTGCATCCACTCAACCTCTTGTTCTGTTGCTAAACCTAATCGAATGATATCTTGTGACCAGATCTGTGGATCGTGTCGTGCATCATCCTTCAAAAAAGTCTCAATCAAAACTGGATCAAAGCGTGTCCCTTCACTAACCTCTGGGTAACGCTTCAAATACGATCCAGTGGCAATGCGCCGTTGGACATGTTCAATCGGTAGCATCTCGCAGTGCCGCACCAACAGGACAGTATCACTGACCTGCTTGATGAAGTGAGTGGCAATCTTTGCCTCATTCAGTAAGCGAAAAACGTTTGCAGTCGTAATCGTGCTCCAGCGCGACTTCCCGCTAATTTCGTTACGCCGGGCCCCATCGCCCGCTGTAATCTGGTCTTTACTGACAATATAGACCAGACTATCGTCGTCGGGATAGGCATATATTTGTTTCGTCTTCCCCTCTGCTAAGAGAGGGCCAAAGACGGGATTGGTTGTTGACATAGTTGGCTCTTTCTCGATTAGCTCAATGAGTCTCAATAGCCTTTTCTTCCTCTTGGATATGCTCATCCTCAAGTTTGCCTATTGTTAGCTCATTTTTGAAATCGACTGCTGATAGTTCTTTGCGACTAATACGATCTAGATACTCCTCATTTTCAGGAACACCTTTAAGCTCCTTTAGCTCTTGAAGAGAGTGTCGATAAAGGCCAACATAGCCAGCATCGATGAAAATACCAAAGGAT
>DASYAN010000143.1:0-11746 GCA_036501345.1 Ktedonobacteraceae bacterium
GTTCCCTTACACCACATTTCTTCCCTATTTTGTTCTATGATGCATTACGCGCTGGCCCCTACCTGCTATTTCGCACGGCCTGTGACTTGGTAACAGTGGATGGACGCGAAGAGATCAGAAAGATCAGTGCCCCAACACTGCTTGTCTGGGGAGAAGATGATAGTCTCGTTCCCCTCAAGATAGGTACTCTCTTACAGCAGGAAATGAGGCATGCTAACTTTCTACTGCTCAAACGTGCTGGTCATGTAAGTATGTTTGACCAGCCTGAAATGTTCAATGCCGCAGCTCTGGCATTTCTGCGAGGTGAGGTCGTTGTAAGTAGTATGATGGATAAGAGAGGCTAATTGCATTGGTTATCCGACCATAGGCATGATTGATAGGAGGAGCCATCTTTGAGCACAATCAAAGAAACATTCAAAAAGCAATGGATTGAGACGACAAATGGTCTGAGGCTATATACGTTGATCTCGAGCAACTCGCCTCCCTATTCAGCTCCAGCAATAATTCTGGTACATGGCTTATCTGTTTCCAGCAGATATATGCTGCCTACAGCAGTTCGGCTAGCTCCTTGGTACCATGTCTACATTCCCGATTTTCCAGGGTTTGGCAAGAGTCCCAAAGCGTCTCATGTCCTCAACATTAGCGAATCAGCTGATACTCTGGCTGCCTGGATGCAAGCAATGAGGCTGCCCTCAGCGATACTGCTAGGCAACTCATTGGGATGCCAAATCATCGTGCAGTTAGCCTTGAAGTATCCTGAATACATTGAGCGAGCTATTCTGGTGAGTCCCACGATGGACCCCAAGGCACGTACTATCTATCAACTGGCAGGACGTTTGCTGATGGATCTGCCTTGCGAGCCACTTCACTTTCTGCCTGTTCTAGTACGTGAATTCCTAGCGGCGGGCATTACCTGCACTATTCGTGCACTTCGGCATGCACTGGATGATCCTGTCGAAGAGCACCTGCCTCATGTTCATATACCAACACTCGTCGTACGTGGTTCTCGCGATCCCATTGTGTCCCAGGAATGGGCGGAGAAAATAAACCATCTCTTACCAGATAGCCAGCTTGTCGTGATTGAAGGGGCAGCTCATGCAGTTAACTTCAATGCTCCTGAACAACTTGTTTCACTTATCCGATCCTTCACAAAGAGTACATCGCAATAACCTTATTATTTCCAGCTCACCTTGATAATCTCACAAGTCAGACGGTTACTTTCCAAAATACATTGAAGCTGTCACCATTTGCCATCTGGAGTGCATGCATGAAGACAGAGAATACCAAAACAAACGGATGAGAAAAACATGGAACGCTACATAACCTTCTGAGGCAGTCGAAAAGCATCCAAGACCTCTCATCTCGTTTGCAAGAATTTAGAGGAATAGGTCCTAAAACAGCATCCATTTTTATTGATGATTTATTGCAACATGGTTGGCAGTTCCAATCTAGAGACGAAATATAAAGGTTCAAAACAGGCTATTATTCATTAGGCATGCGTCAAATCCACTTGACAGTTTTGTGCTCGTACAAGGTCAACACTGTCAAGCAGAATGGCCCCTTTTTGACACATGCCTTATGAAAATTATGGCATACGGAAGTCATGAAAAATGAAGGATAGTGCTGCTAGGAAGAGATACTTGTAACATTTGGTTGTTAGGAGTCGTGTTTCCTTTGTCATCCCGTTAGATAAGCACATAATAGTAAATTATTAATGAGATGAGCAAGAGACAGAAAGACGAGACAGAAATCCTATGAGCGCTATCGATTATCAGCAGAAATCTCATACTAGCAAGAACCAGGAGCCTCTTCAGCCTGTGCATACTCTCCCTCATGTGGTGATTGTCGGAGCCGGGTTTGGTGGGCTTGAAGCTGCACGAGCGCTAGCTAAGCAACCTGTGCGCGTTACTGTGATAGATCGACGCAATCATCATCTGTTTCAGCCGCTCTTGTACCAAGTTGCGACAGCTGGCCTCTCAGGCACAGATATTACCTCACCAGTCCGTCATATCCTCAGTGACCAACCCAATACAGAGACATTAATGGCAGAAGTGAAAAGCGTCGATACTCAACGACAAATGGTTCACATCTCTGATATGCTGACCAGCGAGGCAAATACCATCTCCTATGATTATCTGATCATAGCAACAGGGTCACAAGAAAACTACTTTGGGCATGACGAATGGAAGACTCTGGCACCTAGCCTCAAATCAATTGAGGATGCCATTGAAATCCGGCGTCGGATCTTGCTGGCCTTTGAGTCTGCTGAACTGGAACCAGATCCAGAGAAACGGCAGGCGCTCTTAACATTTGTTTTGATTGGTGGAGGACCCACTGGAGTCGAACTGGCCGGAGCCATTGCTGAACTAGCACGCCGATCACTGGCACGTGAGTTCAGAAATATCCATCCTGAAGATGCTCGCATTACCCTGGTCGAAGGAGAACCCCAGATTCTCGCCTCCTTCCCCAGACGATTAGCTCAGAAAGCCGAAAAAGAATTGACTCATCTCGGTGTCGATGTGAGAATGGCAAGCAGAGTGGAATCCATTGAAGATGGTGCAGTGGTGATTGCTGGAGAACGTCTTGTCGCCAAAACCATTCTATGGACAGCTGGCGTAAGAGCTTCTGATGCAGGGCGCTGGCTTGGTGCTTTGACGGACCGTGCAGGGCGCGTGCTGCTCGAACCCGATCTGACCGTTCCTGGGCATCCCAATATCTTTGTAGTTGGAGATACTGCTGGGGTAAGACAACGTGGAAAACCGTTGCCAGGTCTCGCCCCTGTTGCTATTCAGGAAGGACGATATGCTGCCTCTGCTATCGCCAGACAAGTGGCAGGCAAGCAGCCGCCCCGTCCATTTCACTACTTCAACAAAGGCAATTTAGCCACCGTGGGACGTTCCTTTGGCATTGTCGATATTGGGCCTATTCGGACGGCTGGTTTTTTTGCATGGATTCTATGGTTAGTTGTGCATATTTTCTTTCTCGTCGGCTTTCGCAATCGTGTGAGCGTCTTGCTTCAATGGGCTTGGTCCTACCTGACTTTCCAGCGAGGTGCCCGCCTTATCACGTTTGACTATCTTCTTGAAGAACCTGAGGAACGCCGCCAATGGTATTCCTTTATGCAGGACAAGTTAGCATCAGAGCATGCTTGATTGGCATTCTGGGAAGCTTGCTCGTCTCCTGGATCTTGTTCGAGGTTATCTACATGGTTGTTCCTAAACCACATGTCCGTTTTCGCAATAGTTGGCGTGGAGCACTTGTAGCGGCAATTGCTCTGCAAATCTATCTTTCTCTGTTCCCACTCTATGCCACGCACTTTCTCAACGGCTATATAGGGCAGGCAGGCTTTGCTCTTATTCTCGTCGTTTTCTTCTATTACTTTGCTGTTATCCTCCTTCTGGGAGCCCAAGTGAATGCGTTCTTTACAGAAGGCATCCGGCAAACTCCTGACAATCTGGCAGGAATGGTACACGAGGAAACCAGCCACCAAGCCAAACCTCCTCAAGAGCATGAGCAGGAAGCATCTCCATCACATAGGCCGCAATAATGAGAGATTTGGTGTAGAGTAAATAGAGATGAATAGACAAATTGTGCCTGTCATGCTATAGAAGCATGAAACACAATGCTTGAAATGCTGAGATTGTCAGTTGTAAAGTTTGAAGTAAGGCATATTAGCCAGTATGCGATACCACCTTCTCTGTGCTTTGCTCGTCCTCCATCTCTGCTTTGAATTCTTGGGGAAGGGACTCATTGTCAGGAGCTAATTGGTGGATAACCTCTATCCGTCCTAAGAGGATAGCACACCGTTCGATGGCAGAGAACAAACACATACGTACAGTAGGCACCTCGGACGTTCTCTCGTTAGCAGGAGTACCAAAACGCGGTCCGACATACAGATTGAGAAAGGTATCAGGAAGAGGATCAAGAAGCAGATGAGCTTGGTGTATCCACTCCTGGTAGCATGCCCTCAGATCAGCATATGTGCTCTTTGATGGATTTTTAGAGCCTTTGGGCCACTTCAGCCGTCTCTCCCCAATCTGGACCAAGACCCAGTGTTCAATTTCCTGGCTCAGTTGTGTGGCAAGAGTACACAGCGAAGAACAGCCTAGATATGGTGGCGACCAATGAAGCAGATCTTGGGAACAGCCTTCACAATGAGCTAGCACCTCACGCCCAATCGACTCAAGCTCACATGCCCATTGCTGTGCCTCACTTTTCATCGACTCGTCTTTGCTCCTCTTCATACATTTTTCCTCCTTCTTTGATGCTATCAAACAAGCAATAATGCTTGATAGCATAAATATCCCTTACCATGCTGACTCTCCAAACCTGAAGAGTTGCTCTTATCACCATTTTGTGAGCAGTCACGCTTGACTCCAGAGATAGGACTGCAAGACTTCGTCTCTCATGAAGAAGAGAAAATGAAGGTGTCGTTCTCTTCACTTTCTGATATCCGATCTAGCGGATTGACTTATCACTAAACTTCCCGTCTGCTTCATGGTCTGATACTATCCCTAGTTTGTTCTTCTTACCCTGCTTGGAAAGCTAAGAGGTGGAGTCTATCCTACCAAGTGGTACGTAACACCTCCCGAATGAAGTTTCATTCAATCTCATCATGGATATCGCTAAAGTCTTGGTCTTCAATCGCCTCAACTTGGTCCCGTTGCAGCGCGATCATGAATGATTAAGCCAGTATTTTACGGTACAATCTGATAATTGGGACCACCAGCGGCAAGACAGATCTCAATGCTAGCCTGATAAGCTGTCCGCATCTGGTATTGTTCTTCGACCGCTTGGCGCAGTGCTTCAAGAGCATGATTGTACACCAAATTAATCGTACAGCCACCAAACCCGCCACCCATCATACGAGCCCCAAGAACACCAGGCACTTGGTGTGCAATCTCAGCCAGGGTATCCAGTTCAACACAACTGACCTCATAGTCATCTCGTAAGCCCAGATGCCCTTGCCACAAGATTGCACCTACCTCCTCATTCTTTCCTTCTTCCAAAAGCATACTCACCTCAAGCACACGAGCGTTTTCGGCCAGAATATAGCTTGCACGCTTACGCAAAAGTGTTGGTAGCTGCTCCTTATAACATTCAAACTGCTCTAACGTAATGTCGCGTAAGGCTTTGATTTCGTGTGTTTGCACACCCTCTGTATTATTACTGAGTATCAATTCACGCAGAATAGCCGTTGCCTCTTCGCACTGCTGCCTCCGCTCGTTATAGGCCGAAGCTGCCAGCTCACGTCGCACGCCACTATTAATCACCACCACTGACAGCTTAGGCACATCGAAAGGCACATAGCGATACTCCAGGGAACGGCAATCCAACAAGAGAGCCTTGCCAGCTTGGCCTAGACAAGATGCGGCTTGGTCAAGAATACCTACCATAACTCCAGATGCCATCTGTTCTGCCTTTTGACAGAGCATCGCTACTTGTATTGGCGAAAGCGTGGCACCTTGCGTACCAATACTCAATGTATCAGAGGAGAAGAGCATGCAGGCATAAGCCGTTGCAACACTGAGCGCAGTAGAGGAACTCATGCCTCCACCAAGAGGTACATCCCCACTTACCACAGCATCAAATCCCTGCAGGACTATCCCAGCACGAACCATTTCCGTTGCTACTCCCAAGACATAACGCGCCCAATTGGGCAGTCTCGTGCGCTGCTGCTCAAAGGTCTCCGGCAATCCTTCCAGCAAGAACTGAGCATACTCATGAAAATGAGTCGACCACAGACGTACAATCGCATCAGTTCGCTGGCGTCCAGCCAATGCCACCACGCGATCGACAGCCAAGGGCAACACATAACCATCGTTATAGTCAGTATGCTCACCGATCACATTCACGCGCCCAGGTGCCCATGCAGCCCCGAGTGGCCCTGAATAAGCCATACTATCTTGAAAGATTTGGGGAAACAATCCCACTACTTCTTGAACAGGTGGCAATAACATTGGCTGATCTACCATTCCTTTCTTCCATATGAATAAGAGGTCGTTTCTTGACTGCCAAAGAGAACCTATCAGACTTCGGATAGATCTTTTAGCTGGCCACTCCTCTTCACACGCAGTTTCTGTAAAGCTTTGGCCTCAATCTGACGTACCCTCTCACGACTCACATGTAGTATCCTGCCAACGTCTGCCAAAGTGCGACTTGTCCCATCAAGCAGCCCATAGCGCAATTGAAGAACCTCTCGTTCACGCTCATGGAGATCTTGTAAGGCATCGACCACAGACTCTTGGAGTTGATGTCGTGCAGTGATATCAACTGGCGACTCCAGCGTCTGATCCTCAAGAAGACTACCAAATTCGTTGTCGTTGTCTTCATCGATCGGGGTTTCCAGGCTCAGAGGGTGCTGACTGGCTTTGAGAACCTCACGGATCTTTTCCACACTGGTACCCATCCGCTGGGCAATCTCCTCGACGGTCGGTTCTCGACCCAGTTCCTGATATAAGTGAGCACGTACCTTCGATAAGCGATTGATTGTCCCGAAGAGGTGGACTGGCAGACGAATGGTGCGTGCCTGATTAGCAATAGCTCGTAAAACATGTTGGCGAATCCACCAGGTAGCATATGTACTCAACTTGTACCCTTTGGTTGGATCAAACTTCTCCACAGCAGTCATCAGACCTTGATTGCCTTCTTGAATCAGATCCAGCAATGCCAGACCTGCGTTCTGATACTTTTTGGCAATGCTGACAACGAGCCGTAAGTTAGCTTCAATCAGACGATGTTGAGCCTCTTGAGCCTGTCGCATGATTTTGTCATTGGAAAGTGAATCATGCTCGATGGCATGTTGCTGCTCAAGCTTTCCTTGTTGAACCAGAAGTGCCAAACGGATCTCTTCCTTCGCTGTCAGTAGTGGAACACGAGTGATCTCATGCAGATACAAGCTCAATCCACTTGCTATCTCACTATCCTCGTCACTCTCTGCAAGGTTTGCATGATCAACCAAGAAATGATCTTCTACTGCACCTATAACACCTGCTTCCTCTTTTTCTTCAGCGTCAGTCTCGGTAAGACTATTCAAGAAATCATCTGCAGGTCTATTGAAAGCATCAAGTGGTTGAGCAATAGCAAAGGAGAAGGCTTCATCTCTCAGAGGCGTGAGCACTGCTCCTTCTTCTTGTAATTCTGGTTTTTCAATCATGGTAAGAGACATAAATCATTTCCTTTCTTTAGGAAGATACGAACTATAAAATAGAAAAGTAAAATAATTAGAGATAATACAGGTCTATGCATTCCATCAACAACACATGGGTTTCATGAGGTAGATGGGATACTCATTTTCAGTAGTTGCTTGGAGCAACGAGCCAACCAAGTTCCTCCATTCTGCTTCTCATGAAGAAGGAAGAACGAGGTATGATGCACTTTCTGAAAATGAGCCTACTAGTTAATTGGAAACACTCATCTATGTCCTAACGACTCACGAGTTCTTCAGGGCTTACGTCCACCTCTTTAATGGTACCTTCGACGCGAGCCTTAATGAGAATGCTCTCTAGCAGTTGGCGAACTACCACTGCTGGAATAGGCAGATGTTGATTGCCATGGTGATCATGCCATATCACCAAATCTCCCGGCTCAAACTCGTTTGTCTGCAACTCATTTGGATGTTCAAGTACATTCATACATCTACTACACTCTCTAGCCAAAAGTAGGTATGAAGGATCTGTCTCTATGAGAGAGACTAAAAGCAAAAAACTAGAACCGTAAACTTTGCATGAGGCAAACACGAAATCGTCTTTTCCGGTCTCTTAAAATGAGCGTGTGCCAAGCCAAGTTTACGATTGTAGGAAAAAGCTGAACGGAAAACTTGGCTTGTGGCGAGCGTGAAAGAGTGCTGAACCTTTGTTCTTTTCATGCGTGCCTCAAGAGATCTTTTCCATTCAGCGGAAAAAAAGAGCCCTCATCTCAATTTGAGCTAGGGCTCCATAGCCATCACTATCAAGGACAGTGAAAGTTCCCACGACCAAGGGCGTAGTAGCGGGAACTGGATCTATCATGTTCAACTGAACCATGGTGTGTTTCTTCAAAATAAGATGGTCGAGGAATGTTTTGCTCAATATTAGTCAATCAGAAGGAGGACTTCTACATATGAGAATGCTTGAAGCTTATCGTCTATTCCTAAATGGGCCACTTCTTGAAAGAGATTGCCCTCTGAAGTTTCACTTACTATAACGGATATCTGTTATATTTTATTCCCAACACATTAAACTCTTGAGGCTATAATTGATTTGGTTATTATAGCTCAAGAATAGCTATTGCCGCTGATGTGCTGCAGAAGCAAGGAGCAGACCTCACATCGGTGCGTGCCAAAACGATAGAGGTGTTACGCTCAGAGGAAAAAGCGTCACCGCCCTGCATGCGCGTGGGCATCGTTGCTATCAACTAAGGTCCCATCAATATCAAAAATGACGCCTCGTACCTGTGCCATTTGTCCTGCCTCCCTAACCGCTTTCTTTTTCTTTTGGGTTTTGCCTATTTGGCTCTCTGCTTGTTAGTTCACGTTGCTCCTGCCAATCGTCGAACAGAGGGGCTGTTGGATTATCCGGTTTGTTCTGGGCTATGGCAAAAGAGGCTGCTCTCAGCCCAGGAGGCCAGAGAATACTCTCGAGAATATGAACAACTCCATTATCAGCTACAATATCAGCTTCATAGATCTCTACACCACTGACTTGCAATCCCCTTTCTGTAAGAGTAAGTGTCAAGGGATAACCTGATAACGTGTCAACCTGCAAAGTTGTTCGTCTAGCAGTAGTAGTTGCACGACCATGGTCTGGGATGATGGAAGCCTCTTGATCGGCCAATTGCAATGCAAAACTAGCCACGTCTGGTGTGGTCAATCTCATGGGAACAAAATGAAAATCCAGCAGTTCTTCGAGTTTGTTGATATCTTTAAGAAAATTATAGACGGCCCCTTCGTGAAGGCCTTCAAAAGCGGCGTCATTAGGTACAAAGAGCGTAATTGGATGCTGTCCTTGCATAACATAGGACTTCCCAACTGCATTCATCAGTGAATGGAAGGTATAACATGTTATAGGTGATACTCTTGCCAGTAAAACCTCCTCGACATTTGGCATAAAAGACTCCTTCAATTATAGCTAGCCAACCTCAACCATCTGCTCGCGACGCAATAAATTGATTGGTCTTTGACCAAGTGGAGCCTGTTTAGCCAGAGGCCCAGGCTTGGAAGTTGGCCAGTTGGGATAGTGCGGCTGCATCTGGTGGCAAGTAACAGCCTCAGAAGATGCTATGCTTTCCTGGATTGCTCTCTGGCCGCTTGGCTGGACTCTCTGTCCTGAACGTGCCGATATGTTAGCCATCCTGCTTTGGGTTTGTGGTTGGGTATCTGCCATTTGATACCTCTTCCTTCGGGCCATATGTTCTTTTCAAAATCGTTTTACGAGCCTTCAATTTACCCATAACACGATTGGAATTGGCAAAAAGTGACATAACTCAGCAATAAAGGCACAACGACATCCTGCCTTTGCTGTTTCTCTCGCATCGGTTGAGAGGGAATAGTACAGGTTTGTGGTAGTCTGCAGGTGAAATTTAATGAGTTTAAAAATTCGCTTTGCCTCTTTAAAGCGATCAGCTCATCCAACAAAAAATGACGCCCCATCGGCTCTTGACAGATTGAGAGCACTTGTGTAGACTGTGAGTCTCAGTGGTTTTTTGCTGGAATGTTCTCTGCTAGAGCAATCTGTGCAGGAGCGCTTTGACTCAGAGGTGCCTGTATGCTGATTTTGCGTACTGTAGCGCGCCACCATTCGCCAGATCTATACAATACCAATCCTATGGTCCCATGCCTTTCCCCGCTGTTTGTTCCATTACCATTCATCTCTAACCGTCTGTCCCTACGTATCTTCTCCTTTTTTTGTAGGTTTATCCTACCTAGTCTATCCCTACCCCTTATATTCAGGCAATACCGTCAAATGAAAGGTAGTACGTCGCATGCCATCCAGAAACGCAACTGACACTGCTCGTGCTTTACACTCATATCCATCCGATCACGGCCTCTGAAAGGAGAACGCTATGAACTCTCAATTTACCCTCGGCGTCGAAGAAGAATTTCAGATGGTAGACAGAAATACAGGTCAACTGGTTTCGCACATTCATACAATCCTAGGCAAAGGGGCTCCGATCTTAGGTGATTTTATTAAGGCGGAGACACCACAGTGCTCTGTAGAACTGAATACTCACATTTGTCCCAATATCACAGCTCTACATCTCGATCTGCAACAGAAGCAGAACATGTTAGCGCGGTTATTAGAAGAGGACGGCCTGACATTTATCAGAGCAGGAACTCATCCAACCTCACACTGGCACGATCAGCGACACACACATATGCAACGTTATGATGATTTGATAGAAGAATTGCAGGACGCAGCACGCTCATCCATAGTTTTCGGCTTGCATATTCATGTAGGAATTCAGCGACATGAGATAGCCATTCCGCTTATGAATCAATTGCGTACTTGGCTTCCTCATCTCCTTGCTCTTTCCTCAAACTCTCCCTTCTGGATGGGTCGCAACTCCGGCATAAAGTCGTATCGCTCGATTGTCCGGAAAAGCTATCCTCGCACTGGCATTCCTAACCCCTTCGCATCAACAGCTGAGTTCGATCATTATGTAGCAGATCTGGTAAACAGCGGTTGCATCGATAATGCGAAGAAGATTTGGTGGGATATTCGTCCACATCCATTCTTTGACACCATTGAGTTTCGCATTTGTGATATGCCTGCAACGATAGAGGACTCGATTGCACTGGCAGCCCTCTGCCAAGCACTAGTAGCAAAATTAACATGGCTCCATAAGCGTAATATGCAGACGCATGTGTTTCCTAGCCATTATATCGAGGAGAACAAGTGGCGTGCAGCTCGTTACGGGCTGGATGCTCAAATCATTGATTTTGGGCAGCAGCGCAGTTTGAGTATGCGTGACTCGATCAATGAGTTGCTTGATTTCGTAGATGATGTGTTGGATGATTTGGATACCCGACATGAAATCCATTATCTACGTGCCTTGTTAGAGGACTCTCGCGGGACTGGGGCTGATCGTCAGCTAGCCGTCTATCGCGAAACCAATAATGCAAATGCAGTAACTGACTATCTATTACAAACGGCGATGGAAGGCATTGCTCTAGACCCTGTGCTGTAGCTGTATTATATGTTCACAACCGTGATTGTATAAATATGGTTTTTTACAGCACTGCTTGTTAAAACTGCACAGTAGGTGAAGCGACAGCAAATGGCAAGCTTCGCTTCACCTTATCATCGCCACGATCTATCTTTTCCTCTCTACCCGCTCCCCAGGCCGATTTGTAAGCATCCACTTTTTAATAGCCCCTTCGTTGGCGGTTATGGTAAATTTATGTTAAATATCTTTGACGTCCTTGATGTAGCCCACCACGTTGGTGAGGCCACATATGAGCTCATATGTGGCCTCAAGCTCCCGTGAGAACTATAGCAAGTGTATTTGACCACTTGTAAACCATCCTCATGCCTGCTAGAATCTTTCTATCACGATATTGTGAAAGGCAAAAGAAAGCATGGCAGCGAATAAAGAGCGGCTAGATGTAGCACTGGTACGACGGGGACTGGCCATTAGTCGTGAACGAGCACGTGCCATAATTATGGCAGGTCAGGTATACGTGGGGGATCGACTAGTAGACAAGCCAGGGACACTCATACAGCTCGATGCGGATTGTCGGGTAGCAGCAACTACACCAGAACTCAAA
>DASYAN010000144.1:0-3490 GCA_036501345.1 Ktedonobacteraceae bacterium
ATGAATATTCACTGTTATTAAAGAATATAAACCGTCAGTGCAAGATAACTGTTATGTAAGCTCAAAATCATTTCTCGCGCATCAATACTTATGCGTATTATTTGTTTCGACCTGTTTCTTCATCGCTACAATCTGGAAAGAATCATCCTCCTAGTATGACCCATTACCCTCTCAAGTTCCCTTTCCTCGACTGAGAAGCTGTGTCTCCAGAGCGTCTCGTACGGCTCTGTGAACGACTTGATGAGATCCCTCTCGTTTTTGCTCAATGCTCTTGTTGGGCTGGTTCAGGCCACTTGAACCAGAATCTCTCAAGCTGATGTGAACGCTCCCTGCTTTTTGCCTGCTTAGGGCAGAACTTCTTCCCTTTTCATGGCACACATCTCCTTTTTCGTGAAAGAGCTCTTGCTTTCTGCCTATTGTTCATCAAGCAAGCAAGCTCACTTAATTTGGTGATGGGCCCTTCCTATTCTCGTTCAACATGTGGTTGGTAGTATGAGAAGTAGGTCAAGGTTGCGATTTCGCATGCCTTCTTCCTGGCTGCCTCTGATCACTCTCTCAATGACCCTCTTAGCTACCTTAGCAATGCTTGTGCTGCTGCTGGCATTCACTAGGCTGCCTTCTTCATCCAGCCTTGGACAGGCCACCAACAGTCCAGTGGCACAATCACCCTTGGGCACAAGTTATGAAGCTGAAGCACCGGAAAATACTCTAACTGGTGATGAAGACGTGATTAAGTGTTCTAGCTGTTCTAGCGGAAGAAGGATAGGAAACATTGGTTATGGAAAAAATTCTGGTGAAAGTGGTACTTTACAGTTCAATAGGATTAGTGGGAAGAGTACAGGTGATTACATGCTTAGCCTCTACTACATTTCTGGGAATGGTGGCAGGGTCTTGGATGTAAGTGTGAACGGTGGATCACCCATAGCCATTTATGCATCTAGCACAAACAAGTGGAATGTGGTTAGAACACTCAGCATCACAGTACACCTGAATGCTGGGTATAATACCATCAAATTCTTCAATCCATTGGTGCGTGGTCCCGATATTGATAGTATTGTCGTGTAAGTTGAATGTTGCTCCGACTCTAGTAATTCACCCGTTTTTCAAGTGCTGGCTTCCCATTCTTCCTGGTTATTCATCAGCATTAAAACGATAGCCAACCCCTGACACCGTTAGGATGAAACGGGGGTGGGCGGAATCGGGTTCGACCTTACGCCTCAGTTGACCAATATAGACATGCAGATAATGTGCTTCACTCCCATAGCCAGTTCCCCAGACCTGCGAGAGTAACATTTGTCGAGTCATGATTTTCCCATTGTTTTTTATCAGAGCTTTGAGTAAATCGTATTCAGTTGGTGTTAGCTTCACTTCCTGTCCATTTACTTGCACAAGACGTTGGGCAAAATTGACACTCAAAGGTCCTGCAGTAAATACTGGCTCGATTCCGGCTTGAACTTGAGCTGCATGACGAAGAGCCACACGAACGCGTGCCAGTACTTCATTCACACCAAAGGGTTTAGAAACATAATCATCAGCCCCAAGATCGAGCGCCTGTACTTTGTCGCGTTCTGTATCTTTGACAGAAAGCACAATAATAGGCACATTTGATTGTGTACGTACTCGCTCACAAACTTCTAACCCGCTCATACTAGGTAAGCCCAGATCGAGCAGTATGAGATCAGGACGGTGGCGGGAGACCCCATCTAATGCCTCTTCTCCATTAGAAGCTGTAAATACCTCAAAACCATGCACAGTCAAACTGCGTTGCAATGCACGCAAAATTTCAATCTCATCATCAACAACGAGGATACGAGCCCCGCTCTTAGTCATAATATTCTCCCTTCCGTCTTTGTTAAAGGTAAAGTAAAACGCAAGATAGCGCCTCCACCGGGACGATTTTCTGCCCAGATATGTCCTCCGTGGGCTTCGACTAGCCCACGACAAACTGCTAGTCCCAGACCGGTTCCCATCACACTGGAAGTCCTGCGGATCGTTCCAGATACTCGATAGAACTTGTCAAAGATACGCTCAATATCATGAGGTGGAATTCCTGGTCCGTGATCGGCAATACTGATTATGACATGTTCATCAGTGGCTTCGCCAGATATTTCAATAGGCAAGCTTGGTAGGGTATAACGTGCGGCATTTTCAATTAGATTTGTGAGAACCTGATCCATTTGTAAGTAATCCAACTCAACTGGAGGTAGATCATCAGGAAGGCAGACACGTATTTCGCGTTCCGGCAAGACGCCTTGTAGGTGCCCTAAAACATCGTGTATCAATTCACTGATAGGATACCACTCTTTTTCCGCTTTCAGTGCACCTCCTTCGATACGTGACATATCTAGTAGGTTGCCAACCAGACGATTGAGCCGATCAGCTTCATGTTCAATAGTCAACAGAAAACTACTGCGGGTTTCATCATCCCACTGCACATCATCCTGCAGCAGACTACTGGCCGCTGCCTTGATTGAAGATAATGGCGTGCGTAGATCATGAGAAACTGAAGAAAGTAGTGCAGAGCGCAGCGAGTCTGTGCGTTTCAGTAACTCGATCTGCATTGCCTCACGATGCAAATGGGCACGTTCAATCATCGCAGCAGCCTGATCCAGAAATGTCCAGAAGTACGCCATTTGTGAGCTTAACCGCTCTTTTGCCAACTGACCGCGCTCAATAGAGAAATGCTGCACACGCTCTCGCATAAGTAAGCGTGTAACTCCAACGACACGCTGTCCTGACTGTAGAGGTTGTAAACGAACATAGCCGAGTGCAGATGACTTGGCACTTATTATGCGAGTATAACGGTGCAGGCTTGTTCTTGTAGATGGTGATACTGTAGAGTCATGATAGAAATCAATGACTTTTTTCTCTATCATCACTGATGCAGCCGTTTTTCGTTCGTCGGAAGAAAGAATTATTTGCTCTGTTGGTTGGCAGGCATCTGCCTGTAAAGTAAGCTGACCACTTGCATCAGGTACGAGAAAGGCGCAATCGCATATTCCTAGCGAAGCGAAATTTTTTACGATGGCACAAGCCACAATGTTCAACTGACGGTCCAAGCTTTCTTCATTTGTCGTAGCATTGACCAGATCATAGAGTTCTCGGGTTTCTTTTGCATGTTGAGTTGCTTGCTCAGCTCGCTGGTGTAATGCAGAGGCTAGCCGCCCGGTGATAATGGCTGTGACCAGGAATATAAACAGGGCCAGCCAATCTTCAGGTCTGGCAATTGTAAAGGTATAGAGCGGCTCAGTAAGAGAAAAATCAAATGAGAGAACGGCTACAATAGATGTGATGATGGCTGCATAAAGTCCACGGGTACTAGATAAGGCAAGCACAATCAAGAGATAAATAAACGAAATATTGGGAATTGCAGGATAAAGATGTAGAACATAAATGGCTGCGGTGACTCCAAGAGGCAGAGCAGTTGCCAATAAGGTATCTGCGATATATCGCTTTAGCCACTGCTTTTCTATAGTCCCTGATAGATAAT
>DASYAN010000145.1:0-20906 GCA_036501345.1 Ktedonobacteraceae bacterium
CCAGAAGATTTTAAGTCTCTTTGATAGGTGAGTCATCTTCTCAGGCTATTTTATGTGCTTTCCTGCCTGTTCAACACAGGAAATTTTATAAGTGTGGTGTAGACACGATCATTGCTGCTGCTGTACTCCATTATGGGCTTACCGCCATCCGCAGTCAAGAGGAAGATGGCCTACTCTTTAAAAAGGAAGGTACTAAGTTTTTGATAACCGTGTGTATTTTTAAGCTCCTCAAAACTGTGTGAATGTAGATCTTGTAAAACATTTATATAATTTAATGCTATTTCTGATCTTTCCTTATCTTTTAGGCAATCCGAAAAATTCTCAAGAAGAACTACTATGGCATTAGATTTCTTCTAGAAAAGCAATCTTTGGGTGAGGCATGCGTCGTTGGAGCAAGGATAATCTCTTCCTCTCACCTTGTCTCAACCCCAGTTTGCCAATCTAGGAAAAGGCTGAATGGCAAACTTCACATGAGACGAGCTCGAAATGGTCTCTATCCTCTCCTCAAAATGAGCGTACCTCAAGGCAAGTTTGCCATTCAGCGGAAAAAACCGTTTCCGCTCCAATAAGAATACGTTTTGAAAAGCTCTTATCCGACGAACACGCTCTTTCAGGAACAGGTAGAGATCAGAGTACTACTTCTGTTGATGACGTAAGGACTGACATACGTACGCCTAAATATCCGGCTAGTGAGGTTGATCAAATAAATCAAATCAATGATGAAATGCAAAAAAGAGATTGTTTTCATGAAGATTATACAACTAAACAAAAAAATCTACAAAAAAGAAAAAAAGAATTAGATGAATTTAGTGAAAAGCATGTTGAAATGTATAAAGGTGCATTAATAAAAACTGATCCAAAAGCACGTCAAAAAACCTTAGGATTTTTGCGGGATCAGTTTATTGATTTTATTAAAACTTATGATGAAATTTTAGATGATTTAGAACAAGATAAACAAAAACTTAAAAATAGGACTGAAGAAGAGATACAAACAAGAAAAAGATTTGATGTTGTTTTATATGAAAAACTAGGAATTAGAACAGAAATCACAATAGAATATAATGAAGTCTTTACTTCTATTGATAGAAATATTGAAGAAACCCTAAAACAAAGAAGGATTGATGGTCACGGGTGGACAATCAAAGAAATACAAGAAGAGCGAGATAAGGCATCTATACAAGTTAAAGATATAAAAAGAGAGCTAAGCTCTAAATGGCATAAAATATCTTTTTTGAGGAATATTTCTGTTGATGATGCTTGGCGCCTGGGCGTTGATGGACGATATCAGCAGAGTGACGGTCTAAAGTTTGAACATGATGAGAAACCATCCTTTATAGCTGGTACTTTAAGACTACTTAATTTCATGTTAGATGGACTGTGTATCGAAGGATTAAAATTCGATGGACACAACCCGAGAAAGCTAGATGGACAGTATTTGCAGGAGATGCATGACATAGCTATTGCAGGTATGTACCGAGAAGTGAAAGAGGGCAAAGCAAAGGAAGGATTCCAGATAGGCTATAGAGGATTCCTCGGGAACTGGCCTGGTGAACAGTTTGGCTGGGGTAATGCCAACTATACCGAGAGAGGGCACGAAGAACTACGGGAAAAGTTTAAATGTCGGAGAGGAGGCGAAGAGATAGATCCCCGTTATGGTGAGGCTGGCCACCCCGTAGGAAACAGTTGCCTAGACCCATTCTACACATTCTATAACAATAGACAATGCTATATGACCAAAAAAGCAACATGGCACGAATGTCTGACAATTGCCAATGCTATTATCGATAAATGTTATGACGAGATAAACAAAAGTATCACTCAAGACGAGAAACTAACAGCCATAGTGCGCTGCTGCCAAGATCTGGAGCAAGCACACCTCCTGCCCGATGGTAACCTTCGCACTATCGCATTTGGTGTACTCCCTAAACTGCTACTCGAAATTGGCGAGTGCCCACCCATTTTGCGTGATGCAAGCACCCTGGATGGCTATGATGTCGAGACACTCAAAGCTAAAATTCGCGAAGGACAAGAAACCTTCCGCACCTATGTCAACTCAATAAGGGTATAAAAAGTATAAGCTGAAGTACAGGTGGCAGAGAGAGTGCTAACCAAACACTCTCCGCTTTACTCATAAAGGCTTTGTAGCCTTCTTGGAAAGTAAGTAATTCAAAACACAGCGCGAGATAGGCAAAAGTGGTGGTGGCTCGCTCGATATCAAAGGAAGGAGAGCGCTTGAGTGGAAACTTTATGGTACTAGGAGGGCGTTTCCTAACAAACCTCGCCAGAGCCTTGGTAACAGCGGTGTGCAATAGTCATTGCAATAAAACCAGCTGTTCCCGTACGCTTTGACCTGTGCAAACGAACTCACCTACTGACCTCGTCGGAGAAAAGTAAAGTGTGCTACTATCTTTGAGGAAGTGGTTGGTCGTTAAGGTCTCTACCAAGTCCGTGACCATGGCTTGCCTCTCTGAATCGAGTTCCTCAGTGATCTCTTCGAGGGTATGCTGGCTATTCAGATACGGAGCCAAGCGTTCTACCCAGCGATAGATCACCTTGCCCTTGATCCTGAAAGAGGTCTGGTTATTGCGGAAGTAGACACCATCGGGAACGGGGGTATAGAACGTATCAGCCTTGAGTTTTGGTCGCATGATTACAATCTCTCTTTCCTATGCTGGAGGCACCTAAGCAACTTCCTGACATGGTCTTTGATGACCCTCTTTCTTTATCTGAGAAGCGGTCAGCAGTGGGTAAGACCTATCCTCTAGAAAGCCCTTACACAATCGATCTTGTTTCTGATCTGATTTTAAGAGTAACAAAGGGCGATGTGATTTACCAGGACAAACCAGACAGTTTGGTCCTGTTGTATTGGAGAGGGCAAACTGTCTGGTTTGTCCGAAGAAATGTCTGGTTTGTGGTCCTTCCTTGTGCCTGGTTTGCCAAGGTCAGGAAACATCCACACTCCCAAACTCTACATTTAGCTTGACGAATGGCTCGTGTACAGCTATGATACCTTGCGGGGAGGCTAAGAGTTTCCAGGCTGAGCTTGCAGAAGCGTTCTCAGAGAATCTCTAGAGTACAGAGTATTTCTATTGCAGCATTTTCCTGGCAACAATTGAAAAGGGCGATAAGAAAGGCTAGAGCTTGTGGATATACGCCAGCTATCGATGGATAACATCGAAGAAATTATGCAATTCGAAGAAGATCATGCCCCTGATAAAATACTGTATGTGAAATGTAGTAAAGAAGGTCTGGCATTTTTATTTACTAATGGCCATATCTGTAGAGGATATGGAGTCTATGATCAAGGAAAATTAGTCGCATGGGGTGCATATAGAACTCAATGGAACGAAGATAACTCCAGAGAAGAGGGAATCTATGAGATCTTTTCTATCGTTGTACATTCTTTGTACAGAGGTAAAGGATTGGGCAAAAAGATAGTTGACACGGTTCGCAGTGAAATTCGCAACAATCAAGATTATAAGGAAATATACTTAACGGTTTCTCCACTTAATGTTGCCGCTCTTGTCCTCTATGTAAAGAATGGTTTTGTAATCAGCGATTACAAGCGGGATGTGTATGGTAGAGGCGTTGATCGAGTCTATCTGACTACCAAGTAAGGGGGTAGGTTGAAAGTGTTATTTGAAGGATACGAAAAAGAGCATCAGGTTCATAGTCCGGTGCGCACACAGTACTTAGGAATTAAGCAGCAAAATCCCGATGCCATTCTCTTTTTTCGCATGGGTGACTTTTATGAGATGTTCGATGATGATGCTGAAATCGTGGCTCGTGAACTGGAAATAGCACTTACACGCCGCGATTTCGGACGTGGCCAAAAATCACCAATGGCTGGCATTCCACATCATGCTGCCGATGGCTATATTGCACGCCTCGTGAGCAAGGGCTACCGGGTCGCCATTTGTGAACAGACCAGTGATCCCGCTCTTTCCAAAGGATTAGTTGATCGGGAAGTTGTTCGTATAGTCACGCCAGGTACTGTGATTGACCCTGCTATGCTGGCCGCCAAGCGTAACAATTTTCTGGCCGGAGTCGTTGCTGGCCGGGATGCCGTTGGTATTGCCTATATCGATATCACCACAGGAGAATTCGCCGTTACCCAGTTCAGTACGTCCGAGCCACAACTTGCCATCCAGCAAGAGATTGCTCGTGTTGGGCCAGCTGAGGTACTGGTGGAAGCTAACTATAGTCGCCAGGGTAGTCGCAAACGGCGTTGGCTGGCAGCTGTGATGAATGAGAAACAAGTCACCAAAGTTGGCAGCAATGGCAATCCCAATGCAGACATACCGGATGTTGAAGAAGACGATGAGGAAGATGAAATTGCACCGCTGACTAAGGCGCTAGAGGGTATTGCTGGTCACGTTACGCCCTATGATGCTCGTTACTTCACAGAGGATGATGCTCGTCATCGCCTTTTACGCCAATTTAACGTTGCCTCTCTGGAGGGGTTTGGCTGTGATCGTCTGATCCTGGCAATTCGTGCTGCGGGCGCTGTTCTGGCATATGTACAGGAGACCCAAAAGGGACTGCTACAGCAACTCATCGCGTTAGAAACCTACTCTACCAGCGGTTTTATGACTCTTGATCCCTATACACGCCGCAATCTGGAACTCTTCGAGACTGGTCGTAGTGGCTCTACAAAGGGTTCTTTGCTCTGGGTTCTCGATCGCACACGTTCTCCAATGGGAGGACGTCTCTTGCGACGTTGGATTGGTCAGCCACTGCTCGATATGATTGTCTTAGAACAACGCCAGCAAGCGATCTGTGAATTGCTCGAAGATACTCTGCTGCAAGCTCGCCTGGGCGAGGCCCTCAAGAAGGCGGGTGATGTTGAACGCCTGATCAATCGTGTACGCCAACGCATTGCCACACCACGTGATCTGATTGCTCTTGCCAACGGTCTGCGTGCAGCTTCCGAGATACGTACTTGCCTATCAGAGGATGACACAACACGCATGCCTGTGCTCGCTGGTATCATGCAGCGTTTGGCTGATAACGAAGATATCATCTCGCTCATCGAGCATGCCATTGTTGATGAGCCACCAGTTAGCATTACCGAAGGCGGGATTATTCGTGATCATTTTAGTGCCGAACTTGATCAGCTGAAACATGCCTCACAGAATGGACGCCAGTGGATTGCCCAGATGGAGCAGCGTGAGCGCAAACGCACTGGTATCAACAATCTCAAAGTAGGCTTCAACAAGGCCTCAGGCTATTTTATCGAGGTCTCCAATGCTAACCTGAACCGTGTACCAGCAGACTACGTCCGCCGCCAGACGCTTACCAATGCCGAGCGCTATATCACATCCGACCTGAAAGAATACGAAACCCTCGTACTCAATGCCCAGGACCGCATCAATAAAATGGAGAACGAGTTCTTCGTACAACTTCGGGCAGATATTGCCATCCATGCTTCTGAGCGCATTCTGGCAACGGCCCATGCACTTGCCGAAATCGATGTCTACCTGAGTCTGGCCGAGGTCGCAGCCAAATACAACTACTGCCGACCCCAGCTTAACGAGGGCGATAGTATTCACATTGTGGCTGGTCGCCATCCAGTCGTTGAGCAGACCCTCTCGGATACCGCTTTTATTGCCAATGACACCAATCTCTCTAACCATGAAGCCCAGATTTGCATTATCACTGGACCTAATATGGCTGGTAAGTCAACGTACCTGCGTCAGGTCGCGCTGATCATTCTGATGGCCCAGATCGGGAGCTATGTGCCAGCGGAAGCTGCGACGATCGGGCTAGTTGATCGCATCTTTACCAGAATCGGTGCCCAGGATGATTTGGCGACGGGCCAGAGTACCTTTATGGTTGAGATGGTCGAAACGGCCAATATTTTGCATCATGCGACCCCACGTAGCCTGATCATCTTGGATGAGATTGGACGTGGTACCAGCACCTATGATGGTTTGGCAATTGCCCGTTCTGTGGTCGAATACCTGCATAATAATAAGCGTAGTGGTGCATGTACACTCTTCGCTACCCACTACCACGAACTGGTCGAAGTAGCCCAATTGCTACCCCGCATTCGTTGTATGAATGTTGCGGTTACTGAAGAAAACGGTCAGGTCGTCTTCCTGCGCAAGATCATTCCGGGGGGAGCCGATCGCAGCTATGGCATCCATGTCGCACAACTCGCAGGCATCCCGCGTCCAGTCATTCACCGCGCCCAGGAAATTCTTGAAGAACTCGAACGCAAGGGTGATGCCAAGACGCGCCGCAAAGCCATGCGTGATATGACCATGCCTGCTGCCTGGCAAATGACCCTCTTTGCCTCCGAGCCCCATCCGCTGGTTGAGGAACTCAAGAATCTAGCGATTGATGAACTAACGCCTATTGAGGCGATCAGCAAGCTGTATGAGCTGCAGCAGAAGGCTCGCAGAGATTAAGGTCTAAGGCTTAGGTCTCTGGTCCTGAGCTTTCTTGGTCATCTGTGCCCAAAGTGAATATTTTCTTATGCAGCTGGAGCCGCTGTCTGACGCTTGGCCTTGTTTGCCATCTGTGTCAGAAGCCCCACTGAACTCTCTTGTCCTTCGACTACAATAGTAGAACCCGTTATAATATCATCTGGAGTCTTGCTGTGTTTGACGCCCACAAACGCAGTAGCTGTGAGATTGAGTTCTGCCAGTCTTTTTTGCATGTCGAGGTCTGTTGTATCATCACCAAAAGCAATAGCAACCTTCACGTCCCATTTTTCAGCTAGAGCCTTCACAGAAGTTCCTTTATTAATTTCTACATCTGTAGTTCCTGGGTTCAGGCGTATTTCGAATGATTCTGTGGCTGAGTTGTAGGTAAATTTCTTGTAGTCTTCATTATTCTGGTCCTCCAGAGGGCTGAAGTTCATGTTATTCGATTTTTCTGGCAAAACCTTTGATAATAGCTTACCGAGTTCATCCTTTACTTCCTGACGCTGAGATGCTGCGACTTCTCGGTAGTGGATGGTTGCTCCTAAGGTTTTCTTTTCAATCGAAATGGCTAAGCCTTTTAGAATGTGATTGTTTTCGATAAGCTTTTGGAGATGACTTAGCAATTGGTTCTGCGGCTCAATAAAGGGCTCGGCCTTTGGATCATTTTGCACTTCCAAGTCAGTTTCATGTGCCCTTTGCTGAACGCCATGGCTACCGAAAATGTAGAGCCTGTTTATAAGCTCTTCATCAGCACCTGATCTTTTGAGAGCTTCGATTACACCATTTTCCTCTTTGATAACTTCACCGGTTGCGAGTTGTATACGTTCTGTCCCTTCGATAGGTCTACCAGTAATGATCGCGACTTTATAGCCCTTATCCAGGAATATCTTTACAGCTGAGAAGAAGCCATGTACTGCCAACGTCTGATCTGCAGTTTTTGTAAAACGTGCCATCGTACCATCGAAATCTAGGAACAATGCCTTCGTTTCTTCATCAATATCTTTTTTAAGAAATTGTAGAAGAAATTCCTTCCACTCAGGTTTCTCCAAGAGTATTGTAGGAGGGGCCTTCGCTCGACCAAATTCTTTCATAGCATCGCAACTCTCAAGTTTCTGATCTCTCATCTAATTTTTGTCTCTCTTTCGAACCTATGTCGATACTCATCTTACTTCTCTCATTATTATGTCTCTTTTCCTCTTCGATAGCCAGTCAGATCTTTGCAGTCCTGAACGGAAAACTTAGTTCAAGACAAGGGAATTAACTCTTGGCCGAGATAGGGATTGTCTATAGTAGGGTCGGGGTACTCGTATCTGCAAGAGTGACCCGATGTGATATGATAAAGATGGTTAGTGTACTGTGCACAATAGAGGAGTTTGTTATGCCTAATCCATTACTAGAACTTAAGACGCTGGGACAGAGCGTCTGGTATGATAATATTGATCGTGCTCAGCTTGTCTCCGGCCAGTTCAAGCGTATGCTGGACGAGGATGGTGTCGTCGGTGTCACGGCAAACCCGACTATCTTTGAAAAATCGATCAGTAGCGGTCATGCCTATGATGACCAGATCTCGCAGCTTATCAGTGAAGGTAAAACCACTAGCGACATTTACGAAGCCGTCGTCATTCAGGATATTCGTACTGTCGCTGATCTGCTGCGCCCAATCTATGATAACACTGTAGGACAGGATGGCTATGTGAGCCTTGAGGTCTCACCTGATCTGGCCCTCGATACAGAGGGTACCATTGCTGAAGCACGCCGCTTCTGGCAATTGGTTGATCGCCCCAACCTGATGATTAAGATCCCGGCCACACCCGAAGGTATCCCTGCCATTTATGAGACGCTGCGTAACGGCATCAACGTCAATATCACGCTGATATTCTCTATCGAGTCCTATCGCCAAGTTGCAGACGCATACCAGCGTGCATTGGAGGATCGCAAAGCTCAGGGTAAGGACATCCGCACTCTGGCATCGGTTGCTAGCTTCTTTGTTAGCCGCGTCGATACTCTGGTCGATAAATTGCTCGATAATAAGATCAAGGCGAGCAGCGATTCTGCCGAGCAGCAGAAGCTCAAGTCGCTGCAAGGCAAGGCAGCAATTGCTAACGCCCGTCTGGTTTATCAGGACTTCAAGCAGATCTTCAGCACGCCGCGCTTTGAGACGCTCCGACAGGCAGGTGCACATGTGCAACGGCCACTATGGGCCAGTACCAGCACGAAGAATCCGGCCTACCGCGACATACTCTATGCTGAGGAATTGATTGGTCCCAGCACAGTGGACACGATGCCACTTGAGACTGTCAATAACTTCCGTGATCATGGTCGCACACGTTGTAGCATCGATGACGATCTGGAAGGCGCGAAGCAAACGTTGGACGAGCTGGAGAAGCTGGGTATCCATTACAACCAAGTCACTCAGCAGCTATTGGATGAAGGTGTGCAAAAGTTTGCCGATTCCTTCCACCAGTTGTTTGCGGGTATCGAGAGCAAGAAGAACGCGATTAAAGAGCGCCAGACAGCGCATTAATCGTCATTGCTCACGTGAGTGAGTCAAAAAGCCCGATTTATCGGGTGAGAAGGTAGGGACTCGATTTATCGCATCCGTCAGGCAATTGATTGCCCGAGCATTAGGAACCCGATTTATCGCGTCCGTTATACCCAACAGGAGAGTTCTCATGCCTCAGCGTAGCGTCGTAGAGGCGCCAAATCCCTTTCGCGAGGGAATACGCACTAAAGAAAGTCTAGAGCCGTGCATCATGGTCATTTTCGGTGCAACCGGTGACCTGACACACCGCAAATTGCTGCCCGCACTCTATAATCTGGCTCTAGAGCACCCACTACCGGCAGGGTTTTCTGTCGTAGCGTTTGCACGTCGACCCTACGACGATGAAACGTTTCGCAAGCAGGCACTTGAATCTATTAACGAGTATTCGCGGCAAAAACCCGTCAATCCCCAGGTATGGGAGAGTTTTGCTGCTGGTATTCATTACCTGCAGTCAGACTTCCATGATCCAGCTGGCTATGAAAAACTCAGCAGTTTATTGAGCAAACTCGACCAGGAGCGTGGTACTAGTGGCAACCGCCTCTTCTATCTGTCGACGCCACCTAGTCAGTATCCAGACATTATCCAGCAGCTTGGGGCGGCAGGGCTGAATCGTAATCGTAAAGGGTGGACTCGTATTATTATTGAGAAACCCTTTGGGCATGACCTCCCTTCGGCACGTGAGCTGAACCGTCAGGTTGGCAAGGTTTTCAAAGAAGAGCAGATCTATCGTATCGATCATTATCTGGGTAAGGAGACCGTACAGAATATCCTCGTCTTCCGTCTGGCTAATGGCATCTTTGAGCCAGTTTGGAACCGTCGCTATGTTGACAGCGTGCAGATTACGGTAGCGGAAAATCTGGGTATAGAGGGCCGTGCTAGCTATTATGAAGAGTCAGGGGCCATCCGCGATATGGTACAGAACCATATGCTGCAACTGCTTACTCTTGTGGCAATGGAACCACCAATTGCCTTCGACGCCGACGCGGTCCGCGATGAGAAGGTGAAAGTCCTTCACGCCCTACAGCACCTGTCGGGACGTGATGTGCTTACCAACACCGTCCGTGGGCAATATGGTCCAGGCTGGGTTGGTGGACACGAAGTTCCCGGTTACTTGCAGGAGCCTGGTGTGTCGCCCAATTCCACTACGGAAACCTATGTTGCAATGAAAACTTTTATTGATAACTGGCGCTGGGCCGATGTACCATTCTACTTGCGTACAGGCAAACACTTGCCTAAGCGCGTAAGTGAAGTTGCTATTCAGTTTAAGCAGGCACCATTGATGCTTTTTAAAAAGAGCGATGCCCAGGGACAGGTTGAGCCCAATGTTCTCACCCTGCGTATCCAGCCGGATGAGGGCATCTCGCTCAAGTTTGGTGCCAAGGTACCAGGAAGCGATATGCAGATCCGCTCGGTCAATATGGACTTTTTCTATGGATCTTCCTTTGTGCGTGAGCAACCAGAGGCCTACGAGCGTCTCTTGCTTGATACGATGCATGGTGATTCGACCCTCTTTACACGTCGAGACGAAGTTGAAGCCGCATGGGCCTTCATCCAGGGTATCCTCGATGAATGGAAGAATGAGTCGAGGGATACAATTGCAACCTATGAGTCCGGCACCTGGGGACCGCAGGTAGCCGATGAGTTCATTTGGCGCGATGGCCGCCGTTGGCGCCGTCCGTGATAGTCCATCGTTGTTGCGGAGAACAATGATGTTCATAAAAAAGAGGAAGGTAGTGGAAATGGCAACAGATACATCCCCTGATCAGGGAAAACGTTTACCCTGGGCTGGCAAGCAGGTACGCCCGGAGCATATCGAGGATGAGCTGACCTTCCTCTGGCATCTGGCAGCCGATAATATGCGTATCAGTCAAAATATGAACGTACGTACCAGCGTACTCAATCTCGTTATTTGTGCCCTCGACATCGCATCGGCTTATAAAGCAAGTGCGCTCTTACGTGATTTGCCTAATACACATATAGCACGAGTTACCCTTATAATTCTTGATACAAGTGAAAAATCACCTTCCGGAGTTACAACATGGGTAACATTGCGTTCTTTCCCCATCATTTCAGATATCATGCGCCATCACTTTGAACAGGTTACTGTATTGCTCAGTGGCGCAGCAATTCAATCGGCGACTACTATTATCCAACCGCTGCTTAAACCGGACCTGCCTATTTATCTCTGGTGGGTGAACGACCTTCCCAGCAACAATAGCATCTTCCAGCGCTTAATTAATGTCAGCAATCGGGTTATCATCGATTCAAGCGAGTTCTCATTACCTGAAGAGCGCATTCGTACACTCTCATCGCTCTTACAAGCATCGCCCAACTGTGCGCTCAGCGATTTCAATTGGAGCCGTATTACCCCCTGGCGTGAAATGGTTGCCCAATTCTTTGATGTCACTGAATACAGACCGTATATGGTAAACATCGAAAAAATCGAAATTGAGTACTCTGTTCCTTCTACTGCGCACCAGTCCATCGGCGGGAAAGGTGCTTCTAATCCGATACGTGCGCTTTTGCTGGCTGCCTGGTTGAAAACACGCCTTGGCTGGCAGCTCTCAGAGGAGAATCCACAGCACCGTCATGAGTCCGGGGTAGGAACGTACTTCTGGCATATGACCACACGGGTGCCAACGTCTGCACTTGTAGAATCGCTTCCTTCAGGCAATTCATTGGGTGAAGCAGGAAGTGAGACGAGGGGAGTCATTGATATCATCATTCGCCCGCGAGTGCAAGCCGAATTGCCTCCTGGCAACATCTGCCTCATTCGTCTGACCAGTACACTTAATGGCAAGCAAGCCGTCTTTACGATCGATCGTGGAGACGATGACGAGCATGTGATTACTTCTGTGGAGGTACCAGACAATCCTTCTCTGCAAAGAGTTGTGAATGTGGCTGCAACTCACAAAGAAACTGAGTTACTAAACGATGAGTTGGAGATTATGGGTCGCGATCATCTCTATGAGGAGACGTTGCATGAGGTCTTTGATTTGCTGGCATAGGAGCATCTTGTCAAGAACCCCTGGATAAATCCTAGGGGCTTGCGAAACGGCTAGCGCAACGGAAGTTCTTGTCTAGTGGGCTCCAATTGGAGCAGCAGCGGTACGGGCTACAAGAATGTTTGGACGCCACCCTAATCTAAACCTTTTCCTGCCACGCCGAAGCAGACGGTACCTAGTATCTAAGCCTGTACTGCAATCACGAAGGGTCATATCACCCTAGCGTTGACTAGGAGAAGGGAAATCCCCTTGAGAATACCCGTTGTTGATACACGCGGAGTGGCACTTATGCCATGTACACCCGCCAAAGCACGCCACTTATTCAAGAGTGGCAAAGCCAAACCCAAGCGAAACAAGCTTGGCCTATTCTATGCGCAACTGTGCTACGAACAGGAACCAGACAACCAGATCTTCGTTGTTGGTGTCGATCCTGGGAGCAAGTTTGAAGGATACAGTGTCGTTGGCACCAAAGATACTGTGCTTAACCTGATGGTGGAAGCGCCGGATCATGTCAAAGATGTGGTTGAAACCAGACGAATCATGCGACGGGCGAGACGATACCGCAAGTGGCGTAGGCCCAAGCGTTTTGACAATCGGCTCAACCACAAGAAGAGGATACCGCCTTCTACACGGAGTCGATGGGAAGCTAAAGCTCGTGTTGTCATGCAACTCAAATCGATCATGCCGCTGACTGATGTGATGGTAGAGGATGTGTGTGCTGAAACCCGTAAGGGCAAAGGGCGCAAGTGGAACGGGTCATTTAGTCCGGTTCAGGTCGGCAAAGAGCACCTCTACAAACTCTTGAAAAAGATGGGTTTGACTCTGCACCTTTGCCGAGGACACCAGACAAAAGACCTGCGAGACAAGTATGGACTCAAGAAAACCAAGAGCAAGTCCAAGCAGGCCTTTGATTCGCACGCGGTTGATGGTTGGGTCATGGCGGCATCCGTTAGTGGTGCTTCTCAACCAACTTGTACCCGCTTGTGGTACGTCGTTGGTGCGCAACTCCACAGGCGTCAGATTCATCGCTTGCAAGCATCAAAAGGCGGTGAGAGAAAGCCCTATGGCACCACTCGCAGCCTTGGCTTGAAGAGAGGAACAATTGTGAGACATCCCAAGTACGGATTGTCTACAGTAGGTGGTTTTGACCGCAAACGCAACACCATTAGCTTGCATGCCTATCGAACCAACAAGCGACTAACACAGGGTGCAAAAGTCAAAGATTGTCGCGTCCTGACATGGGTGGCATTCCGCTCTTGGTTGGTCGCAATAGAGCAAAAGAACGGAAAAAGTAGAGGTTTACCCCTGTGCCCAAGCCCCAAGAAAGGAAGGCCTATTCCTCCCCTGGATAAATCCAAGGGGTCTCCTAGGCCGACAAGATGAAGATTACCATTTTTCCCGATGGAGAGCAGCTCAGCCATGCTGCTGCCCGCTACGTAGTGCAGGTTGCTAACGAGGCTCTTGCAGCACGAGGCCGTTTCACAATAGCGCTCTCCGGAGGTTCTACGCCGAAAAAGCTCTATGGTTTGCTGGCGCTTGAGCTCTATTGCAATCAGATTGACTGGACAAAGGCAGAAGTCTTTTGGGGTGATGAACGCTGTGTGCCTCCAGATGATACAGAGAGTAACTATCATCTGGCACACGAGGTCATGTTGAGCAAATTGCCTATCCCTGCTGACCAGATTCATCGTATGCCTGCCGATGAGAGTGATCTGGTCGCAGCCTCAGCCACATACGAACAGGAACTGCGACGCGTCTTTGGCACAAGCGGGGTTCCAAGCTTTGATCTGATTCAACTTGGTCTGGGACCGGAAGCGCATACAGCCTCGCTTTTCCCACATCAAGCATCACTGCGAGAAACGGAGCGGCTGGTCATTCCAGTTACTGTACCCAAGCCGCCTCCTCCACGCCTGACCTTTACGCCTCCGATACTGAACGCGGCTAAACACATTTTATTCTTGGTCACTGGTGCTGAGAAAGCCGACGCCGTCCGAGCTATTCTGGAGGGAGACTATCAGCCAGAAGAATATCCTGCGCAGATTGTGCGTCCCGCCCAGGGCGAAGTGACCTGGATGCTCGACGCAGCTGCCGCAAGCACATTGCGCCAGAGGCGCTAGAAGTGGTTTTTTGATGATTGGATTAGTACCATCTATTCTCTCGGCTGATTTCACTCGTCTAGGTGAACAGGTTCGTGAGGCCGAAGCTGGGGGGGCTCAGCGCATCCAGATTGATGTTATGGACGGTCATTTTGTCCCTAATATTACGATGGGTCCTATGATCGTTGAGGCAACACGCCGTAGTACCAGCCTTCCACTTGAAGCACACCTGATGATTACTAATCCTCAGGACTATATCGAAGCCTTTGCCAAAGCTGGAGCTGATGTGATCATCGTGCATCAAGAGGTCTGTCCGCACCTGCACCGCGTGATCCAACAGGTTAAAGCAGCAGGCAAACAGGTCGGCGTTGCCCTTAATCCCTCCACGCCTATCTGGCTGTTGCAAGATATGCTTTCGCTGCTGGATTTAGTATTAATTATGACCGTTAATCCTGGCTTCGGTGGCCAGGACTTCATTCCTGAGATGCTTCCTAAAATCGCTAGTTTGCGCCAGATACTTACGCAACGGGGTCTGTCCTGTGATATCGAAGTTGACGGCGGTATTCATGAGCAGACAGTGCCGCGTGTCGTCAAAGCTGGTGCCAACTTACTGGTAGCTGGTTCGGCTGTCTACAACGAGAAAGAGAGCGTGGCGGTGGCGTTGAGCAGATTGCGTAATGCCACCGCCATCCAGGTCTAGTTAATCTATATTGGATATCCTTTAGAGTACAAGTAAGGTACATCTTGGTTTGGCCATAACTTACGAGACGGGGACGAGTTTCCATTGCTGACTTTGCCCACTACTTTTGGAGTTCTGGATGACCTCTCCTCCAGAGGTATCTAACAATAGTTTGCTGTTGTTATTCACAATAGTAAAGTAGCTACCACCAGCCCTAACGAGCTGCCAGCTGATTCGTGTCATTGGAGGTAGTATACTGTTCGATTTGTATCCCCGGCTGGGTAGAGGCTCCCGGAACATCAAGCGCCTCGTTACCAGGACAAACCAGACACTTTTGTCCTCTCGTATTTGGAAAGGATAAAGTGTCTGGTTTGTCCGAAAATATTATAGTGGACCCAGGAATGTGGGTCCAGTGTAAGTTTGCAGAAGTTGTTCTTTACCCTTTCACAACGATAATCGGCTTCAGGCGTGCAACCAGTTGCGCCAGACCCGCATTGTGTACCACATTAACTATTTTTTGCGCGTCTTTATAAGCTTGAGGTGCTTCCTCACTCAGTAGGTTCTTGCTATGGACGCGAATGGTTACGCCGCGTGCCGCCAACTGGTCAAGCAGTTCACGTGGGCTTATAGACTTTTTCGCAGCGGTACGGCTCTGGCGTCGTCCGGCACCGTGACAGCAAGTACCAAAGGTTCGTTCCATCGAACCCTGAGCTCCAACCAGTACAAAGGAGTAGCGGCCCATATCGCCAGGGATCAAGACGGGTTGACCAACGGCCCGATATTGCTCTGGAATTGCTGGGTGACCAGCGGGGAATGCACGTGTGGCTCCTTTGCGGTGAACACAGAGACGTCGCATCTGCCCATCTACTTCGTACTCCTCTATCTTAGCGATATTGTGGCAGACATCGTAGACCAGAGGCAAGTCTTTGGCACGTGCCTTACGACCAAAGACGGCAGAAAAGGCCTGACGGACGCCGTGCATGAGCAATTGACGGTTCGCCCAGGCAAAGTTCGCTGCACAGGCCATTGCTCCCAAATACTGCTGTCCCTCTACAGTCTCTAAGGGTAAACATGCCAATTGTCGGTCAACAAGCTGGAAGCCATAATCTTGCTGCTTTGCCTCTGCTAGCTTGATAAAGTCTTCTGCCACCTGGTGCCCAAATCCCCTTGACCCGCAATGGATGGTTGTAACAACCTGTCCCTTTTGCCCGATTCCCAAAGCTTTTGCAGCCTGCTCATCATAAATGTGCTCGACGACCTGTACCTCGCAGAAATGGTTTCCAGACCCCAAGCTACCAAGCTGATTGATCCCACGTTGGAGAGCCTTCTGACTTACAGCATCGGGATTGGCTCCAGTCAAGCAACCATTCTCTTCTGTGACTTCTAAATCCTCGGCAATACCATAGCCTTCTTCGACTGCCCATGCTGATCCTTGCAGCATGACTTGGTGCATCTCACCCATTGTCAACTTCCGCATGCCCTCGCCACCTACACCCGAAGGGAGATTAGTGAACAACTCGTCAGCGAGTCTATCTACCTGTCCCTTGATTTGGTCTCGCATCAGGCCAGTAGCCAGCATGCGTACCCCGCAGTTGATATCGAAACCAATACCGCCGGGGGAGATGACTCCTTTCTCGGCATCGGTTGCGGCGACACCTCCGACAGGAAATCCGTAACCCCAGTGGATATCAGGCATGGCCAAAGAATGTCCGACGATGCCGGGCAACGTTGCAACATTTACTACCTGTTGGAGAGCATTATCTGCTTTTATCTGCTCAATTAACTCATCATCGGCATATATCATACCAGGGACACGCATCTCAGGATGATAGCGCTGAGGGATACGCCAACGATTGGAATCTACACGCTCCAAAGGAATGTTATCAGTCATTGATCTCTCCTCTGCTTTTCTCTCTAGTTCTCAGAGAGAATTCTCGTATTGCCTTATTATAGATCAAAAATGATACGAGCCTGATATCCATCGTCCAAGCGGGTAATAGCAGCTTCGTGCCAGGTAACGGCCTTAATGGCGCTACTGAGATCATGTCGCTGCCTATCATAGGGCTCGCCGGAAGCCCGACCAGTCACCTGTGTTTCACTGATGGTCTCGATCACAAAGTCGCGGAAAAGAAGATATTCCGTATCGAACAGAAAAACCAGCTCGTTGAGCCATGCGATGAGAAGAGAGATCGTGTCGTGCCCATCAACGGTAATCCTGCGGCTAGTCACGACATGCACTTCATCAGCTGACACAAGCAGGCTCTCCATGCCCTGCGCAGCATGTACAAACAGCTCTGGCAATGTGTGACCGAAGGCATGCAGACCTACATCGGCAGTATGTTCAAACACCTCATAAGCCTTCGGAGGCTCTGGCAACTCTGGCATCTCTTCAATTGCGGCTTCCATAGGAAACATTGCGATTAAGCCAATGGAAACGCCGCCTCACCTTTCATGACCCTCTCTTGTGAGGAATTGCTCTTTTGTCAGACTTCATAATACCCGCAATGGTAGTCTAATGCAACTACTGCAAATTGGTAGTTCTGTCGAAAAGATGGGGCGCTGGCTTGCTGGTGTGTATGAGCAAGCCCTTCTCGGAGATAATCTTCAAAAGTACTTCTTTGATCAAGGATGAGAGAAATTAGATCGATTACGTGTGGATATGCATACCAACACAGGGGAAGAGAAAGTTGTCTGTTAGATGACCTGTAGTTATCATTGTGCTTTAAGGACTTATCAGACATAATCTAAGTGTGCTTCTTTTGCCCTTGTGGCCATTGATTATAAGCAAGGTCTTGTGAAAGCATCCGACCAGACTGCTCCTAGTGAAGCGGTCTGGTCTTTTTTACATCGCGTCAATTTCAATGTAACAAGATCTTTAGGGTTTAACCCTTGGGCTTTTCGAAAATCAGAGAATAAAGGAAGTTCGAAAAGCTCATCAATATGAACCAGTTTTACCCCACTGGTTCTAAAGCGGTGAAAGTGACGGGCAGGCGCTTGAAACCGAACAGGACACGCCCCTCGAATAGTTCAAGTGGCTGCTCATGGATAACATGGAGGTTTGGTAACTGCTTGACAATCATAGGAAGCGCGATAGAAGTTTCCAGGCGTGAGAGTGGTGCACCGATACAGAAGTGGATACCATGCCCGAAGGCTATGTGGCGATTTGGATTGCGCATGATATCGAAGTGTTCTGGCTCGGAGAACTGCCGCTCGTCGCGGTTAGCGGATGCTAGCCAAGCAAAGACCTGCGAATTTGCTGGTATCGTTACTCCCTCAATCGTTACATCGGTCGTCGTCGTGCGCAAAAGTCGCCAGACAGGTGAGGCGTAGCGTAACACTTCCTCGATCGCTCCCTGCATCAATTCTGGCTGCGTGCGTACTTGCGCTAGAGCCTCAGGATGCTCGTCGAAACAACGAATCGCCTGACTAAGCAGGTTCGTTGTGGTGACATGACCCGCTAACAGCAGCAGGATACAGAAACTAATAGCATCTTCCATACTCAGGTGTTCGCCATCTACCTCAGCAGCCAACAATTCGCTCATCATATCGCCACGTGGCTGACGGCGTCGATCTTCCAGAATCGTTTCGAAGTAGTCGGACATCTCCTCGAAGATACGTGTGAGGCGCTGCATTTCGGGATTATCACGCTGTTCCTGCTCGGGTTTGAAGAACTCAGCGTCACTGAGCTGGCGAGATAGAAGCCCATCGGCCCATTGCTTGAATAGGGGACGATCGGAGGTTGGGACGCCTAGCATCTCCGCAATCACAATTGTTGGCAATGGATAGGCAATATCTGCCACGACGTCCATACGTCCAGCAAAGCGGATCTGGTCTAGTAACTCCTGCGTGATGGCTGTGATACGACCTGAGAGTCCTGACAGGGCGCGAGGCGTAAACGAGGGCGAGACTAGGTTACGATACTGGCGATGTTGAGGCGGATCCATCGCGATAAGACTTCGTCCTGCTCGCCGTTCGGGCTTATCATGAGCAGAGGTGGTAGCTAGGTCAGCATTGCGCGGACGTGCAAACGCTCGCTGCCTACGTTCTGATGAGAAGAGGTGATGGTCTGTCGTAACGGTATTGACATCTGTATATCGAAACACGTGCCAGCATCCACTGCTTTCATCCAACCAGACGGGCTGTGCATCGCGCATTTTCTTGAACCAATCATACAATCCCTGTACATCTTGCAATGTTGAGAGCTGGTGCAGCATGCTTGCAATCCTTTCTCATGATCGGCTGTTTCATAAGCCGAGTTGTTTTGACCCGTACGTAATAAAATGACTTGCTAGTCAATACTATAATCGCTTAAAGCACTGAAGTCAAGGAACAGGTGGCTATTCGTATCCTTGGTGCTCTCTCTTTTGGGATTTGTATTGCTAATATGGTAATATTATATATTGCATTCTAACCGTACAAAGAGGGATATCTTTATGATACAAGAAAGCCAGTATCGCCCCTTGGGTGCCTCAGGAATAAAAGTCTCACCTTTGGGAACTGGGACCAATCGATGGGTTCAGGACAAGAATAACGAGGCTGTTTTTCAGACCTTTCGGTCTTTTGTTGATGCAGGGGTCAATCTGTTTGATACTGCCGAGGTCTACAACGGCGGAAAATCTGAACGTCTGCTGGGTGAGTGTGCACGGCAGGACTCCCGATCAGTGGTGATTGCCAGTAAATTCGCGCCATTGCCCACTCGTCTGTCACACCGTCAGTTCATGAACGCTTTGGATGCTAGTTTGAGCCGCCTGGGCGTTCAGACCATCGATCTGTACTACATCCATTGGCCTTTTCTGACCTTTCTAAGTATCGAGACGATGATGGATATGATGGCACGGGCCATCGAAGCGGGCAAAGTCCGTGCTGTGGGTGTCAGTAACTTCAGTGCTGGGCAGATGTGTCGAGCTGCTGATCGCCTCGCTCGTTACGATATCCCTCTGGCTGCGAACCAGGTATATTATAACTTGTTGCATCGTCAGCCAGAAGTAAACGGTGTGCTGGATGCTTGTCGGGAACTCAATGTCGCCTTAGTGGCCTTCTTCCCTTTGGCCAGTGGACGGCTCACATCAGGTAGCAGTCCGGCTGCATCGTCTCGCTCCTCCTCTTCGACACGGGAGAAGCGACAAGGGGACCTCCAGGAAACTCTCCATTCGATTGCGCAAAAGCGTGGAAAGAGTATTAGTCAGGTCGTCCTGAACTGGTTTTTGCACAGAGACGAGCATGTGATTCCCATTCCGGGGGCTACCAGTGCACGTCATGCTCTGGAGAATGCTGATACGCTCTCCTGGGAACTGAGCAATGACGAGTTTGCTGCAATCGACCTGGCTTCTTTCCCTTGGAAACGCTAGCACAGTGGCCTTTCGCTTGAAACCTAAATGTTTGCATCTTGAAAGAAAGAGGTATTTGTTTATGCCTATGAAGTACGGCTTATCCCTACCCCAGGGCTGGAGGATGGATCTAGCGGATATCAAAGATCCTGTGGAAGCCTACGAAGCGATGACTCATGTCGCTCAGACGGCTGATGAGTGTGGCTATGAGTCGGTCTGGCTGGTGGACCATTTTCATACAGTTCCTCAGCCCTCACAAGAAGTGACCTTTGAGTGCTGGACAACTACTGCTGCGCTGGCACGCGATACCAAGCGAGTACGCATTGGTCAGATGGTCACCTGCAATAGCTATCGTAACCCAGCTCTTCTCGCCAAGATGGCAAGTACGGTCGATGTGCTAAGCCACGGGCGACTCAATTTTGGTATCGGAGCGGGCTGGTACGAGCATGAGTACCGCGCCTATGGTTATGAGTATCCTGATGCACCTGATCGTCTGCGTCATCTACGCGAAGCCGTCCAGGTCATCCTGGCCATGTGGACCCAGGAGGAAGCCGTTTTTGAGGGCAAGTATTATCAGGTGCGCGGTGCTATCAATCAGCCGAAAGGCGTCCAGAAACCGCATATTCCCTTACTGATCGGCGGTAGCGGTGAGAAGGTTACGCTCAAGCTCGTTGCACAGTACGGTGATGCTTGTAATGTGTTTGGCGATCCTGCAACCCTTGAGAACAAATTTGCTATACTCAGGCAACATTGCCAGAACGTTGGGCGTGATTACGATAGCATCCATCGTACATCAGGGACAGTATGTGTCATTGGCGATACTGAT
>DASYAN010000146.1:0-7617 GCA_036501345.1 Ktedonobacteraceae bacterium
ATCGAGACTGGGAAAGATGTCTCTATCTATGTGAGTCGGAAGCATGCATATTCTATCATTTTCTAATGCTTAGACTAAAAAATTGATTAATACACTACTTACTCCAAATATCATTATTTAGATGCGTTGGCCCTGCCTATGAAGCTCATCATTCGAGTAACAGCAGAGAGGCAATACAATTGTGAGATGCGCTAGACGCTTTTCGTCAGAAGACATTTGCTCCATAAGCCCAACCCCTCCGAAGAGCTTGTCGGTACCCATGCGAGGGATCACTCCGGGTGCTGGCTTGCGCCTCTCTCTCAGAAGAAGGATACATGAAAAAGGTAATGGTGATAATATTACCCCTTTCTCTTGCTCCCCTCCTCATGATACATGCACATCTTTCTCTGTTCTCCCAATGTCTTGCTCTCAAGCTGCAGGATTTGTCTGTGGAGCTTTTATTGCCGTTCTAGTAAGAGACGTGTAAATATCCTGCGACATTCCTACTACTTCTAAAACTCGTTTTTGGACATGTGAAAAGCCTTCTACTTGATACACAATTTTGTCTTGTAAGTGCACTATGATGAGCTTGATATGGGTCAATGCCCGCAAAAGGCGCTCTGCCGTTGGGTTGGTCGTCGTTTTGCGAGGACTATCCAGATAGAGTCCGGCGATCGTGCTGTGTTGCAGCTGCAAGGTACGCCGAGCGACAAACTCGATGAGGGTGAGCAGACGGACACCCAAACTCAACAGGCGCGGCAAACCTACCACTTGATCCTCACGTCTGAGAAACATGGGGGCAATGACGAGCCGATCAGCTTTGAAGCGTCCAAAATCCCGTTCGACCCGGTACTCGTTGCGATAATTGGAGCACCCCCTGCTCCAAAGAGAGCCGCTTGCGTGGGGCATTGGTGGCATACGCTCGCCACCCTGCCATGGCTTTCTGCTCGGTGATGGTCTGCCGCACTCTCACGACCCCTGTGATCTGATAGCGCACCCGCTCCCGTACTTCTCGTTCACGATTGGGCCCGTTGCGCCCGCGTCCTACCAGTTTCTCTTCTTGCTCACATTCTCGCTCGTACGTGTAGCAAAGCAGCCCTTTCACACTGTATTTCTTGAGGATGGCCTCAGCTCTACTCACGAGGTCTGTTTGCTGAGTGATCTGTCGTTTCCCTCGTCCAATGGGTGGCGTGAGAGCAGTTCTGCTTGTCTCGTGTCGCTCGTCTAAGCTCTTGCATTGCTTGTTGGCAAAGGCAAAGCTCTGCACCACCAGCACCCGCTCCTGCCAGCTCTGCTTTCCATCTGTGCATGTCCTTTCCACTTCATATCCGCGTGCGATCTGGTGGGTCCCTTCCTCATCGCAGATGACGACCGTATGCAACATCTCTTGCTTTGCCAGCCCTTCTTTCACCCACACGGCCAGCTGCTTGGCCATGTCTCCCACTTGGGAAAGCGGCATCAGATAATACTGTCCAGCTTGCTCAATTGCTGCTTGGATACACAGAGCACTCATCTTGCAATCCCCTACGATCAACGGCCAAGCTTGCATAAGCACCGCAGCGTACGCAGGATCACTGGGAGGTACAAGAGATCATCCGCACTTTTCCCTTCTACAACATCTAATCCTATGGGTAATCCCAATGGATCAAGGGCTGCCATCATTAATTTTATCTGGCGTAATGCCGGATCATCTTTGCTATGTCCATATTGCCATATACTTCCCTCACCACCCTGATGATATCCTGAGACGGTTGTTGCATCCACTCGAACCGTCTCTTGAGGGAGCTCATAGATCCGTATCAGATTTCGCCCAAGATCCTCCTCAATCGCATTCCAACACTCATTGTGACTCAAATGGCGCAAAGCGATCGTTAATCGATCATCCGTAAAATCTGTCTTTCTGATTGGAAGTCCCGTCAACAGTTCCAATGTCTCATGTTTCTCCCGTATCCAGTCCTCAACCGTCACTTTGCGATGATTCCCTTGAATCACAATATATACCAACCAGATGCTTATCACCCAATCTAAACTTAATCCTTGCTCTAAATGATGCCTCTTGATATGTCGATCCAGCAGCTCAGGTAAGTTCATTTGCTTCACAAACCCCAGCAACACTCCCACATCTCCCACCACTTCCGCATGGGTCTTGATCTCCTCTTCCATCTCCTACTCCTCTCTTGATCTTTTCGGGCCACTTCATCATGCAGAGACATACCGCAACTCTCTACTGTCTCTTCTCTTTATTTTACCTCACCTTTCTGCTGATCTCCCATCACTTAGGACGAAAGTCTCATCGGAGTTCCTTTCTTTTGTTCCATCCTCTTTTCTATGCTAGCATAGAAATAGTATCCTCTCTCCTCATGCCCTTTTGTCCTCTCTCTTTCCCCGAAAAATAAAGGAAAGTGATTCTCGCTTTCCCGAATGATGAGTAACTGTGTAAAATGAAAGCATCACTGAACGTTTCAGAAGGAGAAATCATCATAGTTAATAATCACCTGACCATCCTCCTAATATAACCAACTCTACTACCCTTACAGCGGTTATCGGAAGGATTGATCCCTGGTTTTTTCGTAGTTTCCTCCATGCTGAGGGGTCAAGACTTTGACGAACCGCTGTAGTTTAAACTGGCTGATGGTTTTGAGCATTACATGTATCGGCTAAGTTGTTCGACCGTACAATCAGATATACATCAATGACGATATTGTTCGACGGAAGCAGTTCTGTAAAGAGAGGATCAAAGTAAGATGCTACACTAAATACGCTGCCGTGAGCTGCCAGATCTTCTAAAACGAGGTAAGTCCGAGCAGCCAAGGCAGTTCCCAGGTTCCTATCAACTGCATTATTGCTGTCGTCTACTCCTCCATAGGCAATAGCCAGCCCTACTTGTCTTCCATGGAGAAAGCTCACAGAATTAATCTGCGGCTCAAGCGTCTTAATGGCAAAAGGCAATTGGCCTCTAAATGCATCGGGATTATTATCATTTAATATAATCTGGCAATACGTGTGTTCCAAAACAGGTCGTTTAAGGGATACAGTAGTAGGTGCCGGAGGTGGTGGTGGGTGGATACCCATTGTATTCGCAGCAAAGAAAAGCATCGCTAGCACTAGCAGTAAATCAGCGAAAAGCCAGCCAGCAGCAGATAGAGCTGACGATGTTCTAAGCGCTTCTCTAGATGTTCTCCATCTCATTGATTTTGCTCACTCTACAAATGTAACAGTCATATCGCTTCATCTAATCAGTATCTTTCTCCAGGGTTGTATGAGAATAGTACTGTTTTACCAGAGTTTCCACCAAGGCCTCGGAGGTGGATTGTGGTGACCAGCCTGACTAGCCCTCAGAGATGGATTTTGCTGACTAGTCTGACTAGACTTCGGAGGTGGGTTTTGCTGACTAGACTGAAGAGGGACATCTCCAGAAGGTGCTTGACTCCTCCCTCTCTTGTTAGCAGTAGTGATAAGACTACTAGCAGCTTTCTCCAAATTCTCAGCAGCTTCGTTAAGCTTCTGCGAGGGTTGTTGTAAAAGCACATTGATATTAGGGAGTTGGCTCGCAGAAGCACTTATCATTCTGGCTGCGAGAGTTAGCTCTTGTAAAGGTTGTTGGAGTTGAGGAAGGCCTGCAGCGGCAGTGCTCACTTGATCGGCGGCATCGTTCAATGCCTTTGCTGGCTTATCGAATTGCGAAAGCTTGGTCGCGACTCGTTCCACCTCATCAGCAGCCTTCACAATTTGTCTAATTGTCTTCTGTACCTCTATGATCAGATCTTGATTGGAGTTCTTAATGCCATCAGTCATTATCTGAAAATCGGTTCTGGTTAACTGATCCAGTTTGCTAGCAACTTGTTCCAGATTCAGGGATGCATCCCTGGTATGTTTTCCCGAGCGTTCTACTACATCTGCTGCTCCTGTTAGTTCATTTACCACTTCTTTTTGGGTATCTGCAATTTTCTGCACTACATTCTGTTGAGCGGTTGTTACCTGCTGAACAACTTGCTGCTGGGCTTTCACAATCTCCTGATAAACATTTTCCTGATTATCCGCAATTTTCTGCACCACTTTCTGTTGAGCGGTCGTTACCTCTTGAGCAACTTGCTGTTGTGTTTTGACAATTTCTTGCTGCGTTGTATTGAGATCATTTAACCGATCGCCAATACCCTGGCTGGCCTGAGCATTCAGATCCGCGCTACTCGCCAGATCTTTCGCATTGCTCGCCAGATCATTAGAAGAGCTAGCTAAGCGGTTACTAGCATTGGTTAATGTCTGAAGCTGCTGATCATGGCTCTGCAGATTAGTATTCATCTTTTGGAGATTATTTGTCAGAAGCTGGACATCTTTATTGAATAGGGCCAGATCCCTACGAAACTCTATGACCAGAGTTTCTGTTTGCTTTTTTGCCTCTTGTATATAATCGCGGGCCTCGCTAGCTACGCGATCGTAATTTAATAGAACATCACCTAGCACTTGCTTGATTATCTCAGCTATCTTCTTTGTATCTCTATCTTGAAGAAGTGTATTGGCCCCCTCTCTCCCAATTAGTGCCAGCAAATCGTCGATGACACTATCAAAATCATTCTTGTGCAGAGACTTATAAATATTTTCTCGATACTTTCTTTTTGCCTTAGGAACAATCAAAACGAACATCAAAATTAAGAACGCTAGTAAGACTGCATCACAAAGGGCTGCATTTGAAAAAGGGATTACGAAGCCGTGAGTACCATGAAAGCCTTCTTGCCAGAGCAGAAGAAATGGTTGGTAGAGATCTTTGGCAGAAACACTCTTATCCATGAGATCCTTCTGGTAAGCATCAGAAGCCAAGCTTAGAGCCAACCAAGTGAAGGCAATAGGAGCTATACTCAGTAAATCGCGAAGCCCATGAAGGACGCTTAACCACAAAGCTCCCTTCTCTTCCAATTCCAGAATAATTTCATCCTTTTTAAGATATTGATATGCTCCTTCAACTGTAAAATCCTGAAATTGCTGTGCAACAACGGTGAGACGCCTAGCACCATCTTGTACCGCGCGCTTTTCTAATGTCTTGATCAGATTTCTGACACGTTCAGCCAAGTTAGCATCAATAGCTTCCAATTTACTAAAGGGATTATAGGATGGTGTAGGAGATGCATGGCCCGTTACAGGATATGAATTTCCAACCGCTGTATACATAGTGATAGCTCCTTCTGTACATATACTGGATACTCACAGCCATTTTATATTCAGCAGCGCATACTTTATCTTCTTGAATGGGCACATAGAGCAGTGTCATTCTTTACATTTGCCATAAAAGAGAAGCTCACCACTTGCAAGATACTCGATGGTGGATAGACAAAAATAAGCAGGTATTAATACCGTCTGAAAATGACACCGAAGCTCTCCAAAATACGTCATATGCCTGTTCATCTTACTTGACCTGAGCAGCCTCTGCTTCTATAATAAACTAACAAACGTCAATAAATGCTTTACTAGTACAAAATACCTATCTAGCAGATAATTTGAGGGAGTGCAATTATGCTATTGCTCGCAGGCAACTATCACCTGCAACATCATATCGGACAAGGTGCTTTCGCCGACGTCTATCTAGGAAAACGTATCCATTTAAACACAGAAGCTGCAATCAAAATTCTACACGCGAAACTCTCGACCTTTGATAAACAGAACTTTCTACGAGAAGCCCAAATGATTGCCAAACTTGACCATCAGCATATTGTACGTGTGTTGGATTTCGATTTTCTGCCAGATAACACCCCTTGTTTGGCCATGGAATATGCTGCTCATGGATCACTCCGGCAACGTCATCCTTATGGTGAGCGCCTCACACCAACGGATATTTTGCCCTATCTCTATCAATTGGCCGAGGCTGTGACCTACATACATAATAAAAAGATTGTTCACTGCGATATCAAACCAGAAAATATTCTTTTGGATGCGCAGAACCGTGTGTTGCTAGCAGATTTTGGCATTGCAACGCTGGCACGCCAGGCAGGCCAGCATACCAGCGGTACACCTCCCTATATGGCTCCAGAGCAAATTCAAGGTCAACCTGAATCGGCTAGTGATCAGTACGCTCTTGCTATTGTGGTCTATGAATGGCTTTGTGGCAGGCGTCCATTTACAGGTCAGACTAATGAAGAGATTAAAAATAAACATTCTCACACCTCACCACAGCCCTTGCGTCAGCTAGTGCCTACGCTTTCTTCAGAAATTGAATACGTGGTCTTGCAAGCACTCGCCAAAAAGCCGAACGAACGTTTTCAAAATGTTAAGGAATTTGTGACAAAGTTTAAAGAGGCTGCACAGATATCCTCAACTTTCACCAGTCAACCAACATCAGAGAACAGAACCTCTTTTCCTGGGCTTGGAGTCTTGTCAAGCTCTGCACTGGCCAGCACCATCTACTCAATACCAACGACCCAAGGGGGCAATGCCATCACGGTCACACAGCCAGTTGTACAGGAAAGAGCTACCTTAACAGCCACCGAGCTTGCTTGTCTGAGCCACCTAAAGCAGGGAGAGACACTTTATGAACTGAATCTTGGACAGCGTTATGCCATACGAACGTTGGCCTGGTCTGCTGACAGCCAAACCTTGGCAGCAGGCTGCGACAATCACCGAATCTTTACTTGGGATGCATTGACAGGACAACGCAAGCAAGAGTATCTCCTCCATAACACCCAAATATGCTCTATTGCCTGGTCGCCCAATGGCCGCTTACTTGCATCTGCCTGTGCCAATCAAGTAGTCCATATCTGGAATCCAGATGAACAGGAACCACAACCCTTGGTGACTTTCCGTGGGCATATGAACCAGACTGCCAAATTAGGGCTGACCTGTGCATTGGCTTGGTCATCCAACAGCCAGTTTTTGGCCTCGGTGTGTAATGGCCATACAATCTGGGTCTGGAAAACAAAGGATGGGACACAGTTTTCTCAATGTGTCGGTCATACCGATGATATTAATGCGCTTTGCTGGTCGCCTGACGATAGACAAGTGGCCACAGCATCTGACGATGGCTCTATACGCCTCTGGGATAGCCGCACAGGCCAGCAATGTGCTATCTGGCAACATCATCGCCGTGAAGTCTATTCACTAGGCTGGTCGCATGATGGCACATTGCTGGCTTCGGGTGGAGAAAAGCAAACTATTTATCTGTGGAATCCGAGAGAGATAAATCAGCCATGCTATCAGAAGTATGATGATCATGCACGTTCGATCTATACGTTGAATTGGTCTCCTAACAGTTTGTTACTGGCTACAGCCGGGCGAGATTCGATAGTCCATGTCTGGGAAGCCACCACTAGAATTCGTCGTCTGGCGTACCGTGGACATAACAATCCTCGATGGGAATCGAGCAGATCTGTATTAGCATTGGTTTGGTCACCTGATGGACAATATATCGCCTCCTCGGATGATGATGGCATCGTTCAGGTTTGGAAAGCAAGTGGTTAATCTGTTTGCAGGAGAGCAGATAACTTATAAATGCTGTTGTATGAAAATCTAAATAGAACAAAGGAAATTTCAGAACTATGGCTGATATCTACTGTGATAACTGTGGAGCAGCTAATCAACCTCAGAATACACGCTGTTGGTCTTGTCAGCGTCCGCTGGCAGCTGTAGTCCTCTGTCAGCGTTACCGAGTGCTAG
>DASYAN010000147.1:0-31058 GCA_036501345.1 Ktedonobacteraceae bacterium
TCGACATAGATACGTTGTCGATCCCGTGTGAGCGCAAAATCGGGAATGAAGATGCCATGATCAAGTAATAATGGCTCCGGCTCTCGTTCCAGTCGCCAGCCATCAACGCCCAGGCCAGTTGCTAATGCTCCAAAGGCTTCCGAAAAGCTCTGCTCGATACTACTATCGAAGAGCTGTGAGGGATCAGCTTGAGCAGAACTATTCCTCTGATCGGTCTCCACAACGGAAGGAAGCAATTGCAATAGTTCAGGATTCATTACAAAATGGTAGGCACGCTGTAAAAAGTGCACTGTTGCCTCGGTAGAGATAATTGCACGAGGCAATGTAGGTCTTCTTTTTGTATGCCCAGACTCAGTTTTTGCGCCCTTTGCCAGACCATATCCCAGCAGTGCACGACAGAGCCGCGCCAGACGCATACCATATTGCTGCGGAACACCAGTCACCTCTTGCGGACCGTACAATGTAAGCGAGAGCAAAAGACCATTATCGTCATTAGCTGGATGCTCTGCAGGCAAAGATGCAGCTGATTCATATGCCAGATCGTAATAGACTCCAAGGAAGCGAGACAGATAACAGAGGCGTTTAATTACTGCACCAACCCCACTATCCATAACAGTGGCGCCGCCCTGGATATCTCCACTACTCATACGAGCAAAAGCTGCACAATCGATCACAAAGCACACACTTGATGCACTACTCAACGCAGCTTCGAAGACCCACTGGTTATATAATGTCGCTACCTCCTGTGGATCTGGCGGTTGAGAAGCTTCACGTGTAAGCAAAGCCTCACTATCACTATCAAGGACCAACAGATATTCCAGATCAGAGGCATCAAGCTGGTACGGCTCTGCAAATGCCTGCAAAGCCTCTTGTCGATCCTGAGTACTCAAGAAACCTTGATAGCGTGCATTGACATAACTATAGAGTGCCAGACGTAGTTGTACAGATGAGGAAAACGCCAACAGTTCAGCACTGCCTTTCATCTCCAGCACAACCTCAGACCACGAGCGTTGCTGCCAAGTATACCAGTTGCTCAAGGTAGCAATCAGACAGTGGGCAAGGCGATATTCACCAATACAGGTCTGCACCTCATCATGCGAAAATTGATGTTGTGGCTGACCGAGCAATTGTTCATGATAGGCAATAAGACGAGCAATCTCGCTATGCAGTTCACCCAGACGTAGAAATGACAAAGAGACGGCTAATTCACCGCCACGCCTGTGTATGGACTTTTTTACATCTTGCAAACTAAAGCGCACAGAACCCTTCCTCTAACAATATTAGCATTTGCACCTATTGATAATTTTCCGTTATATCATTAGCCTGTTCGATTACATCTACAATAGCATGTTCACGAGTAAGTTGCTTTAGAAAGGAAGATAAGTTAGCAAATGCTCCATTGTCAAAGGGCCAATAGTGATGAAGAATTTGCATATGGCGGAGTAGAGAATCAAAAAAGTTGACTTCATCCCTTCCCTCAACGAGAAGAACTACAGGACAAGAGACCGCAGATATTTCTTGCGAGGTCTCCAACCCAGGAATAATCGGCATTAACGCACCTCCCAGCGACGAGCAAGTGCTGCACCTAAAACTTCATATGTATAGGTTTTAGCAACTGTCTCTTGCTCATGCCTATCCAAACGAATATACCGGAAATCCCGATCCATGTTAGCCTGTGCAATACCAATATGTGCCGCTTGCAAACATTCGTAGCTATGTGTAGTTGCAAAAACCTGACAATTGAATGCACGTGCAGCCTTACAAATACCCTCCCAGATCTTAGGCATGCGTGAGTGATGAATGCCAGTATCTACTTCATCAATAAGCACTACCCCATTTTTTGCTGTTGCAATAGCCAGAATAATCGAGAGGAGCCGGCTCATACCTTCCTCCCAAAAAAGTTACCGGGATCTTGCGTTTCATACCAACATCAGCGTACATCGCTGGTCTTTGTTGAGGCAAAGAAACCGAAGACAACTCTTTCAAATTAGGCTCAAGAACTTGCAAAAATTCACGGACTTGCTGACTGCGTTTTTCAATATCCAATTGACTAAACCGCGAAGCATCCTCTCCTGGATCTACCTTCATCCGTAGCCCCAAGTAGATTGCCCCACGCCTCATTCGCTCAGGAAACGGTTTCATTGGACCAGGAACAAACTGAATATTTAGACCCGTCAAACTAGGTACAACCTCTAGACGTGTACTCTGGGTTTCGCGCCCATCAATGGTGTAAGTCAAATCGAGTGCATAGGACATTTGTGGAACAAGATTGGTTTGCACTTGTGGAACACCCTCAACTGCTTTATCTAAGTCAACGCTAATCGATCGTTGTGAAAAACTAGGATTGAACGCCACTTCCACCACTGCATGATAAATTTCATCGTCAACCGAGATTTTCATAGGTTGTTGCAGATCAAAGTCACGAAAGGCAGGGGCAATGAGTGTATCAGCATCAGCAGAAGACGCATCAATTCCACGCCATGCCAGATGACGTAGAAATAGACCAGGATTGTTCAGGTCGTAAAATAAAAAAATGCCTTCAAGTAAAGAGGTTTTACCAACGTTGTTCTTTCCACCAATTAATGTAATAGTAGAAATTTCAGGTATTTCAAGTTTCTTGAAGCTCTTAAAGTTCTCCAAGAGCACTCTTTTGATCATTATTATTCCCCTTTAATATTGTAAGTAAAGGTGTAGCTATCTATTCATTTGCTAATACAACTGCAGTATACCAGAAAGGCTATTTCTCTGCACTATTTCAGAGTAGCTCAATCTCCTTTTCTTTCTATCGTAACTCGGCAAAAGAGGCAATATATAGGATAGAAGTCCCAAATACTTGAACGTTTGTCTCGTGCGTGATATGGTAAGCGTGGAGTATTAGACAAATTCGCCGAGTCCATCTCGATTATCAGGAGGGATGCGTTGAGCACAACCGTACGCCGATTGGCCCAATACGAGTTGCTGGGCCAGTTGGGAAAAGGAAATATCGGTGAGGTTTGGAAAGCACGCGACCTTTCATTTCACCGCGACGTTGCCGTTAAGATATTTCATACCGATTTGCAGCGCTCCGAAGCGCATTTCTTAACACGCCTGACCAATGAAGGACAGGCACTCGTTACACTTCGCCACCCCAACATCGTCCCAGTACATGAAATCAAAGTCTCTCGTCCAGCACAATCACAGGAGACAACAGCCTATCTGGTCATGGATTATATAGGGGGGCAGGTATTCACTGACTATTTGCGTGCAACTATTCACAAAGGTTTACTTCCAGCATTTACTGATATCATCTATCTTTTCACAAGCTTGGGTGCAGCCATTGACTACGCCCACCAGCAAGGCATCGTACATGGCAATATTAAACCAAGTAATATTCTTCTCAACAGGCACAATACTACTCAATTCAAGGCTGGCGAGCCACTCCTTACCGATTTCGGCCTCACCCAACTTGCAGGCATAACAGGAAATAATTGTAATCCGCTCTATCTCTCTCCTGAACAAGCCCAGGGATTTCCAGCCAATAATCGCAGCGATATCTATACATTGGGAGTCTTGCTCTATGAACTGTGTACTGGCATTGTTCCATTCCGCGACGAGAATCCAGTTGCTGTGATGACTCAGCACATTCATCGATTGCCAACACCACCCATGTTGATCAATCCCAATATTCCACCGACACTCTCAGAGGTCATTTTGCGTGCAATGGCGAAAGATCCTTTCATGCGCTTTCCGCAGGCCTCTTTATTAGCAGCTGTAGTCGCAGACGCCTCTTCACTGCAATCCCCATTTTATACTGGCAAACCATTGCCGCTTGAAAATGGGAATGTGTCCAATACTTCACCAAAGATTTCTTCTATTCTTGGAGTCGCTCAGCCTTATCCGCAAGTCTCAACTCCTAAGCCTCTTACCTCACAACCACGGCTGCAACCCCATAGCATGTCGGCCTTTGCACCACCCTTTCCGTCTCCTCCTTCAGGTCAAACCAAACCTATACCTACGGCATCGGCGGCACCAGCAAAGCAATCTACACCTGAACCAGCACAGTTGTCGGATACGGGCAAGCAGACTATGCCCAGTCCTGCATATACGGAGTCAGAAAACTCATCCAAATTCAAATCTTTACCATCGCTTCCGACAATGCGGTCAGCTTCGATGGCACCTGCCGCTCCTCCTCTACAAGGCCAAACAGCCCAGCAGCCACTAATCAACACAAATACAGCTCCGAGGATTATAGCACCACAGATGCCAGTCCCGGTTTCACGAGCAATACAACCAGATCAGGCTGCAGCTGTTCCTTACTATACTCCACAGGTCAAACAGGAACAATCTCTAGTTCCCGTCCCTGTACAGGCTCTACCGCCATCTCTGTCAACACGGGCACGTCTGTTCTACAATAAAGCGCCTGGATATATCATCTTTGCCTCCCTGCTCATTGTTATCCTTGTGCTCGGCAGCGCTATAGGTATCAGTCTCCTGATTCATCAAGAACAATCTCCCTCCACTGCAAATGGACCGGGACATATCTTCTTCCAGGACGATGCGCTCGGGCAAAACGATCAGTTGCGTATTGATATGCAAAACATTCCAGATCCGCCGGAGGGGAAAAGTTATTTTGCATGGTTACAGGAAACAAGTAGCCATGTCAGCCCTCTTGGTCCATTAAATATACAAAATGGTTATGTTTCATTTATCTATGCTGGCGATACCATGCATACGAATTTACTCGGCGCTATGCAAGGGCTCTTTATCACTACTGTCGATAAGGGGAGTGAGCCACAGTCCCCTAACGAGAGCAATAAAGTATACCAAGCTTCATTCGATGTTGATACACTTGTATCCTTAAAGAATATTCTCTATCAGACGCCTGGTTTGCCTGATAACGGGAGCGTTACCGCTGAGATTCTGAACACCATCAGGTCCATAAATGACAAGACTACAAGTATCAACGATTCCCTGGATTATGACAACGTACTCGTGATCCGTCAGGCATCGCGTATTATTGATCTGCTTGATGGGTCGGCATATGCCGCACAAAGTGGCGATCGCCCAGCCTCGGTAGCAAGCGAGCTCAATGCTCAGATTGGCTTGTTGTCATCACCAACACAAACTGGCTACCTTGATGTCCTAGATCAACAACTGCAGCAACTCCAGCAAGTTTCCCAAAACACTCCAGACCGACTTCAGCATATCCAGAACGTGGAAAATGCCATCCAAGACTTGCGTAGCTGGCTCCAAAATTTACGTACCTACGACGTTCAACTCTTGAAGTCTACTAATCTATCCAATCCAGCAAACCTTAGTATAGCTCTTCAATTGAAGCAAGCAGCAGCCGACGCCTATACAGGCCGCACCATTCCTCCCAATACAGCGCCTCAACCAGTCCTTGACTCCGCTGGAGCGAGTCAGGCTTATACCGAGGCTCAGTATCTAGCAACGCTAGATCTCATCCAGGCCGCCTGAGACTAAATTCGGCGGCCACTGGCAAGTGATCACTGGCATGATCAGCTGGCATCCCTCCACCTTCTGTGATAACGTAGCAATTTGTCAACCGATCTGCCAGTACTGGGCAGGCAAAGATATAATCGATACGTCCAGCAGGGGCCACGGCGGGACAGGTAAAGCCCCATTCATGAGGATGCAAGTGTCGGAAACAATCCAGATAAAGTTCCCGTACCGGACGAATAGAGCCACGTGGTGCATAGACATTGGCCGCAATGTCAAAAAGACCAGACAATGCTGTGCTTTTAGCCACTGCCTGCAACAATGGCTTGAGGAAGCGTAAGTGAGGAGGAACAATCCCATTAAAGTAAGGGAGACCATCAGCCAGTCGTCCTGCAGAGTATTCGACATCAAGTTCCAGCACATAACGCAAGAGGAAGCTAGCTTTGAAGGCATCACCAGGAGAAAGTGTATTGAAATCTCCCATCAATACATGGGGCTTGCCCTCTGCTCGCAGAGGTGCCATGATGTGTAATATCTCCTTCACTTCACGCTGCCGAAAATGATTGCCTGCCCAGCCATGATTGAAAGCCGCAGATAGGTGAGTCAGGAAGACCGTCAATTGCTGACCATCAGCCTCTTCCACACATACCTCTAACAATGGCTTACTCACCAGACCAGGAGAAAAGTGCACCTTACTATACACGACAGGGAGACGGGTCAGCAGTGCTATCGGATAGTCCTGACCACGGGCAAGCTTGCCACTGGTGATCAACTGCATATCCAGCGTTTGCGCAATCTCCTCAAGTACCGTTGGCTTTTCTGCCATTCGTGGATTCAGCGCCTCTACCAACCCCACAATATCTGGCTGCACAGAAGAAATGATTTTCGTCAGTTGGTGAGTGCGTCGGACATCCTTTGTCCTCAGGTTGTAGCCACCCGCCAGAATATTATATGCAATGATACACGTCATTTGTCAAAAACCATTATTGCGTCCGTCCAACCCGAATTTATCGCGTCCGTGTGGGTGAGGAAGAGCTACAGGCCCCTCCTACCCACTAAGATTACTCCGCTACTTCCAGGTTACGCGCTCCAAGAGATACATTGGTAACTCACTAATAGGGATACGAACCTGAGTCATTTGATCACGTTCACGTACAGTAACCGTCTGATCATCCAGAGTTTGAAAGTCAACGGTCACACAGTATGGCGTGCCAATCTCATCCTGACGGCGATAGCGACGACCAATATTGCCAATCTCATCATACTGCGAGACCATCAGGCGTTGCAAGTTCTTGTGAATAGACTTCGCAGTTGTGGTTAATTCCTCTTTGTTTTTCTGCAGTGGGAAGACTGCAACCTTGACCGGAGCTAGCGATGGATGTAGATGCAATACAGTACGTGGCTCTTTCCCAGCTGGATCAGGCTCTTCTTCGTAGGCATCAAGCAGAAGATTCAGGAACGTACGATCGACGCCGCCGGAGGTCTCGACGATCCAAGGAATATAGTGCTCTTTGGTAAGTGGGTCTGTGTAGCTCAGATCCTGACCACTAAACTGCGAGTGACGGGAGAGATCCCAGTCTTGCCGCCAGTGAATGCCTTCCCACTCCTGCCAGCCCAGGACAGTTTGATACTCAACATCGAAGGCCTGTTTGGCATAGTGGGCCAGTTCGTCACTACCATGTGCACGAATACGTAAGCGATCTTTATGGTTAATAATGCCCTTGTACCAGTCAAAGCGATACTGCTTCCAGTACTCAAACCACTGTTCCATCTCGTTGGGATGCACAAAGAACTGCAGATCCCACTGCTCAAATTCACGCTGACGGAACAAGAAGTTACCAGGCGTAACCTCGTTGCGGTATGCCTTACCAATCTGACAGATACCAAACGGGATCTGCACACGCGAAGACTTGAGGACATTATCATAATCCAGATAGATGTTTTGACAGGCCTCACCACGCAGGTAGGTTTTCATACGATCGCTTTCAACCACACCCAGATATGTCTCCATCAGCAGATTGAAGACACGCGGCTCTGCCATCAGTTCGCCACCGCAATTGGGACACTTATGCTGCTCAAGATTCTCTGCTGGCAGATGATCAACTCGGAAGCGCTGCTTACACTTCTTACAATCTACGAGGCGATCAACGAAGTTCTCAAGATGGCCACTGGCCTCCCAGACACGCGGATGAGTAATGGTCGCGCCCTCGATGCCTACCACATTATCATGGTTCTGAACCATCGACCACCACCAGTAGCGCCGAATATTGTTACGGAATTCAACCCCGAGTGGCCCAAAGTCATAGATGCCAGCAACACCACCATAAATTTCCGAATTAGGATAAACAAAGCCACGACGTTTACATAGCGAGACAATCTTCTCAATTGGAACCAGCGGAGTATCACTACTAACTAAAGGTTTATTTTCTGTTTGTGTCATGAGTGGTTTCCTCTCAATAAAAACCCCAGGCGTTGATTACAATACGCCCAGGGACGAATGTGCCAACATAGGCCTGGGGCCACTACGTTCACTAAGCACACCCGCGGTTCCACCCTGCTTCTTCACCCTTCAATAGTGAAGCCACTCATTGTGAATAAAGCCAACTCCGAAGCGCCCTTCACCTGCTTTCGATTGCCGACCTCACACCATCTATCGGCTCGCTGCTATCTCTGACAAGTTACTTCTCTTCATCACCATTGGGATATCTATTCTCTATCGGCTTGTAGTATAGCGGAGATCAACAGAAGTTGCAAGAGAAATTCCTCCATCCCTCCATCCTGCAGCTTTGCTAATTGGCCCATGCTTGCAATAAATTGTCCCCAAGGTGCCCCCCTTTTGTCAGCTGACAAGGAAGGCTTTCATCAGGTATGCTTAAGGCAAGAAAGTGTAAAGAAGGAAGGCATCTGCGAATCATTGAGACTCTTAGATGCCTTTTTAATATTTTAACTGAGGACAAGAGCAACCTTTAATCTCCCAGGCAATCCGCTACGTGTGCGGCGTTGATGTAGCGCTCAGATTAATACTTGTATCATCAAAGGATGCAAGATTGATCACCGTTCCACCTGCACCAGTATAGGTTCCTGTTACAGCATCACCTGCCTGTACCAGAGGCAGCTTCGATGAGAGCTGGAGGTTTGCCGTAAAGATCACAGATTGTCCCTCAATCTGCAGGTAGAAGATAGTATTGCTCCCCTGCTGAACTGACGAGACACGTAGAACTTTACCAGCTACCGTCTGCGTCTTATTCGTGGTCCCACCAGTGGGTGTGCTATTGCCTTGTTGCGTGAGCCACTGCTGATAATCGCTCAGAGCCGAAGGCAGATCCGCCTCAAACTGCACATTGCCTCCGTTCAAGTCCTTGGCATCAACAAGACCCACATCCTGATAAATGTCACCGCTAGAGGTATTTTGGACATAAATGGCAACCCAGGTAGGTGTGTTGAAGATCTGGTAGAGCTGTACTGAGGCAACATTATAGCTGCGAATGTTGGCACGCGTGGACTGGAAAGTATTAGTAACGTTATCGCCAATGCCCAGGCCAGCTATCTGCGGATAGAACTTGGCAACATTAGCATGTGTATCGAAAAGAAATACACCCGTACTTGAATTATCGTTTGCAGATGCAGATGTCATCGGCACCAGCCAGACAGGCTGATCAATATTGTTGTAGAGCAACTGGGGAGCACTAGCTGGCTGCTGCTGGCCCAAACCGGAGGGATTAAACCAGGGAGCTGCATGATACAAGCCCCACCACTGCAGATATTCCGTTACCGTACTTGCAGGCATAACACGATCTATCCAGGATGGCACATCCTGTGGCTTGTACTTTTTAATCTCGCCGGTATGGGCATCCACCAGCAATACTTCGCTCAAGACATCTCCAGTATAGCCACGTGAGGGCTGGATCAGCGAAATGGTCCAGTAAGGATGCAAGCTATCATCCAATTCCAGAGTAGGATCAACCAGATTTCCGTAGGTATACCCGCTCAGGTAGACGTGACGAAGCAAATCCTGGTTTAAGAGCGCCCCAGGCAGGTAAGCAATCTTCGCCCAATCTTCTGTATGCAATAGCGCTGGCTGCTGGGGATTTTCAGCATCCACCATCACAAAACCTGGCGTCATAGGATTGGTGAGATTGACAAAGATGTTGTTATAGCTCAGTGGAGCAACATACCAAAGGTGATGTTTGATCGATTGCAAAGTATAGCTACTTTGATCGAGATTATATGCCGAGCCCAGGTTCTGCCCACTCGAACCAAGCACCTGCTGTCCTTTATAGGATGCCACACTCTGGCTAACCAGCACGATATTCGAGGCATCAGTGGGCGGCAATTGGGATGATTGTTCAACCTTCACATTAGGAATAGCCGCCAGAGCTTTGGCATTGCCATCAAACCAGGTTGTAAAGATCGATATAAGGAACGTAGCCACAATTCCTATCACACCAACAACGATTAAACCAAAAATGCCAGCAGCAACCTTGCCGCGTGAGGAATTCACTGGCACAGATCGTCGACGGGACGAACCTATGCTACTTTCCAAAATTGTCAGCGTGACACCTGACAAAGCAAACAGGTTCCCGAGGCTACTTATCAGTAGTGGCCAGAGCACCCATTGCCAGCCCCAGAACGGACCTGTCAAGGCAGGTAGAGTGAAATAGAGAATAAATAAACAGAATAAGTAATTGAAAATGGAGTAACGCAGAAACCATCCAAAGAACTTACGTTTATCCACTGTCTCACGCCGCCCAAACCATAACCTACCAACCGTGAGAACTGCCATGACGACCAGTGTCCCGATCAGCGCCAGCAGGAAGATAACCATAAAATTGCTCCTTAACTGCCATAGTAGCAGCTTTTCTCTCATAAGCAACTCAATGGGAAGATAGTATTCGAGTTCATAAATAGTCGTCCCATCTCATTGCTCGTTACGTCAAGTGCAACCGTCTACATCGCATTTTACCACATCTTCAGATTACGCAAAGTGACACTACTCACAAACTCCCCTGATAAAAGTGATATTTGTCCCTGCTTCCCCCTTTTAAAGCGTACAAACTTCTCCTACAATGTACTTAAAGCAGTCTTTACTAAAGATTGAATCCACAGGTTTATGATGGCATTTGCTAATTTGAGAGGAATTTAAGTCGCTTGAAGGAAACGAGAGTTGCTCATGAAACGCCGTGTACTTCTCATATTTGTTTTATTTGGATTTTTAAGTGGCTCGACTATGCCTTTGACTAACGTTGCTGATGCTCAAACCAAAGTTGTTCATATCCCCAGCAGTTGTATCCTCCCCAAGGCCACAAATACCATCCATGGCGTCCTTCCAGGAACTCAAATCAACTACACGATTGCGATGCCTTCGAACTGGAATGGCACACTGCTTCTCTATAGCTACATGTATATCTCCCCTACCGATCCACTCCCCAATCCAGCGCCAGTAGCTAGTGATGTCCCAACTACTAACGCACTCTTACAGCAGGGCTATGCGCTTGCTGGCTCTTCTTATGGCACAGGCTGGGCCGTTCAAGAAGCATTCCAAGATCAGATCGCCTTGCTTGATCTCTTCAAAACCAAGTGCGGCCCTACCGTTCATACGATCGCCTGGGGCCAATCGCTGGGCGGGATGATCACAGCTGGCCTGGTTCAGCTGTACCCCACTCGTTTTGCTGGTGCCCTACCTATGTGTGGAGTACTTGCTGGTAGCATTGGGACCTGGAATCAAGCACTTGATGAAGCCTTTGCATTCAATGTTCTCCTGGCAGGCAATAAATTGCCAATCGTCCATATTCCTATCATGAATGCTCAGAATACCATCAAGCAGGCCACATCAATCCTTACCTCGGCACAGAACACAGCTCAAGGCAAAGCACGCACGGCCCTGATCGCTGCATTAACAGATATTCCTGGCTGGTTTGACTCAGCCTCACGTGAACCCAATATCCAGGACTTCGCCACACAGGAGCATAATCAATTTCTCTGGGAAAGCCAGGCTGACTTCCAATTTGCCTTCGGTGCCCGTGTCGAAGTAGAGTTTCGTGCTGGTGGTAACCCTTCATGGAATACTGGTGTCGACTACAGTACGCAATTGGCGCATTCAGTTGATCAGAATGAAGTTGCCGCCCTCTACAAACAAGCTGGTCTGGATCTGAATCAGGATCTGGATGCCCTGGCAAAAGCTCCACGCATTAAAGCTGATCCAGCCGCTATGAATTACCTGAGCAAGTACTTCACCTTTAACGGCAACCTGAGTATTCCTGTACTGACCATGCATACCACTGGCGACGGACTTGCGGTCGACCAGGACGAACAGACATATGCAAGTATAGTTAACTCGAAGGAAAAATCTGCGCTACTACGCCAAGTTTTCGTCCATCGTGCCGATCACTGCAGCTTCACTCCTGCCGAGATGCTGACTGGCCTCCAAACACTGATGAATCGTGTGCAGACTGGCACGTGGGGCAATACCGATCCTCTTCTCATGGATCAGAAAGCGAATGCACTGGGGTCAGCTCTTAACCCTCATCTGCCAGGCTTTTTCAATTTCACACTAACCACCTTCCTGCGCCCATTCACTAGTTTATGAGATACAGTATTACCATAGCAATAAGACAAAGAGTGTGCAGAACTCACATACCACGACCTCTCTTTACCGTTGACTTTTTGCAATCCTGTCTGGTACTCTTAATACAAGGGCCTCTCGCAGGAGAGCTATTAAAAACAAAATAAAATAAAATAAAAATGATCCGCGATGAGCGAAACTAGTATGAGAGTAACAACTAACAGCGATCCGAAAGCTGGTGCAAGTTCGGAAGGGAATGTGCTCTTAGAACGCCTTCGCGAGCGGCTGACCGAAGAAAGCTTTCTGTACTGAGTGCATTTGGTGTATATAACAGAGGCAAGTAGGACAGGTGGATGGTTCCCACGTCAGAGAATAACCGCAACGAGTGGTTACAATCGTCTATGATACGAAATGCAAGTTTTGTTGTGCATAAGCGATTGAAAAACAATTGGGGTGGTACCACGGGTTTAGCCATGTCACAGAGCATTGACTCTGTCACCAACTATACTCGTCCCTTCAACAAGATTGGAAGGGACGAGATTTTTTTTGTCCTCGCATCCTTCCACAACTCTCAACCTTTGTCCACGTACTCGGGAAATGTCATGCATTGTGCGAATAAAAATATAAGGGGAGAGAAAAGCAAAAATATGGGGTTTAATCTAAAAAATCGACACTTTCTTAAATTAGAAGACTTTACACCACAAGAGATCTCTTTTCTGCTCCAGCTTTCGGCAGAATTGAAAGCCGCGAAGTATGCAGGCTGCGAGGTTCCACGTTTACAGGGCAAGAATATTGCTCTCATCTTTGAAAAAGATTCGACACGCACACGTATTGCCTTTGAGGTTGCAGCTTACGATCAAGGTGCACATGTCACCTACCTCGGCCCCAAAGGCTCGCATATCGGTATGAAAGAATCTATGAAAGATACAGCCCGAGTGCTAGGTCGCATATATGACGCCATCGAGTACCGTGGGTCTGGACAGGAAATCATCGAGGAACTTGCACGTTATGCTGGTGTTCCTGTTTGGAATGGCCTGACCACCGAGGCTCATCCTACTCAGGTCTTGGCCGACTTCCTGACCATGCAGGAACATACAAAGAAAGCGTTAGCGGAAATTTCCTTCTGCTTTCTGGGTCACGTGAATGCTAATGTATCCAGATCGCTACTTATGGGGGCAGCGAAAATGGGTATGGATATTCGTCTGGCTGGCCGCGAAGAATGTTGGCCTGACACCAACTTTGTGGCACGCGCCTCAGCTATAGCAGAGGAAACTGGTGCACAGATTACCATCACCGAAGATGTTGAAGCGGCCGTCAAAGGCTGTGATTTCCTTTATACCGATGTGTGGGTCTCGATGGGCGAATCAACCGAGTTATGGGATAAACGCATTGAACAAATGCTTCCCTATCAGGTCAATAGCAGATTGATGGCCCTCACCAAAAATCCCCATGTACAATTTATGCATTGTTTGCCTGCTCTCCATAATACCGAAACCCAATTAGGCAAGACTATCTATGAAAAATATGGCCTAGATGGCTTGGAGACAACAGATGAAGTCTTCGAATCAAGAGCCTCTATTGTCTTTGATCAGGCAGAAAACAGGCTACACACAATCAAGGCCATTATGGTTGCGACGCTGGGCTAAACTAAACGCGAAGTGGTCCCGAGTCACTCCAGCCCAACCCAACCCTATGGGACGCGACAAATCTGGGTCCCTATATTCTCTCGAAAACGTGTCACCTTTAGATGAGAAATTGCGCTTAAGGAGCTAATTGATGAGAAATAACGGTGGAGCACCACTCCAATCCCACGGACGCGATACCCAAATGGCACACGGTAAAATTGGGTCTGCTGGGCAATACGGAACACTAGTATTAGAGGACGGCACAAGATTTGAAGGCAAGTCATTTGGTTACGCGCAAAGTCAGGCTGGTGAAGTTGTTTTCAGTACTGGCATGGTTGGCTATCCAGAAGCATTCACAGATGCTTCATTTGCAGGCCAGATTCTGGTGCTTACCTATCCCCTTACCGGAAACTATGGCGTGCCAAAAGAAAGCCTATGGGAAGATGATCGCATCCATATTAGGGGACTTGTCGTATCCAACTATGTCGACACCCCCTTCCATGCACAGAGTACAATGACATTGAGTACTTGGTTACAGCAGGAAAAGGTCCCAGCACTGGAAATCAAAGATACCCGTCAGCTCACACAACATATCCGAACTTACGGGGCAATGCTTGGTAAGATCATTTTTGAGCAAGATATTCCCTTCCACGATCCTAACCAGGATAACCTGATCGCACAAGTCTCCAGTCGGGAGGTCACTACCAGTGGCCATGGTAAGAAAACCATTGCCTTGATCGACTGTGGAACAAAACGTAACATTGTTCGGTGCCTGCTCAAACGCGATCTCCAGATTGTCAGCATGCCTTGGGACTATGATCTTTTCGCTACAACCAATGATTTTCACTTTGATGGTATCATCATCTCCAATGGTCCCGGCAATCCAAAATTGGCAACCAGCACAATTCAGACCATTCGCACAGCATTGGACAACAACGTTCCCACGCTTGGTATCTGCATGGGCAATCAATTGCTGACGCTGGCAGCGGGTGGGACCACCTATAAGATGAAATTCGGGCACCGTAGCCAGAACCAGCCATGTCTCATGCATAACACGCAACGCTGTTATATCACCACTCAAAACCACGGTTTTGCGGTCGACGAGATTCCAGAAGGCTTCGAGCCCTGGTTTATCAATGCCAATGATGGTACGAATGAGGGCATCAAGCATACATCCAAACCATTTATGTCAGTTCAGTTTCACCCAGAAGCCGCACCGGGTCCGGTGGATACCGAATGGGTCTTTGATTACTTCTTGGAGCAGTGCTCATGCAACAATTAAACAAAGTGCTTATCCTAGGATCTGGAGCACTAAAAATCGGACAGGCTGGAGAATTTGATTATTCTGGTTCGCAGGCCCTCAAAGCCCTAAAAGAAGAGGGCACGCAGACCATCCTGATCAATCCCAACATCGCTACTATTCAGACCTCACGGTTACTGGCTGATCGGATCTACTTCTTGCCTGTAACACCCTACTTTGTCGAAAAGATCATTGAACGCGAGCAGCCAGATGGCATCCTGTTATCATTCGGTGGGCAGACAGCGCTCAACTGTGGCATAGAGCTCTATGAACAGGGCATCCTGGCAAAGCACCACGTCGAGATCCTAGGCACACCCATCTCTGCCATTATCCTCACCGAAGACCGACAGAAGTTTGCCGAACACTTGCATGGTATTACTATCCCCACACCTCACAGTCAGAGCGCCACATCTCTGCAGCAAGCACTGGCAATCGGCGAAAAAATTGGCTTTCCCATCATGGTACGTGCAGGTTTCGCGCTAGGCGGACAAGGTTCTGGTATTGCACACAATGCTGACGAGTTGGAGAACATTGTAACAAATGCACTCTCCTTTGCTCCACAGGTCCTCATCGAGCAATATCTGCACCACTATAAAGAAGTCGAATACGAAGTGGTACGAGACTGCTATGACAACTGTATTACCATCTGCAACATGGAGAATATGGACCCGCTCGGCATCCATACTGGCGAATCTATCGTTGTTGCCCCTAGCCAGACGCTGACCAACGAAGAATATCATATGCTACGTGCGGCCTCCATTGCCATTGTACGCAGCCTCGGTATTGTCGGCGAATGCAATGTGCAATTTGCCCTTGACCCCATCACATCGGCATATTATGTGATCGAAGTTAACGCTCGCCTATCGCGCAGCTCTGCCCTTGCCAGCAAAGTCACTGGCTATCCTCTGGCCTATGTCGCCGCCAAACTCGCCCTTGGTTATGGACTGCCCGAGCTCGCCAACAAGGTAACAGGAGTCACCCGGGCCTGTTTTGAGCCCAGCCTTGACTACCTAGTCATCAAAATGCCACGCTGGGACCTCGCGAAATTCAGAGGTGTGGACGAAACTATCGGTACAGGCATGAAATCGGTAGGAGAAGTGATGGGCATTGGTCGCACATTTGAGGAAGCCTATCAAAAAGCTCTGCGCATGCTTGAACAAAACTTTGAAGGTGCCACTCCGCCAGACAACTTCTTTGCCTCGCTGGAAGAGGCCGAGCACTACCTGGCAACGCCAACACCCAAACGCGTCTTCGCCATCGCCAGGGCTCTACAGGCTGGTTACCCGCTTGAAAAAATTCATGACATCACTGGCATCGATCTCTGGTTCTTGAGACGCATCCAGAATATTATTGACGCTGAAAATACTATTCAAACTCATCATACACTTGATACCATCACTGCCAACGAACTGCACGAGATCAAACAACTGGGCATCTCAGATAAACGCATCGGAGAGCTTACTGGATACAACGAACTAGAAGTACGTACACAGCGTCAGCAACTCGGCGTGCTCCCTTCAGTCTTCCAAATCGATACACTTGCCGCCGAATTTCCATCTCATACCAACTATCTCTACATGACCTATAATGGACAGCATAATGATGTGCAACCGTTTGCCAACCGGGGCGTGATCGTACTAGGCTCTGGCCCTTATCGCATAGGTTCTTCGGTCGAATTTGACTGGACCAGCGTAAGCACAGTAGAAGCGCTTAAAAAGTATCAGAAGCATTCAATTATCATCAACTGCAATCCAGAGACAGTTTCAACAGACTATGATGTCTCAGAGCGCCTCTACTTTGAAGAACTGACTTTTGAGCGTATCGCAGACATCTACGACTTTGAAGCTCCCCATGGTCTAATCGTCTCGGTAGGAGGTCAGACCCCCAACAACCAAGCACGAGCATTACGTGCCTACGGCTGCACACTACTTGGCACAAGAGCACAAGATATCGACAGGGCAGAGAACCGTAGCACCTTCTCCCGCCTTTTGGATACGCTTTCAGTGCAACAGCCCGAGTGGAACAGTTTCAATACACTAGAGGATTTGGCTGCATTTGCTGGAAAAGTCGGCTACCCGGTCCTGGTGCGCCCATCCTATGTACTGTCCGGTAATGCGATGAAAGTCTGCGATACTCTCGAAGAGCTGGTGCGCTACACACAAGAGGCGGCAGCCTTATCGCCCGACCATCCTGTTACTGTCTCGAAATTCTTCGAGGATGCCAGGGAAATCGAATTTGACGCAGTAGCTCAGAGCGGACAGGTGAAAGCCCACGTCATCTCCGAACATATTGAGAATGCAGGCGTCCATTCCGGCGACGCTACTATCGTGCTCCCACCCCAGAGCATCCCGACAACTATTCAGGACAAAGTCATCCAGATCGGGCATAGGATAGCAGCAGCCCTATCGATCACAGGTCCGTTTAACATCCAGTTCTTACTCAAAGACAGCCAGATCTACGTCATTGAGACCAACCTGCGTGCCTCGCGCACATTCCCCTTCATCTCAAAAGTGACTGGTATCAACTTTATGGAACTGTTTGTCGATGCCTTGTTTGAGGACGAGATACCCGAGGTAACAATCCCAACGATCCCCTTCACCCCCCTCAAAGCAGCACAATTCTCATTTGCTCGCCTCACAAACGCTGATCCAACACTCGGAGTCGAGATGGCCTCAACGGGCGAAGTGGCTTGCTTCGGTGAGGACATGGAGGAAGCCTATCTTAAAGCCATGATCGCGACAGGCTACCAAGTACCGCAGAAGGGAATCTTTATCAGCCTGCGAGGTGATGACAAGCAAGCCGCCTTCGAAGAGAGCCTGCCACACCTGCAAGCCCTCGATCTGCCACTCTATGCCACTGAGGATACCTGGCATTTCCTGCGTCAGCGAGGCATTACTGCGACCCTGCTCCATCACCCAGAAGAACAGGCAGAGCCCACAGTAGAAGACAGCTTCCGCAATCAGCACATCGATCTGGCAATTATCATCGAAGCCGGACGCTTGCACACAGATTTCGATGCTTACTACACCATGCGCCGCCTAGCCATAGACTGCAACATCCCACTAATTACCAAGATCAAGCAGGCACGCCTCTTCCTGAAAGCCCTGGCTAACAAAGATCTGGCGACTATCCCGATCAAAGCTTGGGATGAATATCAAGTAGTCGAGTCACAAACCACGACACCTGATATCGAAAGACCGCTTGTAGGCAACCGGGGATAAAGCTGACACTCCTTGCCATAAATGTGCGAGCATTCTTCTTTTAGGTTGAGATGGACATAATAAAGTGAACAGATCCTAATAAATACATTACCTCATTGTATTGCTTTAAGCAAAAAATGTAGCCAGTCGTTGTGCAACGATCTCTGGAGACTCAATAGCAAGCCAGTGACCATTCTGAGGAAAATGTTCAACCTGTGCGCTTCCAAATTGTTCTGCATACTCTGGTGTAATAAAGGGATCTTTGTCTCCCCAAAGCACAAGAGTAGGGGCATGAGCTGTCAGGTCACGGAGACGGTGTTCCTTCTCAACGAAATCCTTCGGATTGATGCTGCGGTACAATTTCAGCATCATGCGACGTGTCTCAGGCTTTCCTAGAGAAAGGGCATAGGACTCACGGACATACTTTGGGCTCACTAACGGAGCATTTTGACGCATCATCTTTTCTTGCAAAGCAAGGGTTACCGTTGCTATCGCTAATTCTCCGAGCAACGGTATCCGAAATAAGCTAGCAGTTCCATGCCAGCGATAGCGTGAACTAAAGTTGGAACCGCCAACAATGGCAAGGCGCTGTACCTTCTGCGGATAGGTCACAGCCCAGGCTAGGCAATACGTGGCCCCAAAGTCTGCGACGACGAGGTTGAGCGGCGTTGGAATAGCAGCATCTTCTATCAATTTGTCGAGAAAAAGAGCCATGTTCTCTAAAGAGCAGGGAAAATTTTCCGGGGCAGTAGAACGCCCAAATCCCGGCAGATCAGGAGCAAAACAACGGTGTTGATCCTTCAGATGCTCTATCACGCCACTCCACATATCAGCCGAGTCAGGAGCTCCATGCAGAAAGAGAATAGGAGAACCAGAACCACATTCTGTCAGATAAACGTTGACACCTTGAATAACAAGTGACATAACTCTCCTCTTTACTAGAAATACTCGTGTAAAAGTATCCTTGTTTCTATGACTTCCTAGCACATTACTCACAATCATAAAACAAAAGGGAACCATTGTCACGGATATACTCGACGACACCAACCGGAAGATCAGGTCAACCAGACCAGTCGCACTAAATATACTCATAAATAAGGATTTACAAATGCACTCTGTGTGGTATAATGCTGGTTGTTATGAAAAGGTATTTAGGTCTTGTATGACAATAATAGACATTCATTCCCTCTATTTAATTAGCAGGTGCCTGCAGGAGCATATTGAACACATAAGTCTAGTGGCCTGATATACTGTATGCAAGAACTAATAACAAAATAATTAGATGATTGAGAGGAGTACAAAATGAAGATAAAAGTGAGCAACCTAGGTCCTATTCAGGGACCAGTTGAGTTTGATCTCAAGCCACTCACAATTTTTATTGGACCAAACAACGCAGGCAAGACATGGCTAGCTTACACACTAGCAGGTATTTTCAGTGATCATGGCATTTTCGCACGCATGAAAGGAGATGAAATAGAAAATATTTCTAAAAACTATACAACCCTCACACAGACAGTTGATGAGCTTTTAACGACAGGCACAGCAACAATTGACATTTGCCAGTTCGCAGATGAGCATAGCGAACTGTACTTTAATAGTATTGCCTTGCATGCACATGAGTGGTTACCTGAATTCATGAGCACTCGACAGGCCACCTTCCAGAATTTAGAGATATCCATAAAACTAGAAGAGACGAAAAAACATATCATCGATCGGGTTTTGGCTACATCCTTAAAGAGCGATATTGGTCTAAAGAAACAAACCTCTGATGCAGATAACGATCAAAAATCACTTCTTAGCATTAACAAACGAAAAGGACAGAGAGAAATACACTTGTATACACTTTCTGAAGGTCATGCAGATAAAAAAATAGAAGAAAAACTTCCACGCGAATTCATTGAGGAGCGATTAGCTTGGAGTGTCTTACGTATACTGCATGAAGCTCTCTACTCCGATGTAGCAATCCTTCCAACGGAAAGAACTACATTTATAACATTTCAATTCCGTCCATTAGAAAAGTCTATAGCGCTGGAAGATTCAGAAAAAGAAGATAGAAATCTTAGGCCACTATCTAAGCCTGTCGCTCATTACCTGCATTCAGTTATCGAAGCCTATCGCATCGGAATACAACATAAAAACAGACGAGAAAAAGAAGCAAAAACTACTCCTGCAATTAATGAGTACATCCAATTGTCAAAACTGCTAGAAGAACATATTCTAGGAGGCAAAGTAGATTTTTCTGACACGGACCCAGATTCAACACGGGATATCGTATTTCAGCCAATTGGGAGCACTCAACAACTAGAAATTTCCCTCACATCCTCTATGGTAAAAGAGCTGTCACCGCTTGTGTTTTACCTGCGCGACTTTGCACAACCAGGCGAATTGCTCATCATAGATGAACCGGAGATGAACTTGCATCCTAAGGCACAAGTTCAAGTCTTAGAATTTCTCGCTATGCTTGTCAATGCCGGGTTACATGTCTTGATTACGACTCACAGCCCCTACATGATTGACCACATTACAAACCTCTGCAAAGCTGATGAGCATACAGATATAGAAAAGGAAGCTATTCATTCCGAATTTTTCTTACAGGATAAACATGCCTTTATTGCCAAAGAAAAGACAGCCGTCTACTTGGTAGATAATGGAACGATTATAGATGCAATGAACGATGAATTAGAAGAGGACACTTTCGGAACAGTATCCGATCGCATTGCAGATATTTACTTTAAACTATAGTAAAGGAGCAACAGATTGCAGCACAAATCTTTATTATATTTATTGCATGAAGAATTTATTGATTGCAAAATCAATAAAACTAGTGTCACAGAATCAGGTCTCACAGTAAGTGTTGAACGATTAAAAGATGAAATTGTCCATTTCTTCCATACAGATTCTTCAGAAGCTCGTAAAATTCTAAATATGCCGGATGATGATCAGAAGAGCTGCGATTACTTTGTTTTGTACACGAAGGCAAAGAATAATCCAAAAGAAATAGCTTGCTTTCTAGAATTGAAAGGTAAAAACTTTGAGCAGGCTGTAAAACAAGTTTGTAATACATACAAATATGTCAAATTCTTGCTAGAACAATACCTTGAGAAAGTTCAGCATCAAAAGGTTGTACACAGTGTCAGTATTTGTATGCATGGTCGCGCACCTTCTCCCAAAGCAGAATTACGAGGAAGAGAACAACTCAAAAATATATTTTGTATAACAGATCAGTATATTGAAATTAGACACGGGCGCTATAAACATGACTTAGGTGGCTTTCTACGCAGACTTTATAACTCTTAATGTTGACAAGGTAAAGAGGTCGATAGGTCATTCGAATTAGCCCTACCTGTACCCCTAATTCCAAGTCTATTGAGCCCACATCAGATATGGTCTGATATACAGGAAAACGATCAAGTAATGGCATAACTGAAAGTAATCTCTACCAGAAAGGGATGCCTACATGAGCACACCACAACCAGAGTCGCGTCTCAACGAGCTAGAGAGCCGGATGAGTCTGCAGGGGGCACACATACGAGAATTGTCAGACGACACAGGGGATTATCCTTGAACAGACCCAGCCTGCGGGCTATTCCCATTGCCTCTTCAGTGCGAACGATCCGACTCAGTTGAGCACCACGCTAATCCAATCGATCATATCAAGAGTTGATGAAGTTGTGACCACCAACCTGTACGGCCGTACAGCGCCGACCAAGCAGTAGCACACTCGACATCAAATGATAGGAGCCCTCACAAACTCATCCCAACCAAGTCATCCCTTGGAATCATCGCATCTCCATGACCATTAGAATGACCATTTTGCTCCTGCTCCTCATCACCATTAACTACATCGATTACTGAGATAAAAGTATCAGAGTTTTCCGGCAGTGGCGCTGTTTTGAGCCATTCGATAACAGAGTTTACACGAATCAAATCTTTATTGCGAGGAGATCTCTGCAAGGGTGCTCTATTGAGGCGTCTTTTCGAATGGCCTGTGATCCGCATAACCTCCTCCAAAGTGGTCGATTTTTGATTTTTTGCTAGCCACTCAGAGGCGATTTTGGGATAGCGTTTCACCACTTCTACAAGCTCTGCGTTAAATGCGATGATGCCAGTACTTTGTCCATCCATCTTACCAACTTCAAAGACCGTACTACTCGACTCGTTCTCTTCGGGAGTTCTCTCTGCAAAAATAAGAGGCCGGGACTGGTTTTGTAGATCCTCTAGACGTCGGTTCAGTTCCTCAATTTGAGGTTCATACATCGCTTTCATTTGAGCAGTAACGCCTGCAACTACTGCATCAATATCGATTGGCTTTTCCCAGAACCAACGAAAAGACTTTGGCAACTGCCCTCTACGCAACTGCTTATTCGCATGCATGGTGGCCCGAATGCTTAAAGCTCGCAACTCCTCATCCGCTTGCCTCTGCAAATAGTCATTGCGGATCTGTAGAAGCCTGATCCGCTTCTTCTCATCAGCTTCATACTCCTCTTCATTCAAGCTATCCAGTGGTCGAACATTTACAATCATTTCGGCGGCAATAGACATGAGAATCACAAACAGCGGAAACGATGCTAGCACATATGGCGCAATAATCTGTATCCACGCAGGTGCATGCGGCAAAAATCTGATCGGATCAAAGTCATTCAACGAGATCGCTAGATTCGCGAATGTGCTTGTACTACAACAAATAGCAATGAAGAGTAGAAATTGCTTGGCTCTTTGCTCATCAGAGCGATATTTTGCCTCTAGCAGGGCCTGCATCAGAATGATGGTTACCAAGTCCAGGAAGAAGCTGACAGCAAAACCGAGATATTGAGCAATACCAGGAATATCGTGGCTATTACCAGTAATGCCAAAGAAGATACCTGCATGCAAGACTGAGACGGCCATGAAGATAATGTTAACGGTCCAGAAGAATCCGGCGCGTGTAAATACCTTTGAAAGCATCTGACCAAGCACCTTGCCAATTATTGCTCGGCTCTTTATAGCCACAACTATGACAACTATGCTGAAGATAGCGGCAATCACGCCGGATGTGATATATGGGTTATAGAGATAGGAAGTGTCCATTATTACAATCTCTCGCTTTCATCAGCAATATGATTTTTAAAGAGTCAAAGACAATCTTTTTTATTGCTTCTGTTCCATAAGAGTAGCACAATGAAGCTTGGCCTGCCTAATTTTGGCAAGAAAGAGCTACTACAACATAGCTCACCCGGTGGTTGCTCCATCCAGAAATGATAGAGCGTCAGGATATGCCCCTGACTTTCGTCGTGGGGAACGGATAGCATCCTCTTCCCATAACCTTATTGATGTGTTAGAATACATGTTCGTAACCCAAATCACTCCAAGCATTTTGAGAGAGACAGTCCAAAGAGAAGGATATATCGTATGCCAAATAAACCAGCCATCTTGGCTGAAGGACTCCACAAATATTATGGAAAGACTCATGCACTGACTGGCCTTGATCTAGTCGCCGAGCAGGGAAGCGTCCTTGGCGTCCTCGGTCCCAATGGAGCTGGCAAGACTACAGCTGTGCGCATCTTGACGACGCTCCTACACCCTGACGCCGGACGAGCAGAAGTTGCGGGGCTCGATGTTGTCAAACACGCCGATGCGCTGCGTGCCTGCATTGGTCTGACTGGTCAATATGCTGCCATCGATGAATACCTCACCGGGTACCAAAACCTGGAAATGTTCGGTCGACTCTATCACTTGCGAGGAGCAACAGCACGACAACGAGCGAATGAACTCCTCGAACGCTTTGATCTGGTCGAAGCGGCCGGACGTATTGTCAAGACTTACTCGGGGGGCATGCGCCGACGCCTCGATCTCGCAGCAAGCTTGATCATGGCACCTCCGGTACTCTTTCTCGATGAGCCAACGACTGGCCTTGACCCACGTGGCCGCCTTGCAATGTGGAAGATCATCAGTACCCTCGTCGCTGACGGAACAACGGTGTTACTCACCACCCAATATCTGGAGGAAGCAGATCAGCTCGCCGACCAGATTGTTGTCGTTGATCATGGACGCGTGATTGCCAAAGGCACAGCCGACGAATTGAAAGCCCAGGTCGGTGGTGAGCGGCTCGAGCTCACTGTGGCACCTGGAGGTGACTTGAATGCAACAGTGGAAGTAGTGCAATCCTACAGCCTGGGCGAAATCCAGGTCGACGCGGATCACCGCCATCTCATAGTACCAGTAGCTCAGGGTGCACAACTCCTCGCAGCAGTTGTGCGTGATCTCGATGCTGCGCAGATTCCCCTGTACGATCTGGCACTGCGCCGACCAACCCTAGATGATGTCTTCCTCACACTGACCGGGCACACCACTTCTTCAGAGTTGCCCACAGAAACAACAGCGGTTCGGCCTATGGCAAGGAGTGCAAAATGAGTAGTAGCAACCTTCATACATCTGAATTATTGACACCACAGGTGCGTCTTGCATTCTACTGGGCATTCGCAGATGCGCTCGTGTTAGCCAAGCGCAACCTGCTTCAAATCCCACGCATTCCTGAGGAACTGCTCTTTTCAACTATTCAGCCAATCATGTTTGTCCTACTTTTCCGCTATGTGTTTGGCGGAGCAATCGCAGTCAGCGGCACTAGCTATGCCAATTATCTGATGGCAGGCATCTTTACCCAGACCGTCATCTTTGGCTCGACGACAACTGGCATCGGACTAGCCACAGATCTACAGCGAGGACTAGTCGACCGATTTCGCTCGTTGCCGATGGCAAGATCGGCTGTCCTCACTGGCCGCACCATCTCTGATCTGGTACGCAACACGTTCGTTGTGATTATCATGTGGATAGTCGGTCTACTAGTTGGCTTCCAGCCACAAGGCAATGTCCTTTCCTGGTTGGCAGGGATAGGACTACTCTTGCTCACCAGTTTTGCATTTTCATGGATCTCGGCGACAATTGGGCTAGTAGTAAGGAGTGTAGAGGCGGCACAATCTGCGGGCTTTATCTGGCTGTTTCCATTGACTTTCGCCAGTAGTGCATTCGTACCAACCCAGAGCATGCCCGGCTGGTTACGTGCCTTTGCAGAGCATCAGCCAGTCTCGCTGACTGTCAACGCAGTACGTGGGCTACTCCTCAATCAGCCTGACATATCCGCAATCTGGCAAGTACTCGTCTGGTACGTGGGCATCCTTGTCGTCTTCGTACCTTTGGCAGTATGGGCATATGGACGCCGGACAACTTAGCAAAGTAGGCTTCATCGGCTGGTAAACTGGCTCAACTGGTGCCTAGTGGTAGAGCTTGCTACTGTCTGTATCCCCTGCTATACTCCCTACATAATGCTTAAGAATGTGTCATCCCCATATTTAGGAACACCAATAGGCTTTGACAGCAAGAAACCTGATCAGGGCGAACGAGGTCTCTATGTTCACGCGCCAGTATAACAAAGATACAGACAGTACCGACAAGGAACAGCGTTTATACACCCATGACCGTTTCCGTAGCTTTGTAGAGGCATCTGCCAATGTATTCTGGGTCACCACGCCTGAAGGGGCCATTTTAGAAGATAGCCCCTCATGGGCAAACTTTACCAAACAGGAAAGCACCAACTACAAAGGTAAAGGCTGGTTACAGGCTATTTATCCACAAGATAGAAGACACTTCGAGAAAATGCACCGCAAGACAATTGAAACAGGGATGGTTACTAGCTTTGAATGCCGTATTTTTCAAGCTGACGGGCAATATCACAAAGTGCGCATAAAAAGCATTCCCGTACGCGATCTGTACGGAAATATTTATGAATGGATGGGAACAGGTACAGATATCTCCTTTGCAGAACAAGGCAGGCAAATCAAAGGCGATCAATTACAGTTTGCCGTACAGGCAGCCAAGATTGGCATATGGGACTGGTATGTGCCGGATGACAAGATAATCTGGGATGATCAGTGTAAAACACATATTGGACGTCCCAATGCAAACGACATACTAGACTACCAGTCCTTCCTTTCTATGCTTCATCCTGATGACCGTGAGCGCGTTAATATGCTTGTACAACGCACAGTCAATAAGGAGGATGAGAACTACAACACCGAATACCGCGTCATCTGGCCGGATCAGAGTGTTCGCTGGCTTGCTGCACAGGGAAAAGGGCTCTATGATCGGCGAGGCAAGATTATCCGCATGATAGGAGCCATGCTCGATGTAACCGAACGCAAAAACGTGGAAGCAGCTTTACGCGAGAGTGAGACCAAATTCCGTCGGTTAGTCGATGCCAATGTCATCGGAATACTCATTACCAATCTAGAGAGAGGAAACGTCCTTGAAGCAAATGCAGCTTTCCTTTCACTTGCTGGATATAGCCAGGAGGATATCGCAGCCGGGCGCTTATCTTGGAGGGATCTCACAACGCCTGAGGTTGCAGATCGAAATGAAATGGCTATCCATGAAACACTATCCACAGGAGTTCTTATACCTTTCGAAACTGAACTTCTGACAAAAGATGGCAGGCGTATTCCTACTCTGGTAGCAGGTGCTCTTCTGGAACAATCAAATGATACAACCATCTGTTTTATCCTCGACATGACCGCTCAGAAAGATGCAGATAAACAGAAAGATGCATTTATCAGTTTAGCCAGCCATGAACTGCGCACTCCTTTAACAAGCATTAAAGGCAATGTTCAGCTAGCACAACGCCGTTTAAAGCGTATCGTGCAGAATGTCGGATCGCTCTCTATCGAAGAGAAAACAGTTATCGATGAAGTGGAGCTATTGCTCGAACGTACCGTGCATCAGACTGAGATTCAGAACCGTTTAATTAATGATTTACTAGATGTATCACGTATTGACGCCAATAAATTGGAATTGTCTCCAAGCTTGCATGATCTAATTTCAATTGTCCAAGAGACGGTCGAGAATCTTCACTCCACCATACCAAACCGCCGATTGCTCTTCGAACATTCAGAACATGACCAAGTACCAGTCATGGTTGATAGCGACCGCATTGGTCAAGTAGTAGCCAATTACATCACCAATGCCCTCAAATATTCAGCAGCTAGTGAACCTGTCATCGTCGGACTGACAGTAGAGGGAACAGAGGCAAAAGTCTGGGTACGAGACTTTGGTCCTGGGCTCACAGTTGAAGAACAGGAAAAGGTCTGGCAACGCTTCTATCAAGTACCAAGCAGTCAAATCCATAACGGCCACAAGATAGGTCTGGGACTGGGACTATATATCTGCCAAACGCTGATCAAGCAACACCATGGAAAGGTTGGCGTTGAAAGCCAGCCCGGTCAGGGTTGCACTTTCTGGTTCACATTGCCTATCGTCCAATAAATAAATGGACTCTGTTTTATATGGGAGCCACCTTGACCGATCTGGCTGAGGTACTATACGCCCATCCTGGCCTGAGCGAGGTCCTGCAGGAGAGCGCGGAGCAAGCATTGGGACAAGCTATCCACTTGCTAACAAAATCTCCAATCCTACAGAACTCGACTCCCCAGGCCACTACTAGTTAGCATAGTTACCTCACACTATGCTCTCGCGGGGACGTCCCCAATGACCAATACCAGCATCATTATCCCGATGCTGTGGGCTGCAATAGGATTTGCCACGGCTCACAAAACGACAGCGCTGGCAAACTGGCTCACTACAGTAGGAGCAATGTCGTAATGTCAATCTCCCACAGAGAATGCAGCGAAGTATACTTGATTTCATGCTACTACCTCCTTTGTATCAATGTGCTCCATTCAGATCGTATATTACGTAGTACGGATTGTGTGTGCAAAAAGTTACGCTCAGCGGCATAAAAAAACTGTCCCTAATTTCCCCCTCAGAAGTATCCCAACTTCTGCTACACTATGATTATAGAACAGATCACATCCGAATATGATTGACAAGAGCCTTTCTGGCAGCCGTAGTGATACTATTGAGTGGTAATTCCTAACAACTGTGGCTGTTTCAACCTATATATTTGATTTTGGTCAGGAATTCGCGTATTCTTTATATGAGGAGTGTTGCCGTTTCAAGAATAGAGATCCACAGCTTGTCGATGTGGATAGTATAGTGTAAAGAGAAGGCATTCCGTGGACTTATTTATGCAAGTTGTGCGCAGTCTAGATAGCTCTCCGCTGAGTCTTATCTGGGTTGTGCTCTTAATTGATTGTTTTGTGAATACAGATCTTAAGGGACCTCAAAAACTCTGGTGGATTCTCTTCATTCTTATTACTCAGTTCTTTGGGGCTTTGCTATACTTTTTCTTAGGACCAGCGCAAATATATCGCCATATAGTCAATAAGATGAATCAGCAATCCCAATCATCAGAAGATAATCTAAAAAACCAGCAGGCCAGCCAGCAATGGTATCAACAAACCCTACAGCGTATCTACGCTCAGCCTACACCATCTCCTGAGGGGCAACGACGTACTCAGGAAGGTACTGCTGCTTATGGGCAAGGCTATCGTGCTCAGGAGCGTGTTACACCTCTTGCCACACAACAACCTGGGCCTTCTGATGCTCTCTATGAAGAGCCCCAGGCCACTTATCCAGAAATGACTCAGGAACATAAACAGCAACAATAGCAATTGCGTAGGGTTCTCGTGCATCAGCCTCTCTCTTGAGTAGTGTATAATATGCTTGATAGATGTGATTATTATTAATGATCCAGGAGGGAATAGCGCGTTATGATGCCACAAATGGAGTCAAACCAACCCACCTATGAGCAGCCAGGCACCGCTTATGGCGCCTATGAGGGAAATAAAGAATTCCCTCAGCAGCAGTACGAGGCTCCATCTCAACAACCTCCTCGGGGAGGAACTCTCGACGATAATTTTGTGGAGGCTGTGTCTCAGCGTCTTTCGCAGTTAATGTTTCAGCAGCCCACGAGCAAGACCTATGCACAGAAATCTCAGGATAGACCACCACATGGGATGCAATTGGCCTTGGGTATTATCTCTGTAATTGTAGTGATGCCACTTGCAGCTATTTGTCTGACCGGCATGGGAGGCATAGGAGGATTAGTCGGCTTCCTGATTGGCTGTTCAGCTATCGTTTGGATGAACCTTGCATTCAACGGTGTGCTTGATTTCAGGCGTCGTGGGGGTATAGTCAAGTAATCTCTTGATGCCATATAAGGCCACGTACTGCTTATATAAACAGTGGTCTCTTTTATAATGATTGCTATTCTCTGATTGAGGAGGAACAAAACATCATGATGCCACAGATGGAGCCAAACCAACCCATTTATGAGCAATCTAACACCACTTATAGTCCTTACGAAGGAAATAGAAGATCCTTTCAACAGCAGTTCGAGACGCCATATCAACAAACATTCAGGGGAGAGACGCTCGATTATAATGTTGTGGAGGCAGTCTCGCGGCGCATGGCACAGTTAATGTCTCAGCAGTCGGCAGACAAGATCCATACCCAAAGACCGTCGTATGGTAAAAATCTGACCCTGGGTATTGTATTCGTCATCATGGTGACAATACTTGCAGGTATCTGCCTGGGCGTCGTAGGCGGTGTGGTAGGATTTATCGCCTTTCTGACCAGTTGTTCAGCTATGTTCTTTATTCTTGACTATTCTTGACTATTCTTGCCATTTATACGCTCGATTCTATCTCGTCGTACCCATTCAACTCCGCTTGCCACAGGGCCAAGAACAATCCTGCCTGCTCCTACTCCTACGTATTTTAGTCTAAACCGCGATATGACCTACCAAACCCCATAAAATTTTTTTCTGCAGCATGCCAAACATCTTTTCAATGGTGACATTTGTCCCTGTTTCTCCCTAGAGAAGCATCTAATATTCTTCTATACTTTATGGGATAGAAGAATACTGCTGACTTTTGAAAAGTGCAGGGGTTCGATCTTTTTGCAGGCCGCAGCAGGCCATCATCCATGACTCGCTCTTTATCAGAGTAGGAGCAAATACGCTGATGAACCTTCGATTTGGTGCCGTGTTATTTACAGGTCTCAGTGTACACACAAAAAGCTTGAGAAGGGTCCCGCCTTCCGAAGAATGGGTGGCACATATTATCTGAAAAGGAACATGCCTCAGATGAAATCTGATTTATTGAAAGCAGAGCGCATAAAGCACGGCTGGACACAAGCCAAAGTTGCTGAAGCGGTGGGAGTCGATGCGAAAACCGTGGGTCGCTGGGAACGAGGGAAAGCTCTCCCATATCCTTATTATCGCGAGCAGCTCTGTTCTTCTCTTTGGCAAGACGGCTCAGCAGTTAGGCTTGTCCTCTGACAATGAGAATGATCTGTCTGTACCAATATCAGCAAGCCAAGTACATGAACAGAAGAGCCCGGAAAGTGCGACGGTGATCAAACGACAATTGGAGCAGATACTCATCTCGAAACAGGATGAGCCAATCAGGAGCACATGGATTGAGCCTGCTCCTGATATGGTGGAGGAGGCCAACGACCTCTTGTTGCAAGAGCGGATGGCATTATCCTCCAGCTACTGCTCCCTAACCTCATATCCTTCCCCAATAGATCCCCAAACGAAGCCACCAGTGCAGGAAGGAAAGTCGAGGCCACGACCTCTGGGACGTCGATCTGTTCTGATTGGGCTGGTGGGGGGAATAATTGCAATTGGAGGTGGGGTGTTTGTGCAAGGGAGTACAATAATTCCCGCCCAGCCAACAGTAGGTAGTACACGCTGGACGGATCCCCAATGGATTGCGGGACAAGGGAGCCAGACAACTCCTGCTCTTGCTCTATCATCGAACGGAACACTGCACCTAGTCTTTGTCGCTAATGATAGCAGTGGCCTTATGTATACATCCTCCCAGGATAATGGCGCAACCTGGGGCACCTATCATGCTGTTACTGGGCAGTTTAGCAAGACAACTCCCGCTCTTGCTATATCGTCGAACGGAATCCTACACCTAGTCTTTGTCGCTAACAATAACGGCAATGGCCTTCTCTATACATCCTCCCAGGATAATGGCGCAACCTGGGGTGATATT
>DASYAN010000148.1:0-5209 GCA_036501345.1 Ktedonobacteraceae bacterium
TCACCGTTTTGCTTTGAACAATTACAAGGATGCCTTGATAAGCGCTACTCGCAAGGCTCGTAGTCATGCCATTAAAGTTGTCTTTGATTACTCTCTACAGCCTGCCTCGATAGTACCCAATAGTAAAGCTGGAGTACGCACGCCTCTCCCATTATCCACGAGTACGGGAGCTCTCAAAGCTCTCCCATTACCCACGAGTACAGGAACTCTTAAGGCTCTCCCAATGCCAGTCCGTGCTATCCCACACGACAATGCCAAAGATGAATTACGCCAACTCCGTCACTCGCTAGGGCTTAGCTCTACTACCAGCAATTTGCAGTCTCCTCCCTCTGAAGAAAACCAACCTGAGATCAAAGAGGCTCAAACTCTTCAGGCATTTGCCATCCCCGAGGAACATCCTTCGTCAGCCATCGAAATTGTTGTGGTTCCTGCCGATCAGAATGAAGCATCTCTCCCTGCAATAGAAACCCTACCTGAGATTACCGACCCTAGTCAAACTATTGTGGACACAACAAAGGTTCAAGAGCCTATAGTTCAAGATAAGCTTGACACTATAGCAAAACCAGCAACAGCTTCTGCGCAGGAAGAACAGACTTCTCTGATAACTGAAATAGGTCCAATCCTCACAGTTCCCGATGAATACCCTGCTCCGGAAGCCGAAACAGCTCCAAAGCCCACCGAGTTAATACCTGAGAAGCTAATCCCTATCATTGAGGAAGATCCGCAGTCCGCTATTGAAACGGCTCAAATTACTCCTGTCGAGAAGAGGCAGTCCAATGGTAATGGGTCCGCAAATCCTGTACATGCAGAAGGCACAAATGAAGCAAAAGCTGATGCTAATAATGGATTTTCTTTCTCAGGGGTAGAGGACACGCCAACTGTGCGAGTACGCTCAAAGCGAGGTTCTCGCAAGCGCAGAACCAAACCCTTTGTGTAGCAGCCTAGTACACCGCTACAGTCTAGTGCGAGGTATTATACCATTTGCAAAAATACTATGTCCATACAGATCAGCATAGAAAAAGAAAAGCAGTGGGATGAGATTGCTGAGAGAGCCTCTCGTATAACAGACAAGTTGGGGATGCCCATTGACCAAGGCATTCTGGAGACCGTGATTGTTCTCAACCTCTTGGGGATCACAACTAAGCAGTCCTGTGAAGGCCACATGGATCACGGAATTCCAGCACCTTGGATATTCTTTACAACTCCTGGAATTGATGAAATCCCTGATTATCAAGGAGTTATGCAAAAACATGTCAAAGATCAGCAAAAGGTGTTAGCTCTTTTAGATACATTCTATGCTGATAGACATGTCTCTCAGAGTGTAAGGCTCTTTGTATATCCTCGGAATCCAGGGATAAGCAACCTGGAAAGCCAAGGAGCTCGATGCCAATACATTGCTTCTCCAGAGGCACGTGCACTGAAGCTCAGAGAGTACCAAGAAGAGATGTTAGCTTTTACTGCATTCCTCAAAGAGCTATTCTTTGGGTGTAGCAACTGTGGCAACTGTGGCATTGATGGTCTTCCCCCTGGTGAAAAGTTTGCACGCTATAAAGTATACTAATATAGTTGAGACAATTTGGAAATATGGCAGCACACTAACAAGTCTAGGAAGAAGTCCGATAAGCTATGAGTACACGAGAGCCTGGAGACGATCAGAATAATAGGTCGCAGATACATTATCAACAGCAGGGGCAACAGGAATTTCCAGCCGCTAATGCTTTTGCAGGCCGCCAAATGTCGAGGGAGACTGCGACAACATCTAGCTCTGTCGTCTCAGTGCTAAAACGATATCGGCCTCGTGGTATCAAAATATGGCATATAATACTGCTGCTGCTTATCATGGACGCTGGTATCCTCTGCCAAGACTTCTGGCAAGATTTCGCAACACACACGACACAGCCAGTACCTCATGCTACAGTGGATGGCTTCAAGCCAGTCTCGCATAAGCTTACGCCAACGAATACCATCCATCTCCTTACTGATGATATGAAATACAAGCAACTGGCTAGCCTTTATGTCGATCACATGAGTCTGGATGATAAACTGGGTCAATTGATCGACGCTCGCTTTAACGAAGCAAGTTACTCGCCTGATCTAGATACGATGATTAACCAGCAGCACATCGGCGGCGTCATCTTGTATGCAAACCAGATTCACACCGCGCAACAGGTACAGGCTGACACCGCCCATATGCAGTCACGAGCTGATTTGCCGTTGCTTATTGGCACTGATCAAGAAGGACTGACCGTCAATCGTCTGGCTAATATTTATGGGTCAGATAGCTTAACGGCACAAGCTATGGAGCAGTCAGGTAATCCAAATGTTGCCAACAATGAAGGCAAAAAAACCGCCCAGCGTTTGCTTAACCTAGGTATCAATGTCGATTTTGCCCCTGATGCAGATGTAGGGATACCAGGTGGCTACATCGACAAGGATTCCCGCGATTTTGGTCATACCGTTGGCGACGTCATCACATATGCTGGAGCCTATGTAGAAGGCTTGCAGAGCCAAGGCACAATCGCCTGTTTTAAGCATTTTCCTGGCCTTGGTGATGTTCCCGCTGAGCTCGATCCACATAGCACCTTACCGACTGTGAATGCAGATAAAGACCATATCTATAACGTCGATCTCGCAACCTTCAAGCACTTCATTCAGTCCACAAATCCGCAGGAGCAGCCAGAAATGATCATGGCTACCGATGTGCTGATGCCAGCGATTGACCCCAAATATCCAGCTGAACTCTCTCACACGTTCGTTACTGATATTCTGCGTACACAATTTGGCTATGATGGTGTAGTCATTAGTGACTCGCTACACATGGATGGAGTTGCGATCAATGGGCAACAACTCAACATTGGTGATGCTGCGGTACTAGCTATACAGGCAGGTGTCGATATAGCACTTAATGTGACTGGATCTACTGAGGTTGCAGAGGTAATTAACGCGCTTAAAGCAGCATTACAAAATGGCACACTGACGCAAGCACGTATAGACGAAGCGGTGACACGGATTATTGCGTTGAAGATGGAGCGTCATCTGATGCCAGCGGTTGCACCAACCCATTCCCTCGTTGCAACCGCTCAATAATCTCTTTCAAGCGCCGTGTTTCAGCCACATGCTGATTATGCAGTTCTCTGATCTCCTGTTGCATTTCTTCTTGCATCTGCTCCATACGATCTTTCATATGAAGAATAGCCTCAACTCCGGCCAGGTTCACACCAAGATCACGCATTAAGCTGCGAATCTGGACAACACGCTCGATATCGTGATCTGAGTAGAGGCGAGGGCTATGCGGGCTACTTCCCTTGCGGGCAGGTGCAATCAGCCCCAGGCGCTCGTAATGACGCAGAGTCTGCTCATGGACCTCAGCTATCTGAGCAGCTACACTAATGATATACCATGCGCCACCACTCTTCTCAGACATAATCAAGTCTCCTTATGAGCGTGCTTCAACACCTCGGCTACGAGCCAACTTCTCAAACAGTGCACGCTCGTCATCAGAGAGATTCATGGGCAGGACAACCTTGACACGCGCATAGAGGTTACCACTGCTCTCACCACGTAAGCGAGGCATCCCTTTCCCAGCCAAGCGGAACAAACGATCGTTCTGAGTCTCCGAGGGGATCGTTAGCAGCAACTTGCGACCATCAGGTACTGGTACTGCGACTTCACCCCCCAGCATTGCCTTTACCAGATCTATCTCGACATCAACATAGAGATCATCACTCTTACGCTCAAAGAGGGCATCTGGCTTTAGACTGATGACTAAGAAGAGGTCTCCACGTGGACCACCACCGATGCCAGGTTGACCTTCACCTGCAACACGAATTCTTGAACCGTTATCAACTCCCGCAGGAATTTTCACCTGAATGCGCTTACTGCGTGGGACCATTCCTTGCCCACTACAGTTGGAGCAGGGTCGACTTCCGACCTCACCTGTTCCCTGACAGGTCTGACACACTTCCGTTGACTGGATACTAAAGGTGCGTGATCCCCCAACGTATGCTTCCTGCAAAGTTACCTCAACAGGCTGCTCAATGTTGTCACCAACGCGTTTGCGCATGTCCTGACCCGGACTCTGGCGCACGCTACCACGCATTCCCCCCCCACCATTACCACTGCGTCCAAAGAGTGCCTCAAAGAAGTCAGAGAAGCCGCTCTGGCCCATCGAGTCAAAGTCGTAGGACATATTGCGTCCACCACTATACTGATAGCTGCGCCGTGTACTACTAGTATTCGGGCCAAACTGCTCCTGCCAGTTAGGACCTAGCGTATCGTACTTCTGGCGCTTCTCAGGATCTGAGAGCACCTCATAGCCTTCATTAATCTCTTTAAACTTCTCTTCAGCCTTCTTGTCGCCAGGATTAACGTCAGGATGATATTTACGGGCTAGCTTGCGAAAGGCTTTTTTGATCTCGTCCGTGCTAGCCCCTCGTGCAACACCGAGAATTTTGTAATAGTCTTTATAATCCATTGCCCAACTCACTTTGGTAGTACGAGTCAGCTATTTTCCCACGCTGACTTTAACGCGAGCCGGACGCAGTGTTTCCTCACCAAGTGTATAGCCTTTGCGTAGCTCTTCGAGGACAGTTCCTTCCGGCTTATCGCTACCCTCGACCGCTTCAACCGCTTCATGTACGTATGGATTGAAGATCTCACCAACTGTAGGAACTGGACTCAGACCCTCAGCCCGCAATACTTCTCCCATCTGCCATTGTAACATACGCAGTATTTGTTGTAGTTCCTGCTTATCCATTGTTTCTTGATAAATGAGAGCCCGTTCAACATTATCCATTACTTCCAGGATTTGCTTAAACAACCCCTTTTTCTGCTGCTGAACACGATCTACTACCAGCCGCTCCTGACGCTTACGGATATTATCAACATCTGCCCGTTCGCGCAGATACTTACTCCAGTTATCTGTCGCCTCTCTGCGTGCTTGAGCAAGCTGAGCTTCCAATTCGGCAATACGCCCATTAGACGAGGGGTGTGCCTGGGCAGAGGCCTGCTGTACCTGGGCAGGTGCCTGCTGCTCACCATTATTTACAACTTGTTCTGCATTTGCCGCCTGCGTATTCGTCGTCTCCTGTGGATTTGCAACCTGCTGTTCTGCAGGCATCTCTTGAGGATCTTGCATAACGATTCACAAATCTCCTTGTCCGTTGTCCGCTAGTTTAATCATGGAGCCTTGTCAGCTCTTGAATTTGTA
>DASYAN010000149.1:0-10406 GCA_036501345.1 Ktedonobacteraceae bacterium
ACTGATCCTAATCAATTACTATATTCTAACAGGTCCGGTGGCGTTGGCCTGTTGGGCCTTGCCAGGAGGAGTCGGGCAAAAGGTGGTTAGTCAGTGGTTCAAAGGATTTTGCTCTTTGCTGTTTGTACAGGGGGTCCAGCTCTTTATCCTCACGACGCTGCCATTAGTCGTGCCAAGCTTCCCCAATCTTCCTACCGATAAGTTTGGGATCGTGGACATCTTCTTCGCTCAGCTGCCTCGTGTCATCGTGTTAATGGCTGTGGTGCAGGCACCCAAAATGGTAGGGACAGGAGCTACCAAAGCCATTGCCCAAGCAGGAAAGGTAGCTGGAGGAGCCGTCGTTGCCGTTGGAGCCGCAGCTTATAGCATCGTATAAGGCCACAATCTTTGGTTCTGCCCTGATCATCTGGTCAGACTCAGGAGCGTAGCCAGCCCAAAGATCGCAATCACCGCTCCTGAGAGTCGATTGATCCATAGCAACCATACCGCAGCAAATTTTCCTCGCAATAGACCAATCCCCCCGGTCAAAAGACACCACCAAAGCGCTGAGCCAAGAAACACACCACACACGACAAGAATGGCCGTGAACATACTACCCGAGGTCTCTCCGACACCGATGCCAGCAAAGATAGCAGCAAATGAGAGGATAGTTAGTGGATTGGCGAGAGTGAGCAGGAATGTAGAGGCATAGGCTGCAGAAAAGCTGGTAGCTTTGGCTGCCATTGCTGCTCGTTCTGCTGGTCTGCTAAGAGCAACTTTGATACCCAAATAGACCAGAAATAGACCACCGATCAAGCTAATCCATGCGTGCTGATTCACCAGGAACGTTGCTATCAGGGTCAGCCCAAAGGCCGCAATGCTCCCATAGGTTGCATCGGCCGTCGCCACTCCTAACCCTGAGACCAGACCATAGAGGAAACCTCTCTGCAGAGTCCGCTGGATACATAGCACGCTCATTGGACCAACCACGGCCGCAACTGAAAGGCCAATGATCAAACCACGAAAAAAGACAGCCATACTAATTTCGAGCCAGTGTTTCCCGCACTACTACAGCCAGAGCTTTAATAAATAGTGGCGATGTATTCAGCGACTCTGTGCGGGCAAACTGGATATCGTGCTCTTCTGCCTGGGCACGTGCACCGATCTCGATATCGTAGAGAATTTCCAGATGATCGGCCAGGAATTGTATGGGTGCAATCAACACATGTGTCTGGCCCGCCTGCTGCAACTCGGGCATAATATCGGCAAAGTCTGGTTTTAACCACTCCTCCGGTGTATGTCCCGCGCTCTGATAGCAGAACATCCAGCGCTCAGAAGGCAAGCCCACAAGCTTCGCTATCTCGGCAGCGGTCTCCTTGAGATTATTAATGTAATCAGGTTCATTCTCCACAACGCGCTTGGGCATGCTATGCGCCGTCAATAAGACCGGAACATGCTCCCGCACATCAGAAGGCAAGCGATCCAGTGCCTGCCGTACACGCTCGGCTACAGCCTGCAAAAAGTATGGTTGCAAATGCCAGTCACCAGAAATTTTAAGTTCCAGATCCTCGCGGTCCAGCTTGGCAACGGCTTCTTGCAGTGTACGCACATAACCACTCATAATGATCGGTGAATACTGCGGCGACATGATCACGCCTACGACAGCCTGTGCATCAGCAGCTATCTCAGGCACAACATCTGCAATAAATGGCGGAGAGAAACGCATGCCCACCGTTACATCATAGATCGTGCCATCAGTACTGTGGCTATTCAACTCTTCCTGTAATGCGGCAGCCTGTTGATTAGTAATGCGAACCAGAGGTGAGCCACCAATCAATGAATAACGACGGCGGAATTCGGTCAAGACCTCGGCGGAGGGCTCACGTCCCCCATAGACATTTTTAATATAGGCTGGAATATCATCAAGCGTCGCAGGTGACCCATAGGTCATCAATACCACTTTCAATCTCAACTGAGCCTCCTCTACACTTTTTCCACGCTCACCTATATAAGGTCTATTCATAATTAGTGTGTCCTTTACCTTCGCGTCGCTTCATGCACTGCATCGACCAGGCGACGCAACATATCGGGGTCCGTTGAGGCCAGCACACCATGTCCCAAGTTGAAGATATGTCCGGGATGATTGCCAGCGCGGCGCAATACCTCATGCATTCCAGCTTCAATCACTGGCCAGGAGGTCAATAGCATGGTTGGATCAAGGTTGCCCTGGATGCCACGATCATAGCCAATCTGCGCCCAGGCCTCATCTAGATCAACACGCCAGTCCACACTGATCACATCACCACCAGCTTTCACCATCAACGGTAGTAGAGCTGCCGTCCCCGTGCCAAAGTGAATTGCGGGAGTTCCCGTCTGCTTAACAGCTCGGAAGATCTGCTGCGTATAGGGGAGCACAAAACGTCGGTAGACGCTGGGACTCAATGCCCCAACCCAGCTATCGAAGAGTTGGACCACATCAGCTCCGGCCTTGATCTGTGCCACCAGGTAATCAGATACCAGGTCGGCAAGTTTTGTCATGAGTGCATGCCATACTTCAGGCTGCCCATACATCAAGGACTTGGCAAGACTATAGTCACGCGATGGCCTACCCTCAATCATATAGCAGGCTAGCGTAAAAGGTGCTCCCGAAAAACCAATCACAGCCTGCTTGCCTTCCAGTTCACGACGTACCATGCGGATCGCATCCATCACAAAGGAAACAGACTCTTCGGCTTTAATGGGACGCAGTGCCTCCACATCCTTCATCGTACGCACAGGATTATGAATAATGGGACCAAGATCGGGCTCAATCTCCAGCGAGATGCCCATCGGTTCGAGCGGCAACATAATATCAGCATAGAGCACTGCTGCATCCACCCCTAGCTTCTGAACAGGCATCAATGTGACCTGTGTACACAGCTCAGGAGTTTTCGCCATAGTCAAAATATCATACTTTTTGCGCAAGTCGCGATAATCGGCTAGACAGCGCCCAGCCTGACGCATAAACCAAATCGGTGTGGCATCGGACTGCCGAAGATGACAGGCATCCAGAAACCGGGCCACCCCGGTATGTTGTTGTCGAGACGAAACGGGGGATGGTGTCTGTGTGTACATAAATATTCCTCTTCACAATTTCACAAGTATATTATGGCTAGCTTCGCTATGCCCTACATATAATAACGTGTCTATGGGCTCAGTGGCAATAATAAATCTACAAAAATCTACAAAAATTGCAAAATTGCTAGCTCTTTGGGTAGATTTTGAGAATTTTCAGTAGCATACACGCTCACAAACAAGGTATGAGAGATGAGCAAGCACTATCCATTTATCCTATTGTCACACAAGAGCTGCCTTAACCTGTCCGCAATGTCCGCTCAAGTTGTCCTACTTGTCTCTAGGAAAAAGTCTTCCTCGTCAGGTACTCTTCGAGTATGCATAGAAAGAAAGATCCGATGAAGCCTGATAGTGTTTAGAAAGGAGAATTTCATGCCAAAGAAAATACCATTACTGAAATTGGTAGTGCCACTACTTACCCTACTTGTTTTCGGGATGACTGGTTTCAGTGGAAACCTCTTCGTTGCTAAGGCAATTAGCACAGACTCCTGTCAATTAGTCTGGAGTAATAGCGGAAGTACACAATTAGATGCAAGTAAAGTAACAGACTCGGGCCTCAAAACTACATTACAGGGTCACTACACTTTAAACTGTAACCCACAATATGCGTCCTGCCAATTAAGACAGGGAAGTGGACACCCATCATTGGACTTAACTAATATACAAACCGCAAGCCCATGGCTGTATGCAAAGCTGCAGGACCATTATCATTTGAAGTGTCAAGGCACCGTACGCAATACAGTCCTACAAACTCAAAACGAGCCATCAGCAGGTTCCTGCCAACTGGCCTGGATTAACGGAGGTGATGGAAACACAGACCTGAAGACGGATCAAATAACCAACCAAGGATTGGCAAATACGCTAAAGGATTACAATTTGAACTGTGCTGACCAACCGACATCCTGTGAACTAGTTTTGGGTAGCGGAGACACAACACTGGACTTAACTAACATACAAGACCAGAGCCCATGGATCGACACCAATTTACAGGGATACAATTTGAACTGTAACAGCACAACCGACAGCACAAACAACGGCCCATCAAACGGGTCCTGTGTATTGGTCTATGGTACCAGCGGAAATACGCAACTAGACACAAGTGAAATAGCAAACCAAGGCTTGGCAAATACCTTACAAGGTCAATACACTTTGAACTGTAACCCCCCATCAAACGGGTCCTGTGTATTGGTCTTGGGTAGCGGAGACACAAAGCTGGACTTAACTAACATACAAACTGCAAGCCCATGGATCTATACCAATTTACAGGGATACAATTTGAACTGTAACAACAACTAAGGCGGTAGCATAGTCAAATAAGCTACGCCAGCTTGCAGAAAGCTTAGATTGTTTCTCAGAGTCTCAGTTGAAGTACTTTGTGACTGTACAACTGGGGCTCGCGCCCGGCAAGGGAAGGGATTATGCACCTCTCCAAATTGTCGCAAACTCAACATGAACTTCGCTATTTCCTGAAAATTCTCTATTCCCTCCACTAGTGAAAATCCGAATTGCGAAAGGAAACCTACATACTGTGATCTTAATATGGCCTTCGATATGATATAATGCGAATATTGCATTTATACATACAAGAAGGAAGCTGCTATGCCAGATCGTACTGTCTATTCAACTGAGAGCGGACGCGTCAGCATCTGCCCCACCTGCGGACAGCCATATAAACATTGTCGTTGTGACCAGCCTGACACACCTGTCAAGAAAAGTGACGGTATTGTGCGTGTCATGCGAGATCGTAAGCAGCGAGGCGGCAAGACTGTTACTGTGATTAGTGGTGTACAGGGCGATGATGCAACCATTAGTGCACTCGCACAGCAACTCAAGAAACGATGCGGTTCCGGAGGTACAGTCAAAGATGGCAACATCGAAATCCAGGGTGATCACTGCGATAAGGTCATGACAAAATTGACCGCACTGGGCTACACAGTCAAACGTGCTGGCGGTTGATACGAACCGCCAACACGTTTCAAACGAATTTCCAAGGAGGCGTTTGCCTGTCTGTCCCTCTTTCCCCCTGGACAAGCACGCAAGCTTCTCCTATACTAGAATTCGACGGTCATCAAAAATAGTGGGTTGGCATACATGTTATTGACTCGATAAGCTCAATGCAGTTGCGAAACACTATAAATAGTTTATCGAAAGGAAATATAATGTGTGATAATATAATTTATCACCTTATACATGCAAAGGATTAATTTAAATGGAAAACACATTTCAAACAAAGCAGGCTAAAAATCGGTTTTTTCCTTATATTATTCCAATAGCATTTCCATTGTTCTTCCCATTAGGTTTTGGTCTAGGGGTGGTACTGGGTCATATTGATATGTATTTCATGCTGATACTATCCATAATATGTGTGCTTCTCCTTATTAAGGAGCAATTTCTAATAGGTGATAGCCAAAAGAGAATACGGTTTTTTCCTCATCTCATGCCAATAGCATTTCCTCTGATCTTCCCATTGAGCTTTAGTGTGTCCGTGGCACTAGTTCATCTGCTGCCCTTAGCTCTGTTGCCAGCGTTCGCGGTTCTGCTCGTTGTCACCTTAATCTTTGTATTGGGTTTGCAATCCCTGGTTATCATCTGGACGGTTGTGTTATGGATATGGACAGCAGTGGATCCAATCATCAAGATGTGCAGTCAGTTGATGCAGCGACTCACCCCACAGCCGGAGCCACCCTATTACCAACCATCATCACAGACAGAACAAGAGCAATCTTACTATCCCCCACAGGAGCAAGTCCAATAATTTCGATTGGCCTCGAACATAGTATTTCAGAGTAGCGACAATTGTTGCTTGGAGACCTCACGCCACATTGCAGAGAATACCAGCAAGAGAACGCCCCACCAGTTAAAATACGCCTTGGATTTCCGTATCGGAATCCCAACTCACCGTGACGCGATGTCTAACTACGTACCATGTCATTCGTATAATTTTTATAGATTGAATGTTTTCATTAAGGCGGATTTTCTGTTAAATGTTTATCGAAAGAAAATGAAACGAGTGAGAGGATAGGTGCTACCCTCTCATAGTTACCAAGGAGCAATTTATAATGAGGAATAGAGATCGATCATACCGGAGGGGGATACGGTTTTTCCCTCATATTATCCCGATCGGGTTTCCGTTGATCTTCCCATTGGGCTTTGGCCTAGCCTTAGCACTGTTCCGTCTGGTGTTCCCAATAGCCGTGATCCTACTTATTGTAGTGCTAGCCGTCTTTATCATGGAGTCAGTTTCGCGGGGAAGTACAAGAGCAGGATGGGATTCCATGCTGAACACGGGCAATCAGTTGAGGCAGCGTTTCACCTCACGGCAGCAGCAGCCACCCTATTACCAGCCATCTCAGCCTTATGGGCAAGGCCAGCAGCCTGAACAGCCCTACTACCAGCAACCACAAGCTGGTCAAGAGCAACCTTATTACCAGCCGTCTCAGTCTTATGGGCAAGGCCAGCAGCCTGAGCAGCCCTACTACCAGCCATCACCACAAGCTGGTCAAGAACAGCCTTATTACCAGCCATCTCAGCCTTATAGGCAAGGCCATCAGCCTGAGCAACCCTATTATCAGCCGTCTCAACCTTATGGACAAGGCTACCAGCCTGAGCAGCCCCATTACCAACAGGAGGAACAGGTTCAATAGCTGTATACAAAACATTAAGAGCATTGCAGCAGATATAATAGAAGGAAAGAAGCTTGAGAATAGAGTAATTGATTGACTCAAGTGTACATTGAGTTTTTTGGTAGGTAGGAAACAATGTAATAAAGTACAACCATTATAAGAGAGCAGAGTGATGTCGATAAGCCTCTAGTGCTTATCGACACCATTGTTTCCGCAGACTGCTACAAAGACCAAGATAGTTTGCCTCTTGCATTATGTAGGCTTTAAATATTATTCTTCTGATCTAACACCATCTCAAGTGTAGCTATCACAACCTCTACTGCCTGCTTTTCCCCAATAAGCTTTCCTAAAGACTCGTAGTGTTCTCCTAATTGTTCGTATTGACGATTAATGACATCATGGGAAGCAGCCATACGGAAGCCTGTCATTGCTAACCCCATGGCCTTACATTCCATCTCAATCTGCCGCATCAGACGCGCTACCTCACTCACGATAGACTCCCTTCTGTTCGATATAGCTATGCAAAATAGCATTATAATATGTACCTAATAATAGTAACATTATAAAGCTACTACTGTCAACTCGCATCTTACGACAATCGATCTCCCTAGCAAAAATCTCTCTGATGAGTTATCATCCTTAAGAGTACTAGTAACATAGTAGACGTACTGCGATAATGTTCTCAACAAGACATTTTCCTGTCTTGGCAACACAGTATTTGTATAAAGAAAGGCAAATCCATGAGCTTGAATTTTGAAACGAAGATATTCGAAAAAGAAAAGATCCGCCTAGCTGATACTGAAGAGTATATCGTTCGGGGAGGACGACACCTTTTCCCGCTGCTACCGCAGGCATTCGCGGGCATTCGGCAAATCGGAGTTATTGGCTGGTCTTCCCAGGGACCCGCCCAGGCACAGAACTTGCGGGACTCACTGGCGGGGACAGGGATCAAGGTTAAGGTGGGTCTCAGGGAAGGTTCCTCCTCCTTTGCCGCAGTTGAAAAGGTCGGCTTCACACGTGCGAATGACACTCTCGGAGAAATGTATCAGGTGATCTCCGAGTCAGACCTGATTTTGCTGCTCATTGCTGATGCTGCACAGGCGGAGCAGTATCAACGCATATTTGCAGCCATTCGCCCAGGAGCCACCCTCGGCCTATCGCACGGCTTCCTGCTCGGCCACCTGAAAAACGTCGGTGCCTCCTTCCCAGAAAATATCAACGTGATTGGTGTTTGTCCCAAAGGTATGGGGCCCTCTGTCAGGCGTCTCTACGAACAAGGGCGGGATGTTAACGGGGCTGGTATTAATTCGAGCTTCGCCGTCCAGCAAGATGTGAATGGACATGCAACCGACTACGCGCTTGGTTGGGCTGTCGGTATCGGCTCTCCCTTCACTTTTCAGACCACCCTCGAATCAGAATATTCGTCTGACATCTTCGGGGAGCGTGGTATCCTACTAGGCGCAGTACACGGCATCGTCGAAGTCCTGTATCGCTGGTTCGTGCAACATGGACATACGCCAGAAGAAGCCTTTCTCTATTCAGTGGAGTCCATCACAGGTCCCATCAGCAAGACCATCTCCCAACAAGGACTCTTGGCCGTCTACGAGGCACTGGACGAGCACGATAAAGCGGCCTTCAAGCGTGCTTACTCCGTAGCCTATCATCCCGCTTTTGAGATCCTAAACGAAATCTACGATGATGTGACCTCCGGCAATGAAATCCGTAGCGTAATAGAGGCTAATCAGCGCCAGAAGCGTTTCCCCATAGGCAAGATCGATGGTACAGAGATGTGGCAGGTCGGCACACACGTGCGTGCCAACCGACGCGAGGAGGCTATCCCGATTCACCCCATCACAGCTGGCATCTACCTTGCAACCATGGTCGCACAAGTGGACCTGTTGAAGGAAAAGGGACATCCCTATTCTGAGATCGCCAACGAATCGATCATTGAGAGCGTCGACTCCCTCAACCCATACATGCACTATAAGGGTGTGGCCTACATGATTGATAACTGCTCGACAACAGCTCGACTTGGCGCACGAAAATGGGCCCCACGCTTTGACTACATACTCAACCAGCAAGCCTTCACGGCCCTAGATGGTGATAATGCAGCCAACGAGCAATTGTTCGCAGCTTTCCAGGCCAATAATATCCATCAGGTGTTAGAGGTGTGCGCCACCCTACGCCCTTCAGTTGACATCTCGGTAACAGGATAGCATACTCACGCTATCCCGCTCCCACAAAGAAGTAACTACTCAGGGATACAGCAAGCGCGATACCTAAAAGTATACAGTAAATCGGGCCTCTACCGATTGGCGACACCCAAAGGTGCACGGCAAATTGGTAAAGGCCCGATTGATGCCTGAGTAGTTACGGCATTTACATGCATTATACTCCTTTATCTATCTTTTTTTCTCCATTGAGAATTCTACGCAGGATCGGGCTTAGTACCACAGATACTGAGCAAGAACCAAAGGCCACGAAACGTCGATTTTTGCATTTCAACAGAAGCTTGATCGCAAAGTTGATCATACTCTTCTTTTGTCGTGACACCCATCTTCACTAGAAAAGGCGATAATAGTGAATAGGTCATCATGAGATTTTGATACGAGGTTTCATATGCCTCGGTACCGAACGAATAATCCAGAGCATAAGCACGACGCTGAATGTTGATAAGTCCACTCTCCTTCAGAAACTGAGTGATCATCAATGTAGCTCCAAAGCGTTTCCCATCAGGAGAAAAGGATTTCCCATCCTTCCACATCGCCCGCGTAAGCATATCGGCAATACGTTCACAGGCAGCACTATTGGTGAATTCCCACTCTCCTTCTGTTAATTGGATAATGCCTCCTGGTCGTGTAATGCGCACACATTCCTGCACAAATGATGGCCATGCATCTGTGGGCATGAAACTTGAGAGCAAGCGGGCACTAATGAAATCGAAGGCGGCATCTGGAAACGCCAAAGGATTGATAATATCTATGACCTGGAAGCTCGCATTGTCCAGACGTTGTGCCTGAGCATGCGCTTGCGCATAGTGCATCATCTTCTCAGAGATGTCAACGCCAATCACATCCATTTGGGGATAGAGACGAGCTACATCACAAGCCCACCCTCCAGGGCCACAGGCCAGATCCAACACCAAAGGACTCGGCTTAGATCAATATTTTCAGGAAAGACACCACCCATTTCTTTGGTAACTAAGCGATCCTGAAGCAACAGGCGAGCTGTTTCTTCCGCCTCTTCCGGATTGACAAAATAAGTACTTTGATTTTCTGAGGGATTGATTGGCGTTTCCATGACAACATACTCCTTATATCTCTCTTTTTCCTCCATTGGGGATTTTACATAGAATCTGGCTTACTACCCCAAGCACTAATAAAGAACCATAAACCCCGAAAGCCTAGTTCTTGCATCTCAACAGAGACTTGATCGCAAAGTTGATCGAACTCTTCTTTAACTGTCAATCCCATTTTCACCAAAAATGTTGATAACAATGGATAATTCATCATAAGGTCCTGATATGTGGCTTCATATGCCTCGGCACCAAATGAAAAATCCAGAGCGTAAGCATGACGCTGAATGTTGATGAGCCCTTTCTCTCTGAGAAACTGACTGATCATCAATGTAGCTCCAAGGCGTTTCCCATCGGGAGAAAAAGATTTCCCATCCTTCCACATCGCACTCGTG
>DASYAN010000150.1:0-5910 GCA_036501345.1 Ktedonobacteraceae bacterium
ACCTTGGCGGCTGTTCGTCGCAATTCCCAAGACCGTCATTGGTTACGACACCATGATATCAGCTTTCAGCTCTCTGCTACTCCTGACAATCTCGCTGCCTGAAGCAGACTCTTGTGGCTAGCTATTTCACAGGTGGAAAAACCTTGACCCTTTCATCAGAAATGACTGATGGTGCACTCATTGAGCTGATTCTCACGGGAGAGCAAAGAGCATTCGAAACGCTGGTTTCCCGCTATCAACATTCTTTATTCAATTTTTTGTGTCACTTTCTCTATAATTCTGAACTAGCCGCTGATGTTTTACAAGATGTTTTTGTGAAGCTCTACACATCCCTTTCAACATTACATACTGATCAGCCCTTAAAGCCTTGGCTCTTCCAGATAGCACGTAATCGTGCATTAGATGAATTACGTCGGAAACATCCCATTGCCTTTTCCCAACTCGAGGTGACTGAAGAGGAAAATGACCTCTCTCCAGTAGAAATCTTGCCCGACCGCGATCCATTGCCTGAAGAACTTGCAGAAAACCATGAACTTGAGCAGGCTCTTCAAAACGCGATTGAAGCACTCCCCGCCAAGTTTCGTCAAGTCGTTCTCTTGCGCTATGTGGGACAAATACGTTTCAAGGAAATTAGTTCGGTCCTTCACATGCCCGAGGCAACAGCTAAGACCTATTTCCAAAGAGCACGTCCCCTTTTAAAGCACGCTCTCTCTTCTTGTCGATATGGTTCAGATGAATGTGAAACTTCTGTGTCCATATTAACAAAGAAAGCATTGTCGAGAAGAGCTTCTCTGTGTTTGAATCTTCCCTTGAAAGAACTAGAGAAAAGGATGTCAGTCTAAGAAGGATAGGCTTCATGCCACAACGAAAGCAATCACCCACGATCACGTCTCAAGAAGGCTTCCAAATTCACAATATTGAAGAGATTATTCACCTGGAACAACGTGATAGGATCGCCATGAGTCTCAGTGACAAAATTGCAGATACAATCACGGCATTTAGTGGAAGCATGATCTATGTCGGCATCCATATCCTCTGGTTTGGGCTATGGATGCTTTGGAACGCTGGGTGGCTGAAGCTCAAACCGTTTGATCCTTTCCCCTACAGCCTCCTTACCATGATTGTTTCCTTAGAAGCTATTTTTCTTTCTGCATTTGTCCTGATCAGTCAAAACAAGCAGGCACTGCAAGCCGATAAACGAGCAAAAATCGACTTACAAGTGAATATGATAGCCGAACGAGAAACAACCAAACTGATTGCCATGGTAGCAGAAATTCAACAGCATTAAGGAATCCTCCTCTCATCATTTCCTTGATAATCTCTTTCTTCCAATAATACTTGAAGATGAATAGCGAATGCAAGTTCTCGATGCCTAAGGACTTAAGGTTATCCTGACTATGTTTCGAGCCGATTTCCTCGATCTTTTCTGAGCATGTGGAGTATACGGCTGAGTATCCAAATTGAACCTTATCCCGTAATCTAAAGAGGATCATATTTCAAGCAAATGATCCTCCTGGCTTGAAGTCCATGTCTATGTTCTAAGAAGTTAGAATCTGCAAAGACTAGAAAAAGGAGAAAAATAATGGCAGAAAACCAAAAGCATCAGCAAAGACCTGAGGAGAGAGATCCTCAGAAACATAACCACCAAGAGGCTGGCCATGTAGGTGGTGTAGCTGCTCAAGAGAGTGGTCATGCGCATCATTTAACAGATAAAGAGAGACGTGAAGGTGGTCAAGCTGTTCAAGAGAGCGGTCATGCCCATCAGCTTACCAAAGCGGATGCCAAAAAAGGTGGCAAGCACTCTCACCAAGATAAGTAGTCATCATAACAAGGCTCTACAGTCGAATAACCTGACGCGTTTGGAAATACTTCCAAACGCGTCAGGCATGTAACGCGTCGAAGTCCATCATTAGAATAACCGGGGTGCAGTGGCGAAAGCTGAAATGATAGAAAAAGCCCGCGCTACCATCGCCAAAGCCCGGCAGGTACACCAGCCAGCACGGCAACCATCCGTCCCTGAACCAGAGCAAGATAGAGATATAGAACCAGACCTATAAAGTTCATCCATCTGAATGTTTCCCATATGCCCACTCCCTCTTTTGTGGGCAGTTTAGCATACTCTTATTCCCTCCAACAGGCCTGCAGTATAGCGCTCAGCTCATCGCGTATATACCTCCAATAGCTAACTGTAAATAGATGTCCAGGTCTCATTTGTTGCCCCATTGGCTAATATTCTGACTGTGCCCTTGCTGGGAGTGCTAGTTATGCTGGGTATACTTGTCTGCGCTGCAGGCATTTTTTTTGCCCCGTTAGCATGGTTCTGTGGTTTGGTCGCCTGGCCTATACTCTGGTATGTTTATAGGATCGTACAGTGGTGTGTGCAGGTACCAGGAGCATATATACTGCTTCCACAAAATGTAGACCCACATCTCGCATGGTGCTATTATCTACTTCTGGCTCTGCTGGTAGGAATGTTACTCTGGCGTTGGCCCACTTTAGCCACAGATAACTCTACACATATAGGCAGCGAGATGGCATCACCACTAGCGAGGGGGTTCTCCCGACGCACATGGCGCCTAGTACAGCTAGCTGCGGCAGTCTTGATCATTGTGGGCACTGGCATCAATATGTTGATAACACGACCTAATGGTGATCTGACTGTTACATTTCTCTCCGTTGGTCCAGCCAATCAACCACCACAGGGTGAGGCTATCCTGGTGCGGACACCTGAGGGGAAGACTATGCTGATTGATGGTGGAATGGATGCCGCATCGTTATCACAAGCTCTGGATAGCCAATTGCCACCCTGGCAACGTTCACTCGATATCGTGTTACTTACTTGCCCCAGACAGGATCATCTAGCAGGATTACAGGATATTGTTACACGCTATGCCATTGGAGATGTAATCGATGCAGGCATGCTCCATCCCAATACAACCTATGCACTCTGGCGACGTACTATAAGTGAGCGCAACCTTCGGTATACTCAGGTTGTCCAGGGTAATACTATCTCTTTGGGGGGTGCAACCAAACTCCAAGTGCTATGGCCAACTTCACCATTGCACTCTGGGAGCAATGAAGTGCGCGATAACGGGTTGATCATACAACTTATAGCACCGGGTCTGCGCATGCTTCTGTTAGGTGCAAGTGCTCAGAGTGACTATGCGTTTGCAGGCCTGACAGACAGTAGAGATGCCAATGCACTCCAGTCTGACATTGTGCAGGTAGTAGGAGAAGCAGGTAAACCTATCCCACAAACACTAGTGGATGTGTTGCAGAGAGTGCATCCTTCTCTGCTCATTATCACACCCGCTGAACTGAGTGTAACACAACGCAAGACGGGTTCATCATCTATTATTCCTCCGTCTGGGATGGTAGATGTTGCCCAAATGATACAGACAGCCCAGGTGGGGACACTCGAGATCACGGGTAATGATAATGGCTGGAGCGCAAACTTGGTGGGAACGTAAGGAGAAATTACAGCCCGGTTAAGCGGATATCAGCAACACCTGCATTCAGTTGCTTCATCTATATAGTGAGCCTTCGCTTAACTGAATGCAAGACTTGTACTAAGAGAGAGCAGGATATCCATGATTTGTGAACGTTGTGGTCATGAAATAATAGGCAATTCCAGCAGCGTTCTTTGTCCTATCTGTGGAACAGTGGCCAGAAAACATACTAGAGCGCAGTCAGTTGGTAGCTATATTCAAGCTTCCCAAAACCATGCTGGAGAACAATCTACACCTCCACCCGGAGAGTTTCCCACGTCACAAACAACTTCGCAGCCTCATGGGCAATTTAGCACTAATGAGTCAGAATACACAGCGCGATCATTCCATGCAACCAATACCATCAATGCTCCTGCAACGGCAGGTTTTACCTCCGCTCGCTCATATGATAGCGCCTTAGCGGTAGAATTCATTCTCTCGCTGCTTGGTATTTTTGGCATAGGTTGGCTGCTAGCTGGTGAGACGGTAATTGGCTTCCTGCTACTTGCCTGTAGCATCCTGATTTACTGGCCAATGATGATTCTAGGCACGCTTATGACGCTTGGGTTTGGCTTAATGTGTCTGGGACCATTGGCTGTCAGTTGTGTGATTTGTAATGCCCTGTTGCTTAACCTTTGCCTGAAGCGCAAAACAGCTCGTCGGCACTGATACAATCAGTCATCCGGCTCCTACTTCGGGAAGGCGAGACGACGATATTTTTCCTTGGACTCTAACCAAGCTTCGTCCGAAAGGCCGAGTTTCTCACGCAAAGCCTCGAACGTGACTTCAGATTGTAGTTGTTGAACGGCAAACGTGTCACGTAGCAATTGTAATGTTACGCGCTTTTTGATATCAGCAGCCTTCACTGCTCTACCGAGGATATAGTTTAGATTGCGATCGGTGCAGGAGAAGATGGTATCGGTGACATAATAGGCCTTTTGATATTTTTGGAAAATAGTGGTGAATTCCGCTGGTAGTGCTAGTTTGCGCTCACGGTGTTGCTTGCCCGTTGAGGCCGGAAAGTGGACAGTGAGCATGGGCGTTTGAGGATCAGTAAGATCGATGTGATGGACCTTCAAGGCCATTAGCTCTTCCTTTTTCAGACCTGCGTGCAAAACAAGGTAGACGAGGCAATGGCAACGGGGGTCAGTAGCAGCTGCATCGAGCAGGCGTTGTACTTCATCGGCAAATAGTAACTGTGGTAGAGGAGGCAAAGGACGTTCAAGAGCTAAGCTAGCTGAAGGATCTTCGTGGATGACACCTTCACTGGTGAGCCAGGAAAAGAAGTTTTTGAGGAAAGTGACTCGACGAGCCATGGTCTTGGGTGCTGGCGTCTGACCTGACGTTCCGAATTTCAGTTTCATTAGCCAATCTGTCAGCTTTTCTTTGGTGATACGACCAATAGGTGTGTCTTGACCGACGAAATCGCTAAACATTTTCAGATCTGAGAGGAAGCATGTCACGGTGTAGTTTGATTTGCTACGTAACATCAGCTCCTGTCGGTAGGGCAGGGCGCAGGCTGCCAAGCTAGATTGATCGGTAAGTGGATTGGTACGCACCAAGGGCGGATATGCTGTCTGTGTAGGATCGGGAGGTTCTGCGATCACAGTCGAAGTACCAAAGAGACTCGATTGTAGGACTGTACTATCTTCACTCAGAGCTGTTTCAGATTGCTTCTCCTGCTCAACATCTTTTTGCATATCACACTCCTTGACAACTATAATTCCTAATTGGCATCATAACTAAGTGCCAATTGTATCGGATTGCCTCTGCTTTTCATTATAGCAGAAATCAGCCCATCCAGTATAGCCAGATGGGCTGATTTTACCGATTTTGAAACGATGCTGTGAGTAAGCAGGGTAGAGCTTACAATCGTTGAGGACAGCTGTCCTTAACAAATCTGCTTTAGGTGCCAGACTCCCATGAGTTGAGATACTTCTCCTGCTCGGGAGTAAGTGTATCAATGCGGATGTTCATGGCATGGAGCTTCAGACGTGCAATTTCCTTATCGATCTCCGTAGGTAATGTGTAGACACGCTGCTGCAGTTCTTTAGCATGCTCGAGCATATATACAGAGCCGAGTGCTTGGTTTGCAAAGCTCATATCCATCACGCTGGCAGGATGCCCTTCAGCTGCTGAGAGATTGACGAGGCGTCCTTCAGCTAGCAGATGGACCTGACGACCATCTGCATAGGTGTACTCATCAACGAAATCGCGAACGCGGCGCTTGCGTACAGCTAATTGCTCAAGGGCAGGGATATTGATTTCATCGTTAAAGTGCCCTGAATTGGCAATGAGAGCACCATTCTTCATGCGCTCTAAGTGGTGACGGTCGATCGCATTAATATCGCCAGTGACCGTCACAAAGATATCACCAAGCGCAGCAGCCTCCAATGCTGGCATGACACGATAGCCATCCATG
>DASYAN010000151.1:0-7301 GCA_036501345.1 Ktedonobacteraceae bacterium
GCCGCAGTAGGCACAATGCGGCGCAATCAACCGACTATAGCACTCGCTATGAAAGGGGGCTCCATTGTGTAGATGGAAAGGTTCATTGCCAAGGGGACGACCACAGCCAGCACAGCAAAAATGTTCTGGATGCCATGTTGCCCCCAGAGCACTCAGGTAATTACTCCAGATTGGCTGCCCACAGCCCTGACAAACAGGTTTCAGCAATTTCCATCTCCCGCCTGGTCTTTGTGGATCACTTATGCTAGCCAATTTTGTCGCTCTTTACAATATGCTTCTATTTTAGCAGAGATTCACCTCTCCCTCAAATGGACTAAATTTCAGCACCACGCATCCCATTTAAAACAGAAGAGGGTGCTTAGTTGGATCTGTACAACAATCCAGATGAACCCGTCCGTCCTATAGATTCGTACCATAGATATAGGTTCGCGATAAGTATACATGAGTTTTTAAAAAGGAGGATACCTATCATGCCAGAAAAAAAGTCTTCTAAAGGCGCTAAAGAAGAAAAGCCTTTGAGAGGCGTTGGTGAAAAAGAACAGCGACAATACGAACATATTAAAGAGTCGGCAGAGAAAAGTGGTCGTTACAGCGACCGCGCAGAAGAAGTTGCCGCCCGTACTGTCATGAAGCACCACAAACAGGAGCATCATAAGAAGGGTGAATAGCGTCAGGAGGGGATGCTATGTAAAATGCATCCCCTTCCTTATAATAAATAACATCCAACGCAACCAGATTCCAGTTTCCGAAAGGTCCTACTTCTTGTCTTTATCTGTGTATAGCTTGCAGATGATCTATGTTATAATCCACGCAAGGGGCTGTTGAGCAAAGGGGCTTAATAGTCTCTGACCACCCAATCAGGTCGCCGACCGCAGGATTGATATCTTTGCATAGAGGATGATGAGGACCTTTCATGCAGATGCAACATACGCATGTATGCGCAGCTATTGATATTGGAAGTAATACAATCCGTGTGGTCGTTGCACGTTGCAAACCAACGGATTTAGATATCCTTGCCACTGATGAGGCCATGGTGCGTATCAGTGAGAGTGTAAATATAGATGGCAAGATTTCTCCTGAGAAACGGGATCAGACAATTGCTATCTTGCACAAGTTTAAAGCCCTAGCTGAAGAGTATAACGCACATCCTATTCTTGCTGTCGCTACAGAAGCGATTCGCCGAGCCACCAATAAGGATGAGTTTCTCGCCTCCATCCGAGATCAAACAGGGCTGGTAGTACATATTATCGAAGGCGATGCAGAGGCAATGCTGACCTTTTACGGAGCAACCTATGAACTGGCTAACGAAAGTGGTGTACCTACCCGAATTGCAGTCATGGATCTTGGTGGCGGAAGCATGGAACTGATCCTAGCGAAGAATCTTCGGGTAACGTGGCATACCACTATAGCTATTGGTTCAGGTTGGATTCATGATCGCTATCTCCTAACTGATCCCCCAACAGCCGAGGATGTTGCGACCGCACAAGCGTTCTTAAAAACCTACATCCAAGGTTTACATATCAAGCGTTTTCCTCCTCTCTTGATCGCAACTGGCGGCAGCGCTAACTCACTTCTCCTGCTAGCTCAGCGTGCCTTCGGGTTGCCTACAGAGCACAAAGTACTTACGCGGGATGATTTGATCCGTTGTGAAGGGCTATTGTATGCTCTTCCGACCAAGGATATCGCTCAACGCTATCAGTTGGAGCCGAAACGGGTTCGCATTCTGCGTGCTGGCGTGTTAATCATTTGTGCTCTACTAGAGCGCTTTAAGTTGAATGAACTGCGTATCAGCCCACAGGGGATTCGTGAGGGTGTCTTGCTGGCATATGCTCATTCGGGTGAGCGTTGGCTGCAGGCGGCTCAACAAAGTACCATGGATGTTGCAGTTGCTCATGATAGCAAGACCACGATTGAGCCTGTAGTTACCGACATCCCAGAGACGTTCGCTCAGGCCGGACAACGCACGATATGGGAACGAGTACAAAAGATGCACAACTGGCATGATGAGGTCCTCAAGAACGAGGATATAGAGGCAGTCCATAAAATGCGTGTGGCTTCTCGTCGTCTGCGGGCTGCTCTGGATGCCTACAAGCCCATCTGTAACCCCAAAGCGTTCAAGAAAGTCTATCGGAGCGTGAAGAAAACGGCTGATGTCCTGGGAGAGGCACGTGATACCGATGTGATGATTGCCAATTTGCAAGCTCGCCTCACAAATATGCCCGAGGAGGAGGCGCAGGCTGGTATTCGCTGGCTCCAAGATCGACTCTCCAGCTATCGCCAACAACAGCAAAAGATACTAGAATCACATCTGCAAAATTTTGATGAGGATGCCTTAAAGCAGCAACTGGCAGATTGCTTCACAGAGGAAAGGAAGCATCATGGCAAAGGCTAAGCCGATTCCTCAGCTTGATATTCATGCATCCAATTATAAGAATGCATGTATCATTATCAAGACTAGGCTCGAAGAGATGTATAGCTGGGATGCCTGTGTCAACGACTCTAATCACGTGCAAGATTTGCACAATCTGCGTATTGCGGCAAAGCGGCTGCGCTATACGCTGGAATTGTTTGAGACGACGCACCTAGAGGAAAATGCCTCGCTGCGCAAAGAAGTTGAGCAAATCCAGGAAGAGCTAGGAGCATTGCACGATAGCGATGTGATGATCGCCTTATTGCAGTTGAGTCTGAGCAGCCAGGATAGCGAAATGAGCAATGAAGATGCACAGTCCCCAACCTTGCAAGAATTGACACGGGAGAAGATTGCCTTCCACCCTGCTCTGCTATCATGCATCCTCGATCCTGCCGTTGCACCCTCTGCACAAGAACGTCAAGGTCTGAACCTTCTTGTCACTTATTTGCAGCGGGAGCGTGAAGAGCAGTACACGGCCTTTCATGATCACTGGTCTCGACTCAAAGAACAGGACTTCCAAGGCCAAGTCCTTCGTATGTTGGATACTTGATGGTAAGATTGCGATGTAGTAATCATTTTAGTAGTTTACACTCATATGCAATATTGCAATAGATTTCAGGAGGAAACTATATATGGCAACACAGTATCCTGCTGAAGAGTCAAGCTGGTGGAAACAGAGTGGACCAACGGAAGAGGAGCTGCGTTCGAGCGGTGGGCTCCATGTAGAAGATTGGCCCCATGCTCGTCAGGTAATGCGTCTCTCCACACAGCTATTTGAGGCCACACAGCCCTTGCACCATCTTGATGAGTCTGCATTGCACCTACTAGAAGTTGCTGCGTTTTTGCACAACGCAGGCATGCTGATAGAAAAGCGTTGCCATCATAAACACTCGTTCCGTCTGATTAAAGAGACATCTCTGCCGAATTTTACCGATGAAGAGCGCCACGAGATTGCTTGTATTGCTCGCTATCATCGCCGTGCCCTTCCCAGTAAAGATCATAAGGAATTCGCAGTCTTATCCTCTACTGCTCGCAAACGTGTTTCCCGTCTAGCCGCTCTGCTGCGTGTCTCCGACGCTCTTGATTATGGCCACGATTGCCGTGTGCTGCGTCTAGCTGCCGATCCCGCACGATGTGATGCCTCTGTCTGGACAATTTCTCTCTGGGTGCATCCTTTAACTGAACTGGATCAGGAGCTTGAAAATGCTTACAAGAAAGCGGATCTGTTTGAGAGAGAGTTCAAACATAAGTTGCAGTTCGTCGTTCTGGTCGAAGATTAAGGCCTGATGATAGCTTACGGGGCGCTACTCTAGCAAGTCACTATCTAAAGAGGAGGCATTGTGACCTCGCTATTCTTTGGCCGCCACCATCTCACCCAACCAATCCTCCACCGTCACCGCCTGCGCCAACGCATTGACCAGCTTCACCGTCTCGACACTCACCGTCACCACTTTTTCGACCAGATGCACAATGTACTCAGGGTCATCTATACGGTTCGGGTCGCTCTCAATCCCGCTCCTCTTATCCTTGCTCACCTGATACTGATCAATCACCCACTCAAGAGCTGAACGATTGCCCAACCGATACTGGAAACATTCCTGAGGTATGTCTGATAAGGTCAGACTCTCATTCACAACCACAGCGGTCCGATCTGGCGTTAAGCGCATCTTCTCTACACATGTATTAAAAGGGACATCCTCATCCTCAACCCACTTCAGTCGGTACTCTTTCGCCTGCTCATAGTTCAGGTGAATGTCCATCAGTTGCTTGCCAACGCGCACACAGGTCTCAAAGGCTTCACGTCTCAGTAGCAGAGGAATATGGGGCAAGTCACGTTTCAGATTCTCTTTATAGCGCTCGCGGTATTGTGGGTGGTGTAGCATGCCGTAGACGTAATGGAAGATGTTCCATTTAGTGACCTCTGGACTATATTTTTCATGGAATTGTTGGAGTGCCCAATCGGTAATGTTTTCGCGGCGGTTGCTGCCATCTGCGGAGTAGGTGTAAAAGGGGAAGCATTGTGAGCCGCCTTGAGGTAAGAGGCAAGGAATCACATTCGCTGCGAGGGCAAACCTAGGCCATTCGGAGCCAATTTTTAGTATAATAATAACATTTTCTGTTTCAGTAAGTGAACTAGGAAAGAAAGAGCTGATTGTTCCACGCTCATCATTGAGCACATCAGCATAATACAATAATTTACGTGTATATGGTCGATATAATGATTCTCGAATAGCATTCTTATCAAATTGGATGTATCGTTCATGCTGGAGATCTCTTTTTAAATTACGGCTCCATTTGATCTTTTCATAGGAGACAAAATCATCAACGTCTTTCGGTTTTCCCGCTCTTACCCAGCGAAATATTTCAGCACCATAATCTTCTATGAACTGTTGAATTCTTGCTGCTAGTATTTGGATATTAAAGTCGTAGACTACATTATCTCGGTTGGTAGAAACACCTAGAGAATAGCTTTTAAATAGGGTGCCTAGCTCTACATTTTTTGCCGATTTCGCTTCTTTAGAACCCATTGGAAGAAATGTTGTGAATTCTGAATACATTCCGTCAGTAATCCATGTGTGCCTTTCATCAGGCTTCATCTCTCTCCACGCAATACCCGAAATATTCTCTTTTTCTCTTATAAAGTTTAATTTCTCAGTCTTTCTCCAATCCTCTGGAACTCGGTAGTAGTATAAAGTTCTATTGCTGTGATTTGAAGCATGCACAGCAATCGTGATACCAACCCCTACCTGAATCCCGAAAACATTATGTATTGTACCAGAAAGTTTAGGGTTTTTACGTACATTACCATGTAAATCAAGATGATAGATTTGAGTAAAATCTTGTAAAAGACATTTGCGCATGCTGTCGAATGCCGTCTGATCTAGAAATGAATTATTCGTAACCAGACAGACAACACCATCTCGTCCTTGTAACCGATCGGTTGCCCAACGAAAAAACTTTACATATGCATCATAGGGTTTAGTATTGAGAGTAGCTTTAGAAGCTTTTGCATAAGTTTCATGGATACGGTGGTCAATCAGTGGATACTTACGATTCTTGTTGTTATCATTTTCACGCTCCTGTCCAACATTATATGGTGGATTCCCAATCACCACCATAATCTGAGCATCTTTTTCACGTTGTACCCGCTCAGTATTCTCCTCCACAAACAGAGACAATTGTTGCCCTTCTGCCAGACCTAGCGTATCGGCAAAACAGATACCCTCAAATGCTTCATACTCGTTCGTTTTGGCGAAGTATTCATGTTCGATATTGAGTGAGGCGATATAGTAGGGTAGGAGCATAATTTCGTTCTCGATTTGGGAGGGCATTCTTTGTTAGTGTCGTTTCTTCCACTCTGCCAGCACTATCTTATCAGGGGGTCAATACGCATCAACCTAAGAATGGATGAGTGTAGGGTCACGAACCAATTGGTAGGTATTGGGCTTCTTGCGTCGGGAGTTGATACGACATCCTTTGCTCATAGCCCCCGTAATACGTGCAATAACCCGAGAGAGAGACATCTCTCCCACCAGCGCAAAGCCCAAGGCAGATGCAGCCCATTGACTCACCTGTTGGGCTTTGCGCAGACTGCGTTGCGGGTCCTGCCAGCAACCCAGAATGGTCATCCAATGTTGGGTAAGCAATCCGAGAAGCTTGGCAGAGATTTCCGTCTCGATGCGTGCAGACTTGCCGCTGCGCCATGCATCAATTTTGCCATATTGCTTCCACAGCTTCCACAACAACTCGATTTGCCACCGGCAGCGCATCACCACCAACGCTTCCTGTGCACTCAGCAGTTCCTCAGGCACGTTTGTCAGGAGGATCGCCCAATCGGCTAACTGCAATCTGCTCTTGCTCGTCTTCTTGCTTTTTTGCCGACTCTTCTTCTTTAGAGCTTTTTTTGCCTCCTTTGGGTCCACGTGTCTGTGTTCCTTTGCTTGAAGCTGGTTGGTAGACCGTGTCGCGAGCTTTCACGCGCCGTTGTTCCCGATTGAGATGCACGGCGATCAACCGGCATGGCAAGCGGTCTTTCAACCCCGCTTGGATCTGAACATCGACGACCTTCTCATCAGCATGCTGCTTCAAGTAGGACACCACATCCGTTTTGATCCCTTGAGGATCGTAGAAGTGCAGGTTGGCTTTTGCAGGCACAAGCCAGAAACAGCCTGCCTTCCCTCGTACTCGCATGCTCGAAAGCGTGAAGTAGTTTCCGTCGCCTACAAAGAGGCTCCCTTCTGGTAAATGCTCTTCTCTGGCTGCTCCCTTGTGCTCTGCCTCTCGTCCAGCGGTGATCCAGGGGCCACTCATCCCTCCATGACTCAACTCATAGCGGACCTCCAGTCGTAGGCTGCTTAAACCCGCTTGCCGACTCTTGCCTCCACAACCGGGATACTGCTCTTTCATGCTCGCAGGCAGCGCCAGGATGCTGCCATCTTGAGTGTATACTCCGTTAAAGCGTGCGAACAGTTCAGGTACCACTCCCTCATGACTGATAACTTGCTTTACTCCTTCGTTGAGCACCTCTTTGAGCAGTTTGGCTGAAGCTTCTCCAAACCGCTGTTCTACGGCTTGGCTCGTGACATCTACTCCCAGTGTCGCTAGACAATTGCGCAATTGTGAATAGCTCGCCTCCGGTTCTGCCATCCAGCCCAGCACCAAACCCCGTACAAAGGTCACTCCATCGAGCTTGGCTGAGCTTCGTTGTACAAAACCCGTTTTCCTCTCTATCATTCGTGGATACTCATTCAGCACCCATTGCAGGACCTCACTTACCTGTGATATTGTACTCATAGACGGCTCCTTTTTGAGATGATCTGCTAGGGTTTTTTCTATTGTATCATCTCATCAGGAGCCTTTTTTAAACTCTACTGTTCTTAGGTTGATGCGT
>DASYAN010000152.1:0-6239 GCA_036501345.1 Ktedonobacteraceae bacterium
ATAACGGCTCCAATCCTAATGGGATCATCATTCCTGATGGGAGCATCATTACCACAAGTGGAGACAACCCTATCCAGTTTGCAACCACAGCGGAAGTCCTTGTCCCACCGAGCAATCAGAATAAGGTTTTACCTCCGGTTAGCATTCAAGCAGTAAAGCAGGGAAATGATGGCAATGTAGATGCAGGCGCAATTACAGTTATTCCCAATAATACGCTCAATAGTATTGGCCAGGCACAAAGTCCCCTTATAGCTGTGTCAGACTTAAACTTATCAGTTGCCAACGAGGCTCCCACCACAGGCGGAGGCGCCAAACCAACACCTGCTGTTACAAACCAGGACCTCACCAATGTAAAAAATGGCCTGCGCCAGCAGCTACAAGGCGAGATCAACACTTGGCTGCAACAGTTGCCCAACACAGAAGCTGTTAGCACACCGCAGATTACCGATGGTACGCTGATCAATACGCCCAAGGTCAATGATATCGAAACCAAGGGAACGTTCGCAGCGACCATCAAGGTCACTGCTACCGTATTACTGGTGCACACAGCCGACCTGCAGAAGGGCGCTACCAAGCAACTCAACGACGCCATCAAAAATAATAAATCCTATGCAGGAGATACTATCCTCACAGATATCAATCCTGCAGTAACCATTAATCAACTGAAGCAGGTCACTGCGGATGCAAATTCGGTCAGCTTTACCTTCAATGCTACAGCTAAGGCAGGTCCTAGACTGATTACCAAAGAGTATGTACAGCAGCTCGTTATGGGTAAATCAATATCCGATGCCAGAACAACACTGATGAATACTGCCAAAGTAAAAACGGTGGACATCACAGTCTCGCCAGGCTTCATGCCATGGGTGTCTCATTGGGATGGGCATGTCAATGTCACTATCCATCCCGCTGTGAGAGCAGCAACTCATTAAGCTGGGATATAATAGAGAAAGGCAACTATTAAGGAAATACGAATATATGGCTCGACTGATGGCGCTGGATGTTGGAGATGCCAGAATTGGTGTAGCGATATGCGACTCCATGGGAGTTCTGGCATCTCCTTATACCACTTTGCACATCTCACGCGATGAACAACAAACTTGGAAGGCAATTCAGCAGGTCATAGATGAAACGGAGGCCGAAGGGCTGGTTGTTGGATTGCCAATTAGCTTAGATGGACAACTACATGCTCAGGGGCAACGAATACAATCCTTTGCTGAACGCCTGAAAGAGCATATCTCTATCCCGCTCACTTTGTGGGATGAGCGCTTTTCAACGGTGGAGGCAGAACGCCTCCTCGCACAACGCAGACACGATGAGGGAGAGAAGCGTCAGAGACGAGGAGGCCAGCAACGCGCCCAGCCGAAACGGCGACGACGTGTGCATGAAATTGATGCCCTTGCCGCTACCGTCATTCTGCAGGATTATCTATTGCAGTATCCTCAATCGCAGTATCCTCACAACGAATCGTGATCGTAAAAGAAAACAAGCCCTGCCTCTCTCTGCACCTCTGTGCAAGGAGGGTACACAGGTATGAAACGGAAAGGTCAAGTGTCTCTGCATTAGGCAGTACAATGGGGGAAAAAGTATGAAACGACCAGGTCCAGGAATAGCTATTCTCTTCGTCATGTTGCTCGGCTTCCTCATCTTTGGCACAGCCATGTACCTTTGGAACACGGCCACCGATATCTTTATGCCTGTAAATACCAACTCGCAGGCAAATATGAGCCTTGAAATCAAGCCAGGTGAGAACACTGCCGATATTGCAGACGATTTGCAAAACAAGGGGCTGATTCGCAATGTGCTTGCATTTCGCATTTGGGCGCGTATTAAAGGCTTAGATACCAAGCTACAAGCTGGCCTCTATAAGGGTTTATCCCCTAAGATGAGTATCAATGACATCGCCGAACAATTGCTCAATGGGCAGCCAGATGCAATTCCGGTACTCATACCTGAAGGCTACCGCCTAGAGCAAATTGCCAACGCTTTCGATCAGGCAACACCCAAACTGGTCAATTTCAAAAAGAGCGAGTTTCTTGATTATGTCAGGAATATCCAGGATTTTCCTGACAAGGGGAACTATCCCATCCTGCAAGATGTACCATCTGGAGATACTATGGAGGGATTACTCTTCCCATCCACGTACGAAGTACCAGTTGGTAGTACAGCACGCGATGTTGTTAATCAGCTATTAAAGCAGATGCAGGATGTAATACAACAGAACCATCTCGATACGATCGCACAACAACATCAATATCAGAATGTCTATCAATTGATTACTCTGGCCTCAATCGTTGAACGAGAGACAAGCAAAGCGACTAATCGAGAAAACATTGCCAGTGTATACTGGAATCGGCTGTTTAAACCAAATACTGAGACCGCTGGCCTATTGCAAGCTGATCCAACAGTACAATACGCCCGTGACTCGGTGAATCCACCACAGAAATATTGGGAACCATTGAATGATGATCCTAAGAATATTGCTACAGATAGTCCTTGGAATACCTATCTTAATAAGGGATTACCACCAACACCCATCTGTAGCCCGGGGCTTGCTAGTCTGACAACTACGGCAAACCCGCCATCAACTGACTATCTTTACTTCTTTGCGTCCAAAGATGGCAACACCTACTTCGCAAAGACGAATGCAGAGTTCGAACTGCTCAAGAGCGAACATGCTATCAATACTTAATTGAAAAGAGTTTATCGATGTTGAACCTATGGCAAATCATTTTTCTGGCTCTGTTACAGGGCGTAACAGAGCTATTTCCGATCAGTAGCCTGGGCCATACCGTTATCTTTCCGGCACTCTTTGGCTGGGGAAATATTACAACTGACACTGCATGTGGAGGCTCCAGTTGTTTCTTGCCAATGATTACCGCTCTCCACCTGGGCACTTGTGTTGCCCTGCTGATATACTTCTGGCGTGACTGGCTCCAGGTTGGACAAACCCTGGTCGTGAGCATCAAAGAAGGTGAAGTGCACCGTCACTCAAAAGAGTGGGTTAGTTGGCTGATTATCATCGGCACTATTCCAGCAGCTGTGCTAGGTGTCTTTCTGGAAACAGCACTGAAGATACTCTTTGCCAGCCCTCTACTAACTGCAACCTTCCTATTTCTCAATGGCTCCTTACTCTTCCTAGGTGAAAGCTTACGTCGTCGTGCTGAGGCAAATCTGAAAAATCTTTCATCCCAAGAACGTGAAGCACACTTCCGACCACTAACTTCTCTAACCTGGAAAGAGGCTATTGTTATTGGCTTAGCACAGTCTCTGGCGCTCATTCCTGGTTTCTCCCGCTCTGGCGCAACCATGGTAGCCGGACTAGGCCTACGCCTCACACACGAGGATGCGGCCCGCTACTCCTTCTTACTAGCTACACCAGTCATTTTTGGAGCCTCTATTATAGAGGTACCATACTTATTCAACCAGAGTCGCTTTCCACTCGTTCTGATTTTCCTAGGCATGGTTCTGGCTGGCGTGGCAGCATATTTTAGCACAAAGTTCCTGACGAAGTATTTTGAAAAAGGACGATTAGATCCCTTCGCCTACTATTGCTGGGCTGCTGGTCTGATCTCACTGATCCTGTTTATTTTTGTGCTACACGTACATTAACTACTTACTAAATAGCATAGCCATATCTAGCTATGCTATTTAGTAAGGGGATCATTCCCGAGTACTCACTCGTTTAGCACAGTGTAAGTACTTTGGATTGTCCAAAGTCAACGTTTTTATAATAGTGAGGTAGTTCTTATGAAGAACCCCGTAGTTTCTTATGGAATTCTTATTATCGGTGTGATTGCACTCGTAGCAGGTATCGTTCTGCTTACAATGGGCGGTCACGCAAAGCTGCCATACGGTGCTATTATTGCCGGAGCAGTACTCATCATTGTTGGTATTGTCGGTGCAGTTTTGGCCGCCAAAGCCAAGCCAGAAGCTGCTCAGCCAGAAACTGCTCAGCCAGAGGCTCAGGTCTGATAGGAATCTTACTTTTTTCAGAAGAAGCTTCAGGGAGCACCTTTATTTTTCCTGAAGCTTCTTTGCTTGTAACACATGTTCAAGATTTTCGTCGTAGTTACGTTCCTGTTACGAGCATCGTTTCCATATCTAGAAACAGCTTTTATTAAGGTGTTTCCTTACTCATCTGACAGCTCAAACGATTAGACAAAGTGTACTTAATATTCAAGCGGAAAGGGTTTTTCCAGTATGAAAAACAATTCATCAGTTTTCTTCGGTGCGATCGTTGTTGCAATCATTTGCATCGCTCTAGCAGTTTTTTATGCCACTCCCGGCATTAATCACCCTCTTGCTTCAGCGCCCGCAACAGCCTCGCATTGGAAACACGTCGCTCTGTTTGCAGCACTAACGGTTCTGTGCATCATAGGAGCTCTCGTGACACGTCCGAAACCCGCAGCACAATAGGCCTCTTCATTCATTCTATGCAGAGTTCCTTCCAACCCTGTGCCTGGGATTAGGAAGGAACTTTGCAGTTCGCCCGATGGCCCAACGGTGGCTAAAAAAGGGGCGAAACGATGATAAATCATTCCACGAAAGCCTCCTCAAGTTGTCCCTTTTCTCTGCCCAAACTGTTCCCTATTTATCACTAGAAAAAGCCGCTCTCGCACGGCTTGATTCATAAAAAGTGGTACAAATCTCTACCACGAAAGTGGTAATACCACCAATGTAGTAAAAATTCCCCCCTTAGGATCATGATATTTATCACAGATACATGGATACTTAAAGAGAGACAAAGAAATTGGAAACAACTATTTGATGGCTATCATAGACGTACGATGATATTCTCCATCAAAATAAGGTGCTCAACGTACGTCCAAAGAGAAGGCCCCATGTGCAGTAGCTAGTGCGTTGGGAACATAGGAAAACAGGCGTTCTCATATAGATGCATTTGAATATTCTACCAGAAAAGGGAAAGAAAGATGAATAGTAATAGTGCTGTAGCACGACTCAAAGAACAAATTGATGCAGAAGCCGAAGCAGCACAACTTGCGCTGTATGGGCCAGCCCAGGGGATCTCAAAGCATCAGTTTATTACAGCTCGCATGGAGCGTATGGGTAAGTTGCATGAACAGCTTAAGGGGCTTATTGGTGATGAAGCTGATCAATACTTAATTTCTGCTATGGAGAAAAGAGACACATCTCAAATCAGTCAATAATAGTTTGCAAAACGTGCAGAGATAAAAGCCTGTATTACAACTTAGCATTTGGAGCTGTGATAGTCACAACTCCAAATGATCTCACGTTGATTTTTGATGCATAATCAATTCATCCTAGTACCTCTCCCATAATTTGTGAGTAGCCACGTAGAAACTCTTCTGCACCCACCGCTCTCTTTCCAGCCAGTTGCAAGTGTTTGATAGCTAGCAAACCGGACCCGGTTATCACTGCTAATACCTGATGTCCAGCCTCTTCGCGTAGACATACCGTCCCCGACATACCTGACATAGGTGATTCGATATTCATGGCATGAGCAGAAATAATTTTGAGTAACTTGCCACGCCAGTAGGTATAAGAACCCGGCCAAGGCATATAGGCTCGAATCTGACGCGCAAGCACCGCTGCAGGCAAATTCCAGCAAATCTTTCCGTTCTCCTTTGAGAGCATGCGGGTATGAGAGGCCTGCTGCTCATCCTGGGACACTGGTGTAATCTTGTTCGCTACCCATAGCGGCAGGGCTTCTAATAAGGCCTGTGCTCCAAACTCCGCCAATTTCAGAGTAAGGCTCCCAGTGGTCTCATCCTCGGTAAGGGCAATGCTACGCCTCAATAACACCGGGCCTGTATCCACTCCAGCATCGAGCAACATAATTGAGATCCCTGTCTCATTATCACCCTGCAGAATTGCCTCGGCGATAGGGTCAGGACCACGATATTTCGGCAGGAGCGAGGCATGAATATTGAGCGTACCGTAGTGTGGCTGATCAAGCACTACCTGTGGCAGAATCTGCCCAAACGCAGCCACAATATAGAGATCGGCACGATAGGCAGCAAGTGCTGCACTATTTTCCGGCTTCTTAAACGATCCTGGTTGCCATACAGCAAGACCATGCGATAACGCAGCTTGCTTGACAGGAGAAAAGGCAATCTCACGCCCACGCCCCGCTGGCTTATCAGGGCGGGTAATAACGGTGACAATCTCATAGCCCTCGGGTAAGACAACCCCAGGAGCTGAACCCTGTACAAGAGCATTCAACGCCGGTACTGCAAAGTATGGTGTTCCCATGTAAA
>DASYAN010000153.1:0-8186 GCA_036501345.1 Ktedonobacteraceae bacterium
AACTTACACAGTATTATCCCAAGCAAATGCAAGCTTGCTGTTTCTGAAGAAAAGGGGAGGACCATGTTTTCTATGTCTTCTGGGAGACTTGTTTATCATCAACAACAAAATCACTTTGAGCTCAATGGGATTGTCCTCTGCACTGGGAATTGGATAGAGATCCATGTGATGGGACATTGGATTGCTGGGCAGCTCAACCAAGATTTCACAGGGTGGTATTTCATCACATCAGACCAAGTGGGAATTCGACTTCGAACTGGGCTCACTGCTCGTTTTGCCCAGGTGCCTGCCTCGCTCCTAACCAAGGAGGAGTCACATCGCACGGAACCGCTACAAGAAGAAGAACTGAAGTTGATTCTAGTGGTAGAAGATGATGAAATGCACGCATCAATGCTAGATGAGATCTTCAGACAGGAAACGCCATATCAGGTCTATTGTACCACTGACAGTCAGACCGCCTGGGAATTTCTTCATGAGATCAAACCTCATCTGATCGTGCTGGACTATATGCTTCCTCAGATGAGTGGATTGATGCTCTATGACCGTATTCACGCAGATGAAAAACTTCAGGATATTCCTGTCATGATAATTAGCGCATCCTTACCAACTCAGGAGGTTGAGCAACGAGGAATCATTGGCTTACAAAAGCCCTTTGAAATTGATGAGCTTTTACACACAACAAGAGATCTCATTGCATCCACATAAAGGCGAACGCTCCACAGAAAGTCCCTTTTCCGTGGAGCGTTCGCTTTACGTGCTCTGGCACAGTAGAATTACGAATGTTTGGGCAAACATCCAAGACAATAGTAACAGGAAAAGCTGTGGTATGTCTATTAAAAAACAATTAAATAAATCTTCATCATCTCTGTGGCAATTCTGAATTTTCTTTCATTATTGGTGGCAATGCGGTACTGCTTGGTATTATTTGTGAGGTGGTTAGCGGTATGCTTCGGCTTGCAGATTAAACAATTGGGCATAGCGTCCATCGAGGGCCATCAATTCCTGATGTGAGCCATTTTCTATAACTTCGCCATTCTCGATCACAAATATGCGATCAGCCAAGCGTACGGTGCTGAAGCGATGGCTTATAAAAATAGCAGTTTTCCCCTCGGTCAAATGTCGAAAGCGCGTAAAGACATCGTACTCGGCCTGAGCATCGAGGGCACTGGTCGGTTCATCCAGAATCAGGATGCGTGCATCGCGCATAAAGGCACGCGCCAATGCAACTTTTTGCCACTCGCCTCCACTCAACTGCATCCCCTTATCAAACCAGCGTCCCAGCATTGAATCATAGCCCTCTTGGAGTCGCCCAATCACTGTATCAGCTCCACTCTTATGGGCCGCAGCATCAATCAGCTCAAGATTCTCGACCTCCCCGACGCGTCCCACACCAATATTCTCGCTAGCTTTCATATTATACTTCACATAATCCTGGAAGATTACCCCGATATGATCACGCAATTCATGCAGATCATATTCCTTAACATTGCGGCCACCAATCAAAATTTCGCCTTCATCGGGATCATAAAGCCGTGTCAGCAGTTTAACGAGCGTAGTCTTACCAGCTCCGTTGCGACCCACCAGAGCAATTGCCTCTCCCGAGCGCAGCGTAAAGCTCACATTTTTCAGTGTCGGCTGTGCCTTATCAGGATAGGTGAAGCTGACATTGCGAAACTCAATATCCAGCCCCTTGCTTGTGAGAGGAGTCTCAATTGGCACGGGGTGCTTAGGTGAAACAATTTTTGGTTGATACTCTAAAAACTCAAAAAGCGTGTTAACAAACAGGTGATTTTCATACATGCTAGAAATCCCATCCAGCACTCCCTGGAAATTCTGTCCCGCCTGATTGACTGCCATTGTATATTGAGACAATGCTCCAAGACTAATCACCCTTGTGACCGCTTGCAAAGCAACATAGAGGTAGATACCAGAGTTGGCCGCGATTGACAGAGCAGACCACAGGAAGTTATTCAGGTTGCGTGCCACCTGGAGACGCTTATTCTCCTCATAAAATTTTTCCGCCAGGAATTGATAACGCCTGATAAAGAAATCGCCCAGGTTAAAAAGTTTGATCTCTTTGTTGAAATCATCAACAGTCATTAACCGATTGAGATACATTTGCTGCCGCTTTTCTGGGGACTGCCAGCGCATCATCCGATAATTCTTCAAACCATAGCGACTACTGGCGATAAACGAGGGAATAGGAACAATCAAGGCCACAATGGCTAGCCACCATGCCAGATGAAGGATCAGGCCAAGCATTGAAAGCAAAGTGATCAACGTACGCCCCAGGCCAAAGGTTTGCGAGATCATCGCGATGGGCCTATTAGCGGCCTCTTCAGAAGCATGGCTCAACTTATCATAAAATTCTGGATTCTCGAAGAAGGATAGATCCAGCGTATTGGCCTTGCGCAAAACCATCGACTGGACATGGTTAGATACTCGGTCCTGCAAAAGGGATTGGAACAACGAACTTATCGTGTTGCTAAAAGCATTAAGCAAGCCAACCCCTAATTGCAGGATCACAGGCAACCATATCGGCGCAATCGAACCCTCCCTGATAGCAGTGAGAGCGCCATCGATCAACAGCCGAGCAATGATCACGGTCGCTAGAGGTGTGAAGCCTCCAACCAAAGTGAATAAAGCCATGCCTATCATCAGAGGGGGATTTGCTTCCCACACCAAACGTAGGACTCGTGGTAGGCCAGCAAACGATGCGAGCACCTTTTTCAAGTCAAATGGTTCGTCCGGCTGACCATCTCTATTCCTACGTGAGTATGTGGAGGCTCTCATCGCCTGACAACTCCTTTTGCGGCATCTCTCTTATGGAGAGGCATTTTTTAATGGGAACACCCAAACCCACATCTGCTTTCGGCTAAATACAGGCAGAATCGATAAATGTGATCAGCCTAATACAATTCCGCCGTAACCCTTCTATTCCTTTTGGGAACAGGGGACTGCTGTGGCCTGGATTGTTGTAATTGCAGAATGAACTGTGTAACAAACTCTTCTTTTTCTTTATGATCAATTACTGAATTTCCTTCCAAAGCACTCACTTTATGATTAGTTTCTTCTATTGGATATATTGAATTTTGAATGTTCGATGTTTCTACTGCCTGCGTTAACCACACTGTGCCGCAAGCGCTGCAAATGCCATGGCTTGCCTCATAGAGCTTGGGCAGTGGTGATGGAGAAATACGCTCCCCCATGCTATTGATTAAGCACAAACACCATGCACACTGACGCACCATTCCCATAAAACCACATCCTTTCCCGGCAGGCCGCTCCTTGCTAAGAAGAAGTGTTTGTCGGCAATACTATTAACATATTAGGTAGGTTCAACTTCGAACCTACCCAAGGGATAAGTGTAAAAGACGTTTTTATAAAGTTCATTGCAATTCCTTGCAAAATTTTATAAAAAAAGTAACAAGCAAGCCCATATGTATTTGTGAGCTCCTTGCTTCAGCGTGATTTTAATCTCCCTTGATATATTATAATCGATATGCTGCATAAAACAAACAAAAAATCCATGAGATTTTGGGTTTTCTGGCAAAAAAGTAAAAAATTCATTGCTGGCAAAGGGTTCTACTTTTGCAATCTGGTTGAGCCAAGCTCAGCAGAAAGAAACTAGATGAAGATATGTCTATTTTCAAGAGAAACTGTCCCTTTTTCCCTATGGAAAGAGTCTAAACGATCAAGTACCTTTAGAGCAAATGGCAGTAATCAACAGAGGAACGTAAGAAATTAGCAGATGACCTTAGAGTATTAAAGCATTAGGCCGAAACAAAACCTGATATAGCATTATCTAACAATAGTTGGATTATAATTTATGCTACTGTGACATTAATGGTATGGTAGCCAGAGGAGCCATTGGGCAGTGGCGGCGCTACCACTGGATCTTGCACATCCCCTTCGTTATCGATGGCACGTACACTGATTGTGTAGGTACCTTTAGCTGGCTGCCAGGGAAGTTCCCACAACACCCAGGTAAGTCCAGAGAGAGGCTGCTTTAGTGTTGCACGATGCCAGGTTTGACCATTGTCATAGCTGACGTCTACCTCGCTGATCCCCTTGTTGCCAGAGAAGGCTACACCTGCAATGTATGTCAGTTTGTTGGCTGAGAGCTGTGCACTATCTGTCGGTGTATCAATGCGAGAGGTCATGCGGATGGGAGCTGGATCGCTCCAGCCACTCTGCTGCCAATAGCCCTGATAATCTGTATCCACCACCTCGATGCGTGTAATCCACTTCACATGTTTCATCCCATAAATGCCTGGGACCAGCAAGCGTGCAGGATAACCATGCCCTTGTGGCAGTGTAACATTATTCATATGCGTAGCAACTAGCGTCGTAGGTTCCAGGGCCTTGGCCAGATGGATGCTGTCGCTATAGTCATCAGCGGCGTACAATACGACTTTAGTGGCTCCCGGCTTGATTTCTCCTGCATGCTGTAGCAAATTGACCAGGGGAACACCTTCCCAGAGTGCATTGCTCATATACTCCCCGCCGACCTCATTACTAATACACATCATACTTTCGTATTGCTGCTTCGTCGGGAGTGCCATCAGTTCATTATAGGTCAATGTGTAGGGATGTGCGACTAGCCCATCAATACTTAATTGCCAAGTGCTAGCATCAACTGTAGGGTCAGAGACAAAGTTCTTGGAGACAACGTAATATGCATCATTCGATGATATCTCGGGAGATAGATCGGGGACCTCAGTAATTGTGCCATAGTTAGGGTGGGGAGGTGGAGTGATCTTGCTCTTATATGTCTGAAGCTCTTGCGAAGGTGAGAGGACAGACGAACTTGAGCCACTAATAAAGCGCCAGGCCACTGTCCCCAGAGCCCCCAGGCCTAGCAGTACAAGCCCGTTACGCAGCAGATTACGCCTTCCTGAGACTTGCGGAATACCTTCTTCCTCCGGCAAAATTTCCAGAGCCGCACGCTGTTGTTGGATGTGTCTGAATACAAGCCAATTATGAATGAAAATGAACAAGAGGCCAAAGATAAGTCCGACAACTGTCAAACTGCCTATGGTATTCACGGTACCAATGATCAGTTTTGAGCCAAAAAAACCGGAACCTGTCAGGGGCAGAAAGATCAATCCGGTCAACAGCCAGAGGATAAAGGCTAGTATGATGCCAGTTGGCCAATGTATCTGACCTTGCTCATCAATCCACCTTCTGGACTGAAAGCGTCTCGTGCCTAGTATTAAGCTGCAGAGCCCACCACTGAGTGCAAAGACAACACATTGTCCGATCAAGACAATATAGAAGAGGTAATATTTAGAATCCGGACCAAATATACTGTGAAGGAACTCAAAAAGCGACAACGGCATCGCCAGCGAAATGGCCGAGCTAAGAGCATCCGGCAGCGAGACTCCACCAGAAGTTATGCTCAAAAGTAACATAACACCCGTGGCCAGGATTCCCGCTAGAAAGCCTGCCTGGAATCCCGTATTGAAACGCTGTTTATTTGAAGTGGGTATTGTGCCCATCGTTAAAGCCTCTCAGGAGTATAAAAGATACTGTCAATAGTCTCTAGTCGGATTTTGCACACTCTATGCGACTTACGTATAAAGACGGGTGTGGGTTACAGGAGTGCTTGACCGATTGTAACGTGTAGAGTAAGAATAGAAAGAAAAGCACCAACCGAGCGGCTGAGACTATCTCATTAGCTATTCAGTTGCACATCTCATACAGAAGACAAGGAGCAAGATATGTGTGGTCGTTTCACACTCACTCAGGATATTAACACAGTTGCTGGGACCATCATGAGCCCCAGGACAGTTGCGGTCCCACCCACCTTACAGACAGCCCCACGCTATAATATTGCGCCCACACAGGATGTGGTAACAGTAATGAACAATGGAAGTTTGCATCTAGATATGTTGCGCTGGGGATTGATCCCCTCCTGGTCCAAAGAGGAAAATATTGGCTCTCGTATGATCAATGCACGCGCGGAAACCCTCGCTGAAAAACCCAGCTTTAAGCGGCTCCTGCACAGCAAGCGTTGTCTGGTAGTTACAGATGGTTTCTATGAGTGGAGACAGGAGTCTGGCACCAAATCCAAAACACCGATGTATATGACGCTAAAGAGCAAGGAGCCCTTCGCCTTCGCTGGTTTGTGGGATAGCTGGCGCAGCCCTGATGGACAGCAAATACGTACCTGCACCATTATTACCACCGAGCCTAATGAACTTCTCGCCACTATTCACAACCGCATGCCAGCTATTCTGACACCTGAGGCACGTGACGCTTGGCTCGACCCGGCGTTGAACGATGAACATGCTCTTGTATCCATGCTGGTTCCATATAAGAGCGATGAGATGGAGGCGAGGCCAGTCTCGCGTTTGATTAACGATCCCAGATCCACATATAATCCATTGGCTGACTAAATTGACCAATGTAGCAAATTTGCCATCATTGACGAGGGCGTTCTTTGATGGCAAAGAAAAGGGAAATGCCACACAACAGCAAGGCTAAACCACCCCAGAACACAATAAATCTATATAATTGAGCACTGAAGCTTTGTGCTACCAATACAAGTATAATACCTATTTCCATCAGTGTAAAGCCCACTAGAGCACCTTCTGACATCTTTTTCCGCCTTTCCCACTATATGTATAGATGTAGTCAATCTCTTTCATCCTGATGAAAGAGTACTCTATACAGGCGAGTCAGAATAGTGTCAAATGACCTATAGCCTGGATTGCAAACGTACCAACTTACGTTCACCGCCAGATGCTATCCCTGCCAGGGAGCGAATGGCTTCAATTGTCTCCTGAACGTTGCGCACAAACTCGACACGCGCAGGCGATAGAGCCGCTTTAAATTCCTCGACCGTCACATCATCCAGGAAACGCATGCCCTCGTTATCTAGCATGACGCGTGGTAGCAATACTAGATCTCCAAGAGTGTCGTTTTCCTTTAATGTTTGCAATTCAGCCAAGACATCCTGGCCACAGAGCAGGCCAGCAACGGTAACTTCTGCCCCAAAGAATTTATTCACAATCGGCTTCACCTGGACTTCTAGATTCTCAACTTTGCGTATGTCCTGCGCAAGTCCTTCAATGATAGGTTGGGCCATAGGACTGGTCACCATGGTAATGCGACGTGCTTCATGCATAGAGGAGGGGAGACGTCGTCGTGCTCGTGACCATTGTTCAATGAGGAAACGTGTCATGCCTACGCCGTTCTCAATCTGAGCATAAGTACCATAATGCTCAGCAGGCGGAAAATCGCGTTTGGTCAGAAAATACCATTCATCCGAGAGATAGACGAAAGGATAGCCCTCAGGATCACTGGCAGCAAAAGTACGCTGATGGGCCTCAACTTGATCAACGATAACCTCGGCTTCTGCCCGTGTATAGTGGCGCATAGGTGGCAAGTCGCCAGTTTTAAGCATGTTGTTATATTTGGTCAGGCCCAGCGGAACGGCTGAGATGGACTCTACAATCGGTCGCAGCTCTGCTAGGTCGTGAATGCTACGATCCAGGTGCTCGCCATCATTGATGGTTGGACACATCACAAGTTGGGTATGGCAACTAATATGGATATCACCCAAGCGCTTGATGTGGCCAATGATATCACCTGCTCTGGGGCCATCGACCATCTTACGTCGTAATTCGGGGTCGGTTGCATGTACTGAGACGTAGAGGGGTGTCAACTTTTGCTCGTCAAGACGCTGCCAGTCATGGTCTTTCAAATTTGTCAGCGTAATGAAATTGCCAAACAGGAAGGAATAGCGATAATCATCGTCTTTAATATACAAAGAAGAGCGCATGCCATGTGGCAAACCTGGCTGAGATGCAAATCGTTCAGGTAGACCTTTAATAAAGCAAAAGACACATTTATTAGCACACTGGCGGATAAAGGGTGTTGGCTCCTCACCGAACAAAACGCCCAGATTTTCATCAGCGCTCTTAGTAACGTGTACCTCGTGTTGATCTTGCTGGCGCTCAAAACCGACCACTAACTCTTCATCGGCAACATAGAAGCGATAATCGACCAGATCACGAATCAGGTGACCATTAATGGTACGAATCAAATCTCCAGGCTGGAAGCCTGCCCGGTCGGCAGGACTTTCGGGCACTACCTCACGCACCCATCCATACATTTTTGGCATTTGTCTATTTCCTCAAGACAGCAAGGAGCCCACTTCGTTCGGTCAATTGGAACCA
>DASYAN010000154.1:0-8461 GCA_036501345.1 Ktedonobacteraceae bacterium
GATGACAGGAAGAGTCTTTATCACAACAACAAGAAGACCCTCTATCAGAAGGGCAACGATACTCCGAAGTCTTCTGTCCAGTCTCCATTTGCCACTTTAAATGTTGATCCTCCAGGTACTTATGTTCCAATTCTAATTCCATTTCCCTCTGTGAGCCAAGATCACAGACATTGCAGCCATCAAGGCAACCCTTAATGATAATGCCAGGGGTGGGCAGAGAGAATTGGCGCTCAAAGCAGAACTCATCCTGCAACTGGGGCGAAACTATTCCTCCTGCCTTGGTGAAGAGTCCAGCATTGATAAGGTCCTGTTCGACCTGACGCAGTGCTTGCTCTCGGACCTCTGCAGGAATAGGTCCAACTGATCCACCTGCTGGCGCTTTCACATTGGGTTGGTTGACCACTCCACTAGCATCTGATGCAAACGGATGGTTGGTTACTTTTGTATCAACTAACGGATCAATCACTCGGCACTTAATAAACTCCAGTGATACCTTGAGGGCATGTCTTTTGTTGATCCGGTAGAAAAAGTAAGTAAAACAGCATGGCATTTATTCAGGTTTGAGAACTCGCGGGAAGACGACTCAAAGTGGTCTTCTGACTCACCTTGGGCATGATTGCGCGTATGGACTTCGCCAATAGAGATCGCGCTGGCCCCTCGACTCGCCGCTTCATCTCGGTGGTCTGAAGCTTTGATATGCTGGGACAGTTCCCTGAGAAACTCATGGGTGGAATAGGCATCATAGGAGCCACTGATATCAATTGATGGGCTACAGAAAATGTCTGTTAAGAAATCGCTGGTCTTTACGTGAGTCTGAGAGGAGCCTTTGGCAGTATTACTAGAACGTGAAGCATCTCTCGCTGTCACGTCGGACAGGAAGTCGCTTATGCTGGACAGGTAGAAGTGCTCTTCAGAGACCTGCTCGCTGCGGTAGCTTAGTTGGGTTGAGCTGTCGAACGTGAAACGATTGCGTCGATCTGTCGAGAAGAGACGAACTTTTTCGCCGGGTAGCAGGGTTGTGCTATAAACGAGATCACCAAGAACGAGCGGTCCATAACAAAGTTCGATACGCAGACGAATCTTGACTTCGACTGGGATTGTCCGACGTTGGTCACCACTATCCACAATGGTACTGTGGATCAAGCGGTAATCAAAATCGAGGCAATCACAAACGGTATCCATTTTAAGCGATGGGCAGCATGGGATACCACACTGGTCAACTGAGTGTCCACAGGAACTACAACACGTCATTTCAAAAACCTCCTTGTTGCTAGAGAAAAAACGTTTATGGAGTCGTAGCTGTACTACAATCCTTTACTAGTCTAGCGTATAGCGACTGAATATGCGACGTCAAAACTGAGGAAAAATTGCTTGTGGACGGAGGTAGGTACTGAGGGAACCTCCTCAGAACTAACGAGGAGGTCTCCTTGAAAAGGGGAAGAAGTGGAGGATAGGTATCGTTGAAAGACACTACTCTCTATCAATAGTAGTGTCTTCTTCCCAAATCAACCTATTGCTTTGCTTCAGCAGGAGCAACCAGGTGCTCTTGGAAAAAGGCCAAGACACGTTGCCAAGAATCCTGAGCTGCTTCAGCATTATAGCTGGGACTCTGGTCATTAAAAAACGAATGCTTCGCACCGGAATATATTTTAATATCATGCGAGATATGATACGTGTCCAGTGCATCGTCCAGTTTCTGACCAGCGGCTGTGGTGAAATCCTTATCTGGATACGAGCCTACGACTGGGCAAAGACGAGTGACAGCTTCTAGAGGACGAGGATTCATGCCGTAGAAGGGTGCAATAACTCTCAATCGCTCATCGGTGCAGGCCCAAGCGATAGAGAAGCTTCCTCCTAAACAAAAACCAACTGCCCCTAAGCGCATGCCGTCAACTTCAGGTCGCGTAGCCATAAAGGTCAGTGCTTGCTTTAAATCACGGATACTTTCATTGTTGAGCGAATGAAAGAGGAGTTGACTGAAAAAACGAAACATACAAATGGCTTTATTACGTCTTGCGAATAAGTCGACAGCTAATGCAACATAGCCGACATCTGCAAAACGCCGGGTGATATCTTTGATATTCTCGTTGAGTCCATAGACCTCGTGGATAATCACCAGACCTGGAAATGGCCCATTTCCATCGGGACGGGCCAGATATCCCTCTAATTGTCTCTTATCGCCAGGAAAGACAAGTATTTCTCCAGTTGACATGGCTAACGTCCTCTCATCCCTGATGCGCGTATGCATGTCCACCCTACAGGGAAGCTTTCACGCATCGCAAACCAGGCTTCCAATATTATTTCCTATAGGTGTTTCATTTGAGCAGGGAGTGGTCTCCTGGGATTGCTCCCAACGCAAAGGCCCGATCGAGATCATTGAGATCTTCTTTGGTAAGCATTACATCAAAAGCCTTCAGATTTTCCGTCAAACGTGCGCGATGGCTCATCCCGACGAGCGGCACGATGTCTTCGCCCTGAGATAGCACCCATGCTATTGCCAATTGTGTCATCGTGCAGTTTTTCTGGCGCGCCATGCGCTCAAGGAACGAACCCTTTTCAAGTTTCTTTGGAAGCTGGCGACGAACATCATTTGGCGGCAGGTCATTTCCGACTGAGCCAGTAAGAAGCCCCTGTCCAACTACCCCATGAGCCACTAGCCCGATGCCAAGCTCCCTTACGGTAGGTAAGATTTCCTTCTCGATAAAACGTGTTCCAAGGGAATACTCGATTTCAAGGGCAGTCACGGGATGCACCTTGTGGGCACGCCGAATATTTTCAGCGCCTGTTTCGGACAACCCTAGGTATCGAACTTTACCTTCCTTGATAAGATCGACGATGGCACCGACCGTTTCCTCAACCGGGACGTTGGGGTCGATGCGACCAGGTTGGTAAATGTCTATGACATCTACGCCGAGTCGCTGAAGCGAGTAGGCCGCGAAGTTCTTTACAGCGTTTGGCCGAACATCAATGCTCAAAAATTGTCCGGAGGGAGACCGAAGGGCACCAAATTTTACGCTGATGAGCGCCTGATCTCTACGACCTTTGATCGCTTGACCCACGAGAAGTTCATTGTGTCCCATTCCGTAAAAGTCGCCCGTGTTCAAAAAATTGATTCCTGCTTCTAAGGCAGCTTGAATGGTAGCGATGCCTTCCTCATCATCGGTGCTTGATTTCGGACCCGCAAAACTCGACATCCGCATACAGCCGAGGCCCATCGCGGAAACACGGGGACCAGTTTGACCGAGTGTTCTCATTTCCATAGCTGTTTCCCTTTCTGATTTGCAGACTAACTCGCCATTGAGCTTTTGTAAGTTGTGTAGCCTTCAGGGCCGCCTTATTTGAGGGCCAGATCTGCCCACCTGGTAGGGCACTTACCAATTGTTTACCGTCCCAACATGGAGGAAACTGATGATCTTGTTAACCGGAACACTGCTGGCCCACGGACGTCGCACAGTGGCTGCAGCACTGCGAGGAAGTGGCAACGAGATGGCAACCAACTGGAGCAGTTTGCATCAGGTGCTCCTTCTCAAATTCTCCCTCTCGTTGCCTTCCCAATCACGCTCTTACTCTGTGAGTGGAGGACCAGTCACCTCCATCCCATATTTAGCTGCAATGGCCATTGCGGCCGGTAGATCCAGCTCTGGGGCTAAATAGAGCGGCTGCATCTCTTCAAAAAATCCTCGCAATCCACCTGGGACATAGGTGAGCAGGATTTTTCCTACGTTTTTTCCAATACATCGCCAGGTATGCGAGGTTCCTGCTGGAATCCGCAGAAAATCTCCTGCTGAAGCTGTAAACACATGTTCGCCTAATTTCACACGGTATGTCCCCGCCAGAAAGTAGAAAAGCTCATCTTGTGTATGGGTATGCTCTGGGGGTCCTGAGTGAGGTAAGGTCGTAAATTCAAGCTGGTCATATCTCCCCCCAGTCACTTCTCCTGTCGCTTTCCATGTCAAAAATTCGCCGCTGGCTAGAAAGAGGGAATCTCCTTCATCAGCCCGAACAAAGAGGCTGGATATATTAGTAGGCATAGATGTCTCTCTCCTTATTGTTCTTTTTTTTGCTTACCGCTACTTTGTTGACCAGGGCATTCCCTTGCTTGGAAAGCAAACGTGTAGCATTTCCTTCAAGTTTTTTCATGATTCGTCTCCATTCTCATCAATAAAAATTTCCCATCGCCCCTCAATGTAACTTTATCAGTTACATTGCAGAGCAAAAAAAGAGAGACATCCCCTTCCTCATTCCATTCTTTGAGAAGATGCGGCAAGCGTTTCCTCCAGCACATCTGCAACAGTAGAGCGGGCAAGTTGTTGCTTGAGGGCCATTTCGGCATCTCTATAGAAGTGTGTCAGTGCGGACTGGATGCCTCGACCTATTGGACAAACCTGATTGGGAAGGGTGTGATGAAGCTCGAAAAGAGGCTCTTGCTCGATGGCTTGATAAACGTCGAGCAGAGAGATCTGAGCAGCAGGGCGAGCAAGTGTCCATCCTGCATTCGTTCCATGCTGGACATTGACCAATTTGGCTTTGTGCAGCAAACCGAGAATCCGTCGAATAAAGACCGGATTCGTGTTCACACTCCGTGCGATCTGCTCAGAAGTCATGAGATCGAATTGCTGTGATGCCTGAGCCATCCAGGTAACAATATGCAATGCGACGGTGAAGCGGGTATTCGCGCTCATGGGTTTGCTCTCCTCTTCCCTGTAACTAGTGTAGTTACAATGAAGCGCTTTGTCAAGAGATAGGGGGGAAGAGTCCCTTCGTGTACCTCGAAGTAATACTTGGCCAAATTGGTGCTCCAGATAATGGCCGCGTAGACGTGTGAAATAAGGTGTAGCCTTGATCTTTCTCTTTCGTCTCACTTTTTGCGCTGCACGTTCTTCATCTGGCTCGTCCCCTGACCTGGATCTGCTGAAAGAGACACTTGCTGGGATTGAGCAACGGCGTCAAGCACGCCAACAGAGCCAGCAGTAGTAAGCTAGGAATGAGCATTGCTCTGCTGACGAGCGACCATCACGGTTCGCCGGACGGTTTCGTAGGAAACGCCGTAATCGTCAGCAACTCGGCGCAATGGTTCCTGATTCTCCACGACGCGACGGAGCACTGTTGGCCATTCTTCAGCAGGAATCTCATAGCGGGGTTTCACGGGACCTGGATGGCGTTTGGTGAGTGGCAGTATAAGAGCGTCACTTGCGCGATTGTGATCGTCTTGAAGAAGCTGTTGGAATTTGTGATAGAGGAAACTTGAGGGGGAATGGAAGTGGATAAGCACTGGTGAGAGAGAAGCCGTAGCCCGTCGGTTCTGCGATCAGGCCTGGGTTGCTTTTGCATCTCAGGTCTTTTTCTTTCTCTCCTACTTCAGAACCTGCCGCGATCAGGCACTCTCCTCTATAAAGGATCAGATCCTGCAATACAGGGTTCAGCAGTGTCAACCTCATCTTTGCCATCACAGAGCAATTGTTGAACAGTTCCTTCTGTTCTGATACTCCACGAAAGTGGGTGAAGATCACAAAAAGCAGTTACCCCCTGGGTGGATTCTGGTTCCGTGTGAATGGTGAGGTATTCATCTGACCGGATACGCAGACCTTTACTCAGCTTGAGGTATCCAGCAGTATTGAGGCCTTCATCTGGTCCAGGTCTGGTCACGGGCCAGTATTCCGTTTTTCACTGGTTATCTTTGAAATATTGTAATTCCATTAGAAATGGAGAATTTGTGGTATTTCTGGTAGGATTCTCCAAAGTCGGAATTTTTGGTCGTGCTGACAGAAAACGGTAGAGCCACACCATCTGGTGAAGAGCTCAAAATCTCCACTGAAAATGGGCTTGAATGAGCAAGCCTTCATCACTTAATGTAGCTCTGCCCAGAAAACACATTTACTGATCTTTTCCTTACCTTTGAGGGGTCTTTCTACCGCAGTAGCGGCAGTAGAACCAATTTGCTCGTAATAATACTCCGCAGGTAGGACAAAATTTTCCTGGGAGATTTTCATCGTTTGCTTGGTACCTGTTTTCTGTTGTCATCTGTGATGATTGCGGAAGACTAGTAGGGGTGAGCTTGTTGAGTAGCGAGTGTGCTACAATATTGTGAGGATCAATCCTCAACGCCCGCTTACAAGCCTCAAGAGCTTCTGGATATCCCTTCAGATGAATGAGGATCTCACCTGCACGGATGTGGGCCAAGACATTGGATGGATTGTGCTGAAGAGCACGATTACAAGCCTCAAGAGCTTCTGAATACCTCTTCAGATGGATAAGGGCCTCACTTGCACAGATATGGGCCGAGGCGTTGCGCGGATTACATCGAAGAGCTTGATCGCAAGCTCTTAATGCTTCATCATATCTCCCAAGCTCGTTCAATGCCCAACCTTTGTTTAGATATGCATAACTATTATTCTGATCGAGCTGGATTGCTTGATCACAAACTACAATAGTATCCTTGTACTGTTTATCTTTGAGATATTCTGCTACTATTTCTGTCCAGTGTCGACTTTCTTGTTGAGTCGGTACATCCGGCTTTGCCTTCTGTTGCGATTGCGCAAGTTCAGATTCTCTTCCCTGCTTCCCTACTTTTTCGAAATATTCTAATCCGCTCCTGTCTTTGGAAGAAGACGTGCTTGCCTGACTGAAAGTCGGCCTATAACACTCATACTCGGCAACACGAGTGACCAAGAACTCAATGTTGTGAAGGATCTCCTTTACCTCGGTATCACTGAATGTTTCCTGATGTGCCCACTTGTTACGTGCTCCAAGCAACTCTCTGATGATTCTTTCTGCTTTTGGCCCTAGCACCCTATGAAAGACCGTGTCCCAGCGTTTCTGCATGATACGGAGCAAGGCCTGCACATCTAAATGAAAGTCTCTTCTTAGCGGATAGATATCCGAAAGTATCTTTCGTATCTCTTGTTGCCAGGAAGTACCGTACTGATTGCGCATTTGGCGTTCAACAAAAGGCCGGAGTTTTTTCCTGAGCCTGTCCAACTCTTGGCCGACGCGCTCCCCATTGTTTTGTGCCATGAAGTACAAATCCTTTCACTGTCTCAAGAAACGTAGGTTTTTGCAACTCTTCTGCTCGTCTTTTCGTGCTTGCTCAAAGACCCAGCTCTCTCGGGCTGTTCCCACGACCTCTTTGGTCACGAGCCGCAGGACACCTCACCACATGATGTTAGGCGTGTATGGGGTATAGCTACAGATCAGTAAGCGCCTTTATAGCAATGCTCTATTTAGCGCTCCTAAGAAGCTTCTTGAGTTATGAACTGGGAGTTCATAGATGAGAAGAGCTATACCTTCCCAGTATTCATCTCTCACCTTACCGCTTTTTCCTCTAAAAAAACTGGAATTTTATAGATCATGCAGTGTGGATGGGGAGAGAGATTTCAAGCTTTTTTCTGCAAAGGGGTAAAAACGTTGTGTAGCACGACCTCACTTTCCGTTGTAAGCTTGAATGTAGGATATAACGAGAGTTATATTAATATATCCGAATTAATCTATTTAGTCGCAAGCATGCCTTTGCGCAAAATGCACTGTCAAAGCGTAGGGCCTCAAGGGAACTCGTTTATAATTACGCAGAGTTTCGGTAAAAAGTTGTTGGTTCGACACCAGGAGTATATCTCACATTCCGCAGTTTGGGAAATGGTTTTTCAGTATATTGGTCAAACGTTCTGATTCATACCTTTCATGCCTGATTTGCGTATATTGACCATAGCTACAAAAGCTAGAGGGTTCACATGGATGTACCAAAAATAGATCGCATGTTCTTTTTCTAGTACTTTTAGGATTTGCGATAGTCAGGTAAAACAAGCAAAAAGATCAATAACTCATATCCAAAAAGCCGCTTTTCAAACTGCGGAATGTGGGTATAAGTATCGGCATATTCCATGTAGCGCCACTGGTCAGCTGGTAGTGAATGTTGGTCAAGCACTGCCCGCTTCTTCTCGTTTTGCTCCTGGATTTGATCAGTCTCATAGATGATCTTCATATATTCTTGCTGGCGTTCATTGAGATCTGCCCAGTTGCCCATTGCTATGCTATTCCTCTCCAGGTTCTGGTGCCTCAACCTCAGGATAAAGTTCTCGATATCGTGCCCAGTTCTCTTTATAGTGCTGCTCTCCAAATGATGTGAGTTTGATGCAATGAATATCAAGTGTCATTCCGCTGGCTCTGCTATACTCTCCGACTGTGCTGTACTCCTCAACTAGCGCCCCTGTCTTATAATCTCGCAGTCTCAGCCAAGTATTCCAACCAATGCGCCCATAATCGCCATACCACCCACCAGCCGCCATAACTCCCTCGGGTCTGCCCTTCCATACCCCAGCCATTGCTCTCTTTCATGGGTAGGTATTTTCATGCGGCCTCCTGGGGAGCCAAAGGAGCCACCGGAGTGGAAAGCTGCTTCGGCTTCTTGCGTGCTGGCATGAGGAGGGGCAAAGGTTCAGGCACAAACTGTCCCAGAGGCAAAGCATCT
>DASYAN010000155.1:0-3068 GCA_036501345.1 Ktedonobacteraceae bacterium
GATCTTTGAAGATATTGAGAAACGCTGGGATAGCCCCACAACGGAAGAACAGGAGCAACTTGGACGCCAGCCCGGTATGGGACGCCAGAAGCTCTTCGAGGTGCGTGAGATGGAGAACGATGTCTCATTCTTACGCAACTACCTGACCGAAGATCTCATCAAAGACCTCGACCTCTATCTCTACAAGAAAGAGGGTGATGATTGGGTTATTGTTGAGAAGAACTGGCAGAAGGTGCGCGATACCATCGTCACCAATATGACCAACTTTGGACATCCTTACCTAGTGATTGAGAATGGCGACTATCGAGGCAACCGAGAACTCTATATCAAGCACCTCTATGAGAGCCAGGATCTGGACCTGAATTATGCGGAGAAGACACTTCAGCATGTCTATGTGCTTTGGGGGCGTCCAGTTCACCTCGAGACTATCTATGAGAATAAACGCATCCTGTTGACATACGATGGGGAGCGTAATAGTAAGAGCACATTGGAAAAATGAAGAACGTGGGCTGCTTCTGCTTCTAGACAGACTCATGTTAGACAGAAAAGGGTATGAGGCATGTCTCATACCCTTTTCCCTTGATCAAGGCAGGATCAGGAGCCACCTGACTGGACTGGCTGATTTTCTTTCAAATCAGGTGTTGCTACATACCTTTTTTGCCTATTCCATCCCCTTTTGTATCTCCGGGAGCTGAGTCACCAGAATAGGTATCGGTAACGGTAACGTTGCTTTGATTTATGGACAGCTATTGACAACAATGGACAGGTATACTATTATATCTGTATGAAATTAGTCGACTACGCCCGTCAAATGGGCATTAGCTACAAGACTGCTTGGCGATGGTACAAGGCAGGTAAGATCAAAGGGCAGCAAATGGATACGGGGACCATTCTTGTGACAGAGGGAATGAACGAACCCATTTCTTCCACAGAACGCAAGGTAGCTGTTTATGCACGTGTCTCTTCTGCTGAGAATAAGTCTCATCTGGAAAGCCAAGCAGATCGTCTTGTGGCTTATTGCAATGCGAAAGGCTATCAAGTTGCTAAGGTAGTCAAAGAGATTGGGTCTGGCGTCAATGATAGTCGGCCAAAGTTTCTTGCTCTTTTAGAAAATCAATCTATTCAGATGATTGTTGTAGAGCACAAGGATCGTGGTACTCGCTTTGGATTTCGCTACATTGAAACCCTCTTGAGATGTCAAGGGCGAAGCATCGAAGTGGTCAATCAATCTGAGAACGGGATGGAAGATTTGCTAGCAGATCTGACCTCAATCATCTATAGCTTTTGCGCAAGGCTCTACGGACAAAGGAGAGCAAAACGCAAAACAGAACAAATCGTAGAGCAATTAGAGAAAAATGGAGATGATGCTGCAATTAGTTGAGCAGCACGTGATCAGCAAAACTGATCCTCGTTACGCTCTCATAGACAGTGCAGCATTTGCCTCCAAGAACCTCTACAATGCAGCACTCTATGAGATCAGGCAATCTTTCATCCATCAGGGAAAGTACTTATCCTACAACCAGATGGATAAAATCATGCAAAAGCATGATGCATATAGAATGCTCCCGAGCAAGGTTTCTCAGCACGTTTTGAAGCTTCTCGACAAGAACTGGAAGTCCTTCTTTGCGGCTCTGCAAGCCTACAGGGAAGATTCTTCAAAGTTTCTCGGGCGTCCGAAATTGCCTGGATACAAAGAAAAGAAGAATGTATGCCTGTCTTCAGTGGAAGACGCGTCAAACGTGGCATGTACGAAGCTAGTGATAAGCGCAAAATCAACGCTGATGTCAACGGAAGTTACAACATCATGCGAAAAGCATCCCCAAACGCGATTCTTCGCAATGGGGTAGAGGATGGGAATGGGGTGCTTGCATCTCTCGTAGTCCATCCTGTGAGGATTGTCATTCCCCTCCGAACACTGCTTTGTGGAACACGTGTCCATTAATCAGTAACTATAATCAGACGAAGAGATAAAATCATGGGTAGCATTACCCACTTTTGCCTCTACATACAGTGTACCAGAATTGAAGGCTCTAGAGCTTTGTGCAAATGCTCGTACACAAGTGTTTGCACTTTGCGAAAGAACTGCATATGATAGATCAGCGAGGTACCATAAAGATGCGCCATAGCCTGTAGACAGTGAGTCCACAAATCATACGTTTGACGATGCTTTGAAAGGTGGAGCTAAAGTAATGTCAAGTAACAAAAAGGTGCGAGTTGCGATTATCGGTGTGGGAAATTGTGCCAGTGCGCTTGTTCAAGGAGTTCACTATTATCGAGACGCCAAGGAGGACGACTTTGTCCCTGGCCTCATGCATGTCAACCTTGGCGGATATCATGTTCGCGATATCGAGTTCACGGCTGCATTCGATGTAGATGCAAACAAGGTGGGAAAAGATCTCAGCGAGGCCATTTATATAGCCCCCAATAACACTTACCGTTTTGCCGATGTTCCGAAGCTAGGAGTAAAAGTCTATCGGGGTATGACCCACGATGGGCTGGGAAAATATCTCTCTCAGATCATCAAGAAGACCTCGGGGCAGACCGATGACATCGTCAACATTCTCAAAAATAGCGGCACCGATGTTGTTATCAACTATCTCCCGGTTGGCTCTGAGACAGCAACCAAGTGGTATGTTGAACAAATCCTCAAGGCTGGTGCTGGCTTTGTGAACTGTATTCCCGTCTTTATTGCACGCGAAAAATACTGGCAGCAGCGCTTTATAGAGCAGCACCTGCCAATGATCGGCGATGATATCAAAAGTCAGGTTGGGGCTACAATAGTACACAGAGTGATGGCACGTCTCTTCCGTGAGCGAGGTATACGCTTGGAGCGCACCATGCAACTCAACGTAGGAGGCAATACCGATTTCTATAATATGCTAGAACGTGATCGGTTAGAGTCAAAAAAGATCAGTAAGACGAATGCCGTTACCAGCCAGTTGGACTATGATATTGGTGAAGAAAATGTCCATATCGGGCCATCCGACTATGTAGCTTGGCTACAGGACCGCAAATGGGCCTATATCCGCCTAGAGGGTCGCACCTTTGGTGATGTACCATTAAATATG
>DASYAN010000156.1:0-5655 GCA_036501345.1 Ktedonobacteraceae bacterium
GAGAGGTTCAGCCAGTTCATATTCGCTCTGAGCAGAATAGAGTCCTGCCAGATTATCGAGAGTAGTGGCAATTTCGGGATGTTCAGGGCCCCACACATTCTCGTAGATATCCAGAGCTCGCAGATAGAGCGGCTTTGCCTGCTCGTATTTGCCCTGGTCACAGCAGAGTAAAGCTAGGTTATTGAGTGTGATAGCGGTTTCAGGATGTTCAACTCCCCATACATTCTCTCTAATAGTCAGTGACCGCAGATAGAGAGGTCCCGCCAACTCATATTTGCCCTGAGATCGGTAGAGATTTGCTAGATTATCAATGATGGTAGCTGTAGAGCTATGCTCAGAACCCAATCCTTTCTCGGCGATGATTAGGGCTTGTTGATAAAGAGGTTTGGCTTGGTCGTATTTGCCTTGGACAGAGTAAAGTTGTGCCAGATTGTCAAGAATAGTAGCGACCTCGGGGTGTTCAGTGCCCCATGTCTTCTCATAAATATCGAGAGCTTGTCGATAGAGCGGTTCGACCAACTCGTATTTGCCCTGATCACAGTAGAGTCTTGCTAGGTTATTGAGTGTGATAGCGGTTTCAGGATGGTCAGTTCCCCGAACTTTCTCCCTAATAGTCAGGGCTCGCTGGTAAAGAGGTCCAGCCAGCTCATATTTGCCCTGGGATCGGTAGAGGTTTGCCAGATTATCAACGATGGTAGCTGTAGAGCTATGTTCAGCTCCCAGCTTTTCTTCAGTGATGGTAAGAGCCCGCTGGTAAAGAGGTTCGGCTTGCTCATATTTACTCTGGTCACAGTAGAGCAATGCCAGATTATTCAGAGTAGTAGCGATCTCGGGATGCTCGCCATTGACTAGATCGAGATGTAATTCGCTAGGTCGGGATGTACCCCATACCTTCTCTTTGATCGTCAACGTTCGTTGATAGAGTAGTTCGGCTTGCTCATATTTGCCCTGAGACCGATAGAGTAGAGCTAAGTTATCCAGAGTAGTAGCAAACTGAGCATGTTCGGTTCCCCAAACTTTCTCACAGATATCGAGAGCTCGCAGATAGACTGGTTCGGCTTGCTCATATTTGCCCTGGGCAAAGTAGAGTAAGGCTAGATTGTTGAGTCTTGTAGCAGTCTCAGAAGGTTCAACCTCCGCTGCTTGTTCTTCGGTAGTCGTCAGGGATTGCTGATAGAATAGTTTGGCCTGCTCATATTCCTCCTGGTCATGAGGAAGCAAAACCAAATTATTGAGTGTGGTAGCTGAGAAATGCCTAGCCCTCAATACTCTCTCTTTGAGAGCTGAAGATCGCTGCAAAAGCGACTTGGCCTGCTCATATTTGCCCTGGTCATGGTAGAGTAAAGCTAGATCGTTGAGTATGATTGCAGTCTCGGGATGCTCAGCACCCAACACTTCCTCATAAATACTTAGAGCGTGCAGCAAGAACTGTAGAGCTTGTTCATAATAGACATGTTTTCTCAGCATGTTTGCTGCTAGATGGAGTAAATTGGCTGCCTCTAAGAAAATCAAATTGTAGTGTTCAATGAGAAAAACGCAGTTTTGAACCTGGAGAAAATAGGGTTGACATTCAAGCCACGTCGCTGTGTCGGTACTTGGAAAAGCATGTTCAATAGCTCGTATAACCCGCTCAGCCCATAGCCGTTGGGTGTCCGTATCCATTTCATCTTTCAGCATCGTCTGTATAAGCCAATGGAGACTGACTAGGCCTGGTGTAGTATTGTTCTGTATGAGCGAAAATTGGCGCAAATCCTTGATAGCTTGATGTAACGCGAGGGGGTCACTGGCAACAGGTTCAAGCACAGGACCGAGTTCTATACTACCTTTTGTAATCATCTCTTCGGGAATAGCATCAGGATCGAGAAATACACACAGGCGCAGGAACTCAGCGGCGTCTGGGTTTGCCTGTTCCACTGCCTGAAAGGAGATTGACCATGTTGTCACAATACCTTCAGGATACCTAGAGACCAAATGACCATGCTGTTCAAGCCATTCCTTGTGATACTCCTCATAGAGTGCTAAGTAGCCCGAGAGGCTACATCTAGTCTCTTGGATATAGGCTCCTGCTTGATCAAGAGCGAGGGGGAATGCACCTAGAAGGGTAATGATAGCTTCTGCCTCAGATCTGGCTTTGAATGTCACTTGGTCGAGTGTTGCCTCTGGAGAAAGAGTCTTGGCACGACGCAACAATAACAATATGGCCTCTTCCTGGTCCATCTGCTCAACTCTGATCATGTGAACAAGGCTACTAATTGCCTGTGCATGCGTGGTAAGCAGGATATGTCCTCCAGTGATCGTATTGGTTGCAGGCAAATAGTGATCAAGGATCTCGGGATCGTTGGCATTATCATGCTCGAAATTATCAATAATAAGCAGCCAATTCTGCTGCCTTGCCAACCATGCTTTGACTGTTATAACAGTCACTTGCGGATCTTCAGCCTCCTGGATGCGTAGGTTGAGCTGACTAGCTATGGCCACAAAGTCAGCTAGTAGGCCCTCTGGAGTAGCTGCTTTGATCCAGAACACGTAACGATACTCTTGCCAGTAGCGATAGGCATACTCCAGAGCAATCTGTGTTTTGCCGATGCCACCAAGATCACTGATTTCCTGAGCCTGAGTCAAGGCTATGGTTTTTGCTGATCTAAAAGTATCATGCAGCTGTTTAAGGAGATCTTCGCGGCCTGTAAAGAATGGATTGCGATGATAAGGTACGTTCCAGACGCGTGACTCGGGAACTGGATGGTGGGCTATTTGTGTCGAGGTGATATCCGCAATCATTGCTTGGAGTCCCTCAACCACGTTGAGCCAAGCTTCATCGCTGTTGAACCAGTGCTTGCTCTGAACAGGAATCCCATCTTTAGGAAGTACTGGGAGTTTGCTGAAGGGAACGCCCTCCCATAAAACAGGACGCACTATGATGGGAATAACACGAGCCTCTCCTGCCTTATGTCGTTCCAGTGCTTGTATTATGTCCTTACTATAGTAGTCTGAGGCGAGGAAGTCAGCACTGATAAGGAGCAGTATGATCTGGGCTGCATTGAGATCCTGGTCAATCTTCTGTTCCCAATCTGCTTTTGTGCTGATGTTGCAAGTATGCCAACCAATGATCGTCTTCTGATGGCGTAAAGAACTTAAGTGTGCTTCTAGTTCCTCACACATTGCTTTGTCTTTGTGGCAATATAAACAGAAGATATTAATTGGCTTTCCTTGCTCTGGCATTACAGGCACACTCGTCTTTGTGGATTTCTTTATACAAGTGTATCCTATTTACAGGAGCCTGACAAGAAGCTAAGACTCTTTGTATTTAAGGAAGGCCAGTTTATCTTCTGGATCAATCACAGGAGACGAACTGGCCGAAGTTTCTAAACCTGGATGGAGATAAGTATGTTAGGAAGAGATTATACTCCTTCCAAGAAAGTGTGTCTCAACCTATTGTGGCGTCATAGAAGGTGAAGATGTCACGGTAATTGTAGCTTTCATATAAGAGTGAATGCTGCAGTGATAGGAAAAGGTTCCGGCTGTAGTAAATACAAAAGAATAGGTCTGGTCTTCTGCCACAGTAGAGGATGCAGTGAAGGCATTAGCGGTATCAGGAGTGATCGTATGGGCTGCGTCACTAGTATTTGTCCACACAACCTTTGTGCCCTTTGCGACGGTCACGCTTGCTGGACTAAAGGAATATACCTCATTGTTTTCGACTATCTTTATATCAACTTCCTGCGCTGACGTCGACGATGTAGTAGCTGCAGTGCTTGGAGTGGATACTGGGCTAGCTGCCGTGGTCGGAGCCGCCGCCGTTGGGCTGGCTGGTGTACTCGCTGACCCTCCACAGGCTGCGAGGCTAAGAATTGCCATTATGGCAAGCAAAGAAATTAACCAAACGGATCGTGGATAGCGCAACTTCTGGAATAAATACATTGGTGAACAACCTCCTTAAACGATAAAGCGTATTTGGTAAGTAGCTGTATACTCTGTCGTATATGCTATAGACTAATACGCCGATGAGTTACACAGTATCACACAAGAGGAGAGAGATACTGATCTCAGCATAGAAATCCAATTCTACCATCTTTTCCCGGTTGGCTAGTCACAGCATCGCGAATACGCTATAATGTGTAACGCTGAGGTAACAGTATTGCTGGCTTCAGAGAAGCGATGCGAGCAGGAGATAAGGGCAAAAAATGAATTGTCAACAGTGTGGAAACGAGGTACAGCCAGAAGAGATTTTTTGTGGGCAATGTGGCACTGCAACCCTTGCTTCAGTATTTCCTACCAGCATGGTACCAGGTAGCGAAGACTTGTCTGGTCCGCAGAAAAATGCATTCACTCCTCCTGAGCAGATTCGTACCCCTCATCCTCAAACACCATCAACTCAAACACCACCTCATCCACAGACTAGGAACCTATTCTCTCCGCCTGGAGGTCTTTTCACATCTCATCACCCTTCCCAGGGAATGCCGGGGTCTCAGCAGGGAATCGTTGGTGTGCAGCAACACCATACAGGGTTTTACCAGGATGCAACCGAAGCAATGTCTTTGCCATCCAATGGGGCTATTGCAGGTCAAGAAGGAGGCAACTCTCAACAAGTGTTCCCTAGCCCACAAGTACAAAAAGATCTTCCTGCTATAGGACAGCATAGACTACCAGTTCGACCGCCAACTCAATCGTTACAGGCAGATCAATATATGTTGCCTCGTCCTTCCCATCCCGGTCAGGTTGCCAGCGGTCAGGGGTATGACTATGGAAGAGCAATCAGACCAGCAATTCCTCCCCAATCCCAAAAGCAGCAGCCTGGATCAACAGTTCTGATTGTCTCTATTTGTCTTGTCGTTGCGTTGATCAGTGTTGTTGGCATTACTGCGCTATTTATAAGGGCATCATCCCAGAGCACAGCGAACAACGAGCTAGCATCCCCAACCGCTGTACTGCAGCCAATTCCCACAGCGACAGCAACGCCAACACCTCAAGATACACCAACTCCAACCGTTGTTCCCACGCCATTGCCTGACTCAGGCTTCATATGGTGTGGTCCTAATTGTACCAATTACGGTTTCAGCGTGGAATATCCAGCTAGTTGGCAACTGGGTGGGGCACCGACAAATAATGGCATTCAGTTTACCAACCCTGTGCAACCAGATCAAACCGCGACGTTTAAGGCTGTTGGGCCGACAAGTGGTTCGGCTGGTGATATTCTAAATAGCGAACTGCAGACCAATTTTATGACCAAACCTGCCTATATTCCTCCCCAAGGGACTGGTGTGACCACATTGGGAGGCGAAACCTGGGTCGCTACTACTATATACTATCAGAGTGCTGATCAACAAAGAGAACATGTTGTGATCTATACAATTGTCTATCAGTCAAAGGGATATAGTATTGAGATACAGGCCCCAGATCCTGATGGTCAGCAATTTACCCTTGTCTATAATGCGTACTATGCGGCGATGCTTAGTAAATTTTCTTTTGTACAATGAATGCATCCGCGATGGAGGCCCCTTGAGAAATTACTTTCTTATTGTACTGGTATTTATTGGTGGTATGACCAGTCTTGCGCTAGAAATGTGTGCATCACGTCTCCTTGGCGCATACTTCGGTACATCTTTGTTTATCTGGGGCAATCTTATTGGTCTGATCTTGCTGTACCTGACCGTAGGC
>DASYAN010000157.1:0-26014 GCA_036501345.1 Ktedonobacteraceae bacterium
AATCGGTGACCTCAACCGACGCCGTGGAGTTATTCTGGGAATGGAGAGCCGTGGGTCGACGTATGTGGTGCGGGGACATGTTCCTCTTGCTGAGATGTTCGGGTACGTGAATGAACTCCGTTCTATGACTAGTGGGCGGGCAAGTTACACAATGGAATTTGCACATTACGATCCCGTCCCAAAGAATGTTGCTGAAGAGATTATCGCTAAGAAGTCAGCCCGGTAGGCTGTGGTGCCCCTTTAGGGGTACCGAATGCGATAAATCGCTAGTAATTCACTGCGTACGTACTTTTAGGTGTTGCCTATCTTGTAGAGGCTCAATTCACCATGCACCTTTAGGTATTGTGCCCGCCTATGTGGGATTGACGAAAGAAAAACAATATCTTTTGGCTTGTATCCTGCCATGCACCTTTTAGGTGTGTTTTGGACAGGGTAAATCATAAATTAAACGAGGTTTTGACATGGCTAAGAAGAAGTTTGAGCGAACAAAGCCACACGTGAACGTTGGAACGATTGGACATATCGACCATGGTAAGACAACTCTGACAGCGGCTATTACGAAAGTGCTGGCAACGGCTCAGCTCGCCAAATATACGGCATTTGACCAGATTGATAAAGCTCCAGAAGAGCGCGAACGTGGTATCACCATCGCCATTGCTCACTTGGAATATGAGACTGACAAACGCCACTATGCTCACGTAGACTGCCCTGGTCACGCCGACTATATTAAGAATATGATCACAGGTGCCGCTCAGATGGACGGTGCAATCCTGGTGGTGAGTGCTCCTGATGGTCCTATGCCTCAGACACGTGAGCACGTGCTACTGGCTCGTCAGGTAGAAGTGCCTGCGATGGTGGTCTTCCTCAATAAGGTCGACATGATGGAAGATGAAGAGTTGCTCGAACTGGTGGAATTGGAAGTACGCGAACTACTCTCCAAGTATCAGTTCCCCGGTGATGATGTCCCCGTCATTCGCGGATCGGCCCTCAAAGCACTGGAAAGCACTGGTGATCTTTCCCGCAACGATCCCAATGCCAAGTGTATCTGGGATCTGATGGATGCGGTAGACTCTTACATCCCGACCCCACCACGCGCCACCGATAAGCCTTTCCTGATGCCTGTGGAAGATGTCTTTGGCATCAAAGGACGTGGAACTGTGGCCACTGGTCGTATTGAGCGTGGAATCGTCAAAGTGGGCGACAATGTCGAGATCGTCGGCATGAAAGAGGAGACACGCAACGTTGTGGTCACCGGAGTCGAAATGTTCCAGAAGACACTGGATCAAGGCGAAGCTGGTGATAACGTCGGTTGCTTGATGCGCGGTATTGAACGTGCTGATATCGAGCGTGGACAGGTCTTGGCCAAGGTCGGTTCGATCAAGCCACACAAGACCTTCAAGGCTCAGGTCTATGTGCTCTCCAAGGAAGAGGGTGGTCGTCATACTCCCTTCTTTAATGGCTATCGCCCCCAGTTCTATGTCCGCACAACGGACGTGACCGGGTCGATCAAATTGCCCGAGGGAGTCGAGATGGTCATGCCTGGCGATAATATTGAGATGACCGTTGAGCTGATCCAGCCAGTGGCTATGGAAGAAGGCGTCAAATTTGCTATCCGCGAAGGCGGACGTACCGTTGGCGCTGGCATCTGTACGAATATGCTTACCTAAAGAGGCACGCCTTTAGGTAAGGATTGCACGGAGGGGTTATGGACAGTGCACTAGGGTGCGCTAAGAGCCCTCTGACCCCATTAATTCAAAGAAGAGAAAGAAATGGCAACAGCAGTAAAGCAGCGTATCCGTATTCGACTGAAGGCGTTTGATCATCGCATTCTTGATAAGTCAGCAATGCAGATTGTAGATACCGCACAGCAGACAGGGGCACGAGTCTCAGGACCAGTGCCATTGCCAACGGAGATAGACAAATATACTGTAATGCGGTCACCGTTTATCGATAAAGATTCTCGTGAGCAGTTTGAGATTCGTACGCATAAGCGTTTGATTGACATTATTGATCCGACGAATAAGACCGTTGAAGCCCTAACCCGTTTGAACCTGCCCGCAGGCGTAGATATCGAAGTGAGATTGTAGGGTACGTCGCGAGCTAGCGAATGAGAGGTAATAACTATGCTGGATGCATTGTTGGGCAGGAAAATCGGCATGACCCAGGTTTTTGGTCCCAATGGAATCGTCGTCCCGGTTACCGTCATTGAGGTTGGTCCCTGTGTTGTGACCCAGGTCAAGACAGCTGATCGCGATGGGTACGAAGCGGTCCAAATTGGTTTTGAGCAGCAGCCAATCAGGAAGGCCACACGTCCTGAACTGGGCCATCTTGGACATAGCCTGCCGTTATTGAAGGCACAGCGCAAGCGTTTACAAGTGCATCAACAAGAGGTGCGTGCAAAATCACCTTCTGACTCTACAGAGGAACAGGACGCAGAGAGCTCAGTTGCAACAAAAGAAGAACAGCAGTATGAATCTGCAAGCACAGTCAAGACTGACAAGCAGATACAGAAGCTCCTAAAGATACAGCAAAATCGTCAGCGTCGTCCCGGTCCTGTGGTTGGTCCCTTCAGAGTGGTGCGCGAAGTTGGGTTGCAGCAAGGTGTCACTACAGATAAAGTGGAACTGGGCTCCCTATTTGACGTTGGTCTCTTTAAAGATGGCGAAGCGGTAGATATTGTCGGGACGTCAAAAGGTAAAGGCTTCCAAGGTGTTATGAAGCGCCATGGCTTTCGTGGAGGACCTAGGACGCATGGTCAGTCAGACCGTTCTCGTGCTCCTGGCTCGATTGGTCCTGGTACAACCCCAGGTCGTGTGCTCAAGGGGACGCGTATGGCTGGTCGCATGGGGAATGATCGCATAACAGCGAAGAAGTTGCAAGTAGTTCAAGCTGATCCTGAGCGTAATCTGCTGGTGGTTAAGGGCTCGGTACCTGGTGCCAATGGCGGCTTGCTCGTGATTAAGAAGCATGTGATGAGGTAAACCGAAATGCCCTCGACTACAGTGTATAATCAGGCCGGAGAGGCCTTAGAACAGCTCGAACTGAGCGAGCAGGTGTTCGGAGTCACTCCTAACATGGCGGTTCTCCATCAGGTTGTCACTGCACAACTGGTCAATCGTCGCCAAGGGAATGCCTCGACCAAGACTCGCGGTGAGGTTTCGGGCGGTAATAAAAAACCCTATCGACAAAAAGGGACAGGTAATGCTCGCCAGGGTAGCACGCGTTCACCTCAGTTCCGTCATGGCGGTGTTGTATTTGGTCCTAGGCCGCATCCATACCATCACGATGTTCCTAAGAAGATGCGTCGTTTGGCAATTCGTTCGGCCTTGTCAGATAAACTTGCCAATGAGAGCTTAATTATTGTCGACGACTTGTCTCTGGAGCAGCCACGTACCAAGGACATGCTAGCAATCCTGAACAGCTTACCAAGCAGTGCAGGAAAACAGGTGCTGATGATGTTGCCCCATCGCGATGAAAATATCGTTTTATCAGCTCGCAATGTCTCAACTGCCAAGGTACAGCATGTCTGCTCGATCAATGTAGTGGAGTTGCTCAAGCATGATTATATTATTATGCCTGTTCAGACTGTGCGTTGGATCGAGATGGTCTTCGGTGAAGAAGGGCTAAGTGCTGAAGAGGCAAGCCGCAGAATTACTGAAGAAGCAAGTCAAGAGAGTGCTACAAACGGCGCTGAAGAAAAGCCAACAGTAGTAGCAGGCTCTAAAGAGAAAAACCTAAAGACTGCTAAAAACGATACTAAAAAAGAGTCGGCAGCACCAATAGACTCTGAAAACGAAGCCTAGGAGAGGAGGAAACACGTGGAAATTACTGAAATACTGCGTCAAGGTATCGTGACTGAGAAATCGGTCAAGTTGCAAGAGCGTAACCAGTATACCTTTAAAGTGGCGTTGAATGCGAACAAAATTGATGTACGTCGCGCGGTTGAAAGCCTCTTCAAGGTAGATGTTGTCAAGGTGAATGTGCTACGCATGCCCGGTAAGCCTAAGTCGATTCGTCGGCGGGGTTCGGCACCTCGACCTGTGGAGCCCCGTGAGTGGAAGAAGGCGATTGTCACCGTTAAAGAAGGTCAGACAATTGATATATTGAAGGCATAAGGAATAAAGAGATGCCAATAAGACAGTATAAACCAACATCTCCTGGGCGTCGCGGGATGTCAGTGTCGACATTCGAAGAGATTACGAAGACAAAGCCGGAGAAATCTCTGACCGTTAAGCTTAAGAAGCATTCCGGTCGTAATAATCAGGGGAAAATTACCGTCCGCCATCGTGGTGGTGGTGCTAAGCGTGCTTATCGTATTATCGACTTTAAGCGGAATAAGCTAGGAGTACCGGCCAAAGTAGCGGCTATTGAGTATGATCCCAATCGTACCGCTCGTATTGCCCTGTTGCATTATGTAGATGGTGAGAAGCGTTATATCATTGCTCCTCTAGGTCTCAAAGTCGGTGACCGCGTTGAAGCGGGTCCTGATGCCGATATCCGGGTTGGCAATGCGCTGCCTTTAAAGAACATCCCAACTGGTACAACAATTCACAATATCGAACTAGAGCGTGGTCGTGGTGGTCAGATGGCACGTGGTGCAGGCGTTGGTGCACAGTTGATGGCGAAAGAAGGTGACTATGCCCTCCTCCGCTTACCCTCTGGCGAACAGCGTCAGGTCCATATTTTGTGTATGGCGACCATCGGTCAAGTAGGCAATACCGACCACGAGAATCGCAGTATTGGTAAGGCTGGACGAAAGCGTCACATGGGCCGCCGCCCAAGTGTCCGTGGTTCGGCAATGAACCCAACTGATCACCCACATGGTGGTGGCGAAGGCCGTGCACCTATCGGTGGGCAACCGCAAACACCTTGGGGCAAGCCTGCAATGGGCTACAAGACTCGTAGGAATAAGCGTACGGATCGGTTTATTGTCCGACGCCGCAATGCGGGTAGAAGGAGGAAATAATCATGTCGCGCTCAAGGAAAAAAGGACCGTATATTCATCCTTCGCTCAGAAAGAAAGTGCTGATCGTGCGGCGTAGCGGCGATCGTCGTTTGATCAAAACCTGGTCTCGTGCTTCAATGATCTTTCCTGAGATGGTAGGCATGACAATTGGGGTTCATAATGGAAAGACCCATGTGCCTATTTATATCAGTGAGAACATGGTAGGTCATAAATTAGGTGAGTTTGCTCCCACACGTCACTTTCGTGGTCATGCGGGTGGCAAGAATGAAAAGACCACGTCAGTTCGTTAGTGATGTAGCCCATGTGGGATTGAAAAGAGAGTAAAAGATGCAAGTCAGGGCTATTGCCAAGAGTATTGGTATATCACCGCGTAAAATGCGTCTGGTTACGAAAGTAGTCAAAGGGCTTCGAGTAAATGAGGCTCTAGCTATTCTTCCATTCTTGCCCAATGCTGGTGCGGAGCCAGTACGTAAAGTCGTGGCTTCAGCGGCGGCGAATGCGGAGAATAACTATAATCTTGATCCAGATGAACTGTATATTCTTAATATTGTAGCCGACGATGCTTTTCGTGCCAAACGTGCGAAAGCACGCTCTCATGGTCGTTCTTCGCGCATTGTGCGGCGTTTTTGTCATGTTACTGTAATTGTTTCCGACGATCCAGCAGACGCTGGTAGTTAGCCGTGCCCCCTTTGGGGGATGCCACGAAAAAAGGAGAAGAACTTTTGGGACATAAAGTACATCCCACTGGGTTCAGACTCGGCGTCGTCAAGGGCTGGCAGTCTAGCTGGTTCGCCGAGCGTGATTATAAAGATATCTGGGCGGAAGATTATATGATCCGCCAGCTTGTCAATAAAGAGCTAGCTAATGCCTCGGTCTCAAGAATCGAGATTGAGCGTACCGCTGCTGACCAGGTGTTGGTAAAGGTATTTACGGCAAGGCCTGGTATTGTTATTGGTAAGAGTGGTGAGAAAGTAGATCGGCTCAGGAACCTTCTGGAGTCTAAGACCAAGAAGCGTCGTGTTCGGATGGATATCGTAGAGATTCGTCAGCCGGAACTAGATGCGGTGCTGGTTGGTCGTAGCATTGCGGAGCAACTGGAGAAACGCGTCTCGTTCCGCCGTGCTATGAAACAAGCTGTGCAGAAGTCGATGCGTGCCAATGCGAAGGGCATCAAGGTCATCGTTGCTGGACGCTTGGGTGGTGCAGAAATCGCCCGTACAGAGAAAGAAGTGGAGGGAAAAGTTCCTCTGCAGACTCTGCGTGCTGACATTGATTATGGTCAGACAGAGGCTCATACGACCTTTGGGGTAATTGGCATCAAAGTGTGGATTTACCGAGGCGATATCCTTCCCCACAAGCGCCGTGAAGCGGGTGAGGCTCAAGCTGAAGCTTCAGCACAGCCAATCTTCGCGCCGCGTGAAGAGCGTGGTGATCGCCGTGGTGGTGATCGTCGCCCACGTGGCGATCGTCAACAGAGCGGCGAAAGAGGGCCACGTCAGCCACGCCAACAGCAAGGTGGGGAGAGAGGGCCACAGCGTCCTCCACGTCAGGCTCAAGCTGGTGGCGAACCACGTGGTGAAAGAGGGCCGCGTCCTCCACGACAGGCAGGTGGGCCGCAGTTAGGTGGGCCGCAACAACAGGGTGGTGAGAGAGGGCCACGACCACCACGACCACCACGCCAGCCAGCTGGTGAAGGAGGACAGTCACGGTCGCCAAGACCACCACGCCAGCAGGGTCCGGCCACAGGTCAGACTCAGGTACCTGTGAGCAGCGAAAATGCTGCCAATTCTGCCGTGCCTCCTTTGGGGGCGGAAGTAACACCATCGGTTCCGTCGACGCCGCCAACACCATCGATCCCACCGACGTCGCCACCACCGACGCCACCGTCTACACCACCGACAGATGATGGTACTACTGGGACCGCTCAGCAGAGCGAATAGGCATCCCAGGAGCGGAAAAAGTCCGTATGGGATTGCCGTCCCCCCTTGGGGGAAACGGATTGAAATTGGGATTGAAAGCATATTAGGAGACTAAGTCATGCCGTTGTTGGTACCATCACGTACAAAGTATCGTCGGCAGCACCGTGGGCGCATGAAAGGTCAGGCCATGCGAGGCAGTACGCTTTCGTTTGGCGATTTTGCCCTGCAAGCGTTAGAGCCTTGTTGGATGGAGGCTCGTCAGATCGAAGCCGCTCGTATCGCTCTCACCCGCTATATGAAGCGCGGTGGTAAAGTGTGGATACGTGTCTTCCCTGACAAGCCTATCACTGCCAAGCCAGCCGAGACCCGTATGGGTAGTGGTAAAGGTGCCGTTGACCACTGGGTTGCAGTTGTAAAACCAGGCCGTATTATCTTTGAAATTGGCGGCGTTAGCGAAGAGATTGCTAAAGAAGCTATCCGCTTAGCCAGCCATAAACTACCGATTAAAACACGCTTTATTAAACGAGGGGAGGCGGAGAGTGTCGAATCTTAGGGAACGCCGACAGCAAATTCAAGCGCTATCCTATAACGAGGCTCAGCGGGAACTCAAAGACCTGCGACTCAAGCTGTTCAACCTCCGCTTGCAGCAACAGCGTGGTGAAGTAAAGAATAGTCGGGTGTTTGCAGAGACGCGTAAGGATATTGCGCGTGTGCTACATCGCTTAACCGAGTTGGAGCGTGAGTCATGACACAGCAACATGCAGCAACCGGGTCAGAACAGGCTGTGACGCAGAAGAAGAGTCGTCATCAGCAAAAAGTTGGACGCGTGGTCAGCGACAAAATGGAAAAAACGAGAGTGGTTACTGTCGAGACACTCAAGAAGCATCGTATCTATAAGCGTACTTATAGGCAGACAAAGCGTTTCCATGTGCATGATGAGGAGAACCGCTCTCACATCGGTGACTTGGTGCGTATCGAGGAGAGCCGACCGTTAAGTAAGCTGAAACGCTGGCGCCTCGTCGAGATTCTCAAGCTGGGAAGCGGCATAGTGCCGGGGGAAGAAGTGTTGGCCCAAGCCAACCCCAATCCAGCCTCGTCCGCAGAAAAATCCGGCGAAGCAGAGTAGGGAGAAAAAGGACCTATGATTCAGCCACAGACACGCTTAAAGGTCGCCGATAATACAGGCGCAAAAGTAATTATGTGCATTCGCGTAATGAGTGGTTCTGCCAAACGCTATGCAGAAGTCGGGGATGTGATCAAAGCCTCCGTCAAAGTAGCTGCTCCAAATGGGCAAGTGAAAAAAGGTGATGTAGTTGATGCCGTCGTGGTGCGTGTGGCCAAAGAGTATGGGCGTTCCGACGGTTCACATATTCGCTTTGACGAGAACGCTGCAGTCATTCTCGCCCCTGGTAACAATCCGCGTGGAACGCGTATCTTTGGCCCGGTTGCCCGCGAATTGCGTGAGAAGAACTTTTTGCGACTCGTTTCGCTCGCACCGGAAGTGATCTAACGGGGAAAAAAATGGCAACAAAGCAAGTACAAAAGAAGCCTCTCCATCTTGCCAATAAGATGAAAATTAAAAAAGGCGATACCGTTTTAATTACCACTGGCAAGGATAAGGGGAAGGAAGGAATTGTATCACGGGCTATGCCTCAGACCGAAAAAGTAATTATTGAAGGTCTGAATGTCGTAAAGAAGCATGTGCGCCCACAGGGCCAGACGCGGCAGGGTGGTGTGATCGAGAAAGCGATGCCTATTCATATCTCGAATGTGATGTTGAAGTGTACATCGTGCGGAGAGCCCACGCGCGTGGCTCGTGAACGTCGCCCAATGGGAGATGATCAGAAGCTGCGTCCTGTACGTATCTGCAAGAAGTGCCATAAGGTTATTGAAGACCGCACGAGGAGTAGTTAATATGGCATCAGCCTTGAAAGAAAGATATCGTCGAGAAGTGATATCTGCTTTGCAAAAGGAATTTGATTATAAGAATCCTATGCAGGTACCTTCTGTTAATAAAGTTGTGGTCAACATTGGCTTGGGCGAAGTTATCCAGAATGCCAAAGCCATGGAAGCCGCTGTTGCTGATCTGGCAGCGATTACAGGTCAGAGACCAGTCATCACCCGTGCCAAGCGTTCGGTTGCAGCCTTCAAATTACGCGAAGGTATGCAGATCGGTTGTATGGTGACGTTACGTGGTGACCGTATGTTCTACTTCCTTGATAAACTGATAAACGTGGCCCTGCCCCGCCTGCGTGATTTCCAGGGAGTTTCCCCTGAAGCCTTTGATGGCCGCGGCAATTATACACTGGGCTTGCGTGAACAATTGGTCTTTCCTGAGATCGACTATGATAAGGTCGATAAACTGCGCGGTATGGAAGTCAGTATTGTGACGACTGCACGCACAGACCAAGAAGGACGACGGCTGCTCGCATTGATGGGCATGCCCTTTAAGAAATAATGCTGGAGGTCGCATGGCAAAAATATCAATGATTGTGAAGTCGCAGCGCAAACCCCGCTTTAGAGTGCAGCAGCATAATCGCTGCAAGGTCTGTGGGCGACCTCGTGCATATATGCGCAAATTCGGTCTGTGCCGTATCTGCTTCCGCGAACGTGCGTTACGCGGTGAGCTGCCCGGTGTAACAAAATCGAGCTGGTAGAATCGCGAAGAAAAAGATGCGAGAAACGAAAATTGCTCTATTTGCGTTTCTTGGGAGGATGATTCATGAATATGACTGATCCCATTGCGGATATGCTGACGCGTATTCGCAATGCGGCAACAGCACGACATACTCGCGTATTGGTTCCGGCCTCGAAAATGAAGCTGGGCCTTGCACGCGTGCTCAAAGAAGAAGGCTATATTAAAGATATAGAAATCCTGAAAGATAATCCGCAGGGGACGCTCCGCCTTACTCTCCGTTATGTGGACAAGAAACCTGTCCTGACGCAGCTGAAACGCGTCAGCAAGCCTGGTCTGCGTGTTTATAGTAAGAAGGCAGATATTCCCCGCGTCCGTGGAGGCCTGGGCATTGCTGTTCTTTCAACACCAAGGGGCCTGATGACTGGTTCAAATGCCTACAAGCAAGGTCTTGGCGGCGAGGTCGTCTGCTACATTTGGTAGAGGGAGGTTTCAAATGTCTCGTATTGGACGTGCTCCAATCGTTGTGCCGTCAAAGGTGCAAGTGAACTGGACCGAGGAGAATTTTGTAACCGTGAAGGGACCAAAAGGCGAACTCAAGGGCCAGATCGATTCCGAGCTAACACTCAAACTTGAGGATGGGTCATTGCAAGTGAACCGTCCATCGGATAGTAAGCCGCACAAGGCAAAGCATGGTCTCTATCGTACTCTCCTCAATAACATGGTTGTTGGGGTGACCAATGGCTATACAAAACAGCTGGAGATCCATGGCGTTGGCTATCGTGCTGCAAAAGTTGGCAATAATCTGGTCATTTTAGTTGGTTATTCGCATCCTGTTGAGGTTCAGCCTCCGACTGGTATCACTCTCTCGGTTGATGGTACAGATCCTGCCACGAAGGCGACCAAGATTAGTGTAAGCGGTATTGATAAGCAACTGGTTGGCCAAGTGGCGGCAGATATCCGTGCTATTCGTAAGCCAGAGCCCTACAAAGGCAAAGGTATTCGCTACGCTGGTGAAAAGATTCGACGTAAGGCTGGTAAAGCAGGTAAAGTCGGCGGCAAGAAGAAGTGATAAACTATGATTAAACGATTCAATGCAAATCGGGCGCGGCTACGGCGGCACCGGCATTTAAGACGGCGTCTAGCAGGAGTATCATCACGTCCACGCTTGAATGTATTTCGCAGTGGACAGCATATTTATGCACAGATTGTAGATGATACCACGGGTAGGACGTTAGTTGCGGCTTCATCGCTCGATGAAAGTCTGCAAGATTTCAAACCGGCTCAGTTCGTTGACACGCAACATGCGGCCCGTCAAGAGGAGGCTTCTGCTGAGGTAGAAGCAGAGGCTGTTGCCACAGAGGCTGCATCTGTCAAAGGAAAAGGAGCCAAAGCAGAGAAATCTGCTAAATCGGGTAAAGCGGACAAATCTGCTAAGCCCCAGGCAAAGGGTGGCAAGCCTGGAACACAAGTTAAAACAGTGTTGCCAGCTGCACAGAGGGGTGAAAGGAAGACACCGAAAGAGGCACTCGCTCCTATTGCCAATAACCGCAAAGTTGCACTAGCACGCGAAGTTGGCAAACTTGTTGCCGAGCGTGCGAAAGAAAAAGGTGTAACTCGGGTTGTCTTTGATCGTGGTGGCTATGCCTATCATGGGCGGGTAGCTGCACTGGCTGAAGGCGCTCGTGAAGTAGGTCTAGATTTCTAACCAGACTCAGCCACCAGGGGAAACCCTGATAGGGCTACGTTAAGGGAAGACATAAAATGGCAAAAATAGATCCTTCAAAACTGAACCTAGAGGAGACGGTGGTGGAAGTTAACCGCGTCTCTAAGGTTGTCAAAGGCGGTCGACGTTTTAGCATTCGTGCCCTGGTAGTAGTCGGTGATCGCAATGGACATGTAGGTTTTGGTTTTGGCAAAGCAAATGAGTACACAGAGGCCATCCGTAAGGGAGTAGAAGAGGCCAAGAAAAACTTGATCGAGGTTCCGTTGTCTGGTACAACTATTCCTTTCCTGATCAAGACAACTTTTGGCGCTTCAGAAGTCTTGCTTAAGCCTGCTGCGCCTGGTACTGGGGTGATCGCTGGTGGTGCAGTACGTGCAGTGATGGAATCTGCTGGTGTCCGTGATATCTTGACAAAGACCCTTGGTAGCACGAACAAAGCAAATACCGTCCAGGCTTGTATCAAAGGCCTTCGTGAGTTGCGTTCTCCCGATGTCGAAGCAGCACGTCGTGGCAAGACAGTTGTAGATCTCCTTGGCAAGAAGCGTGCTGAGCAACTCGCGGTTGCAGCTGCTGCGGCTGCAGAGCAAGCTGCTGTAGCTCGTAGTGCACGTGATGAAGAGGCTCGCGATACCAGGGCTAGCTCCGGGCGCCGTGACCGCCGTGATCGTGGTAATGATCGTGGTGGTGACCGCCGTGATAGGGGTCGGTAATGACAAAACTACGTATAAAATGGGTAAAAAGTGCAATTGGCTATCCAAAGGATCAGAAAGCAACGATTAAAGCTCTGGGATTGCGCAAGCTTCAGCGCACTGTTGAGCATGAAGATCATCCCACTCTGCGTGGTATGATTCGCAAGGTGAGCCACTTAGTTCAAGTAGAGGAGGTTATCAGTGCTGAAACTCTCTGATTTACAGCCAGCTCCTGGCTCACATAAGAGGGAGCGGCGTGTTGGACGTGGACATGGCTCTGGCCGAGGCAAGACTGCTGGTCGTGGAACAAAAGGCCAGAAAGCGCGTAGTGGTGGAAAGATCCATCGTGCTTTTAGCGGTGGCCAGACTCGTCTGTCTAAGCGTTTGCCTTTCATTCGCGGTCTCGGTAACAGCAATACTGCTTTTCGCGATGAATATACTATTATTAACGTCGTGGATCTCAGCTTGTTTGAGGCAGGTTCCCAGGTCAATCCTGAAACTCTGGTAGCGAATGGATTGATGACGCCTGCGGAAGGACGAGGTTTGATCAAGGTGCTCGGCAATGGTGAGATTGATCGTGCACTGAATATCAAAGTGCATAAGCTTTCCGCAAGTGCGCGTACCAAGATCGAGGCAGCTGGTGGCAGCATCGAGATCATTCCGGTGAAAGTCTATGAGAAGACCAAGCGGAGTAAGGACGCAAAAGCAAGTACATCACAGGAATAGCAAGAGCAGGGTGCCTGGGTTTCATCCATTGGCATCTTGCTCACTCTAGGTTGTATACTACCATCGTATTGGATTAAGTACTTCCGAATACAGAAAACCCATCAATCGCTATAGATCAGTGAAGCCGCTTGACAAGGCAGTTTACGCTGAGAGAAAAGTGTGAGATTTCTGCTATTATAATCTCTCTCTGCAGGCTGATTCGTATTCTTTCTTACGCGAATGGTGGAAGAAAGGCAGCCCCTTTGGGATTGAAATGAAATAGGAGGGCTTCATGTGGGAACGACTGCGTAGTATATGGACTGTTCCTGACCTACGCAACAAAATTCTCTTTACGCTGGGGATTTTGCTAGCATTTCGTGTTCTTGCTAATATATCAGTGCCGTTGACACAAGCTGAGTTTGGGAAGTTAGTTGATCTCTTTAAGCCAGGCTCCAACGATCCAACCAGTCAGGTTTTTAATCTGCTGGATGTCTTTACGGGTGGGTCACTCGATAAATTCTCGATTGTTGGTCTCTCGGTTTATCCTTATATTACATCAACGATTGTCATGCAATTGTTGCAGCCCATTATCCCGGCATTGCAAAGTTTAGCGACCCAGGGTGAGGCAGGGCGTCTGCGCTTTAGCCAGATCACGCGTATAATCACTGTACCTCTTGCTTTCTTATCGGCCCTCGGAAATTGTGCTCTTTACCAGCAAGCTGGCGTTCTGACTGGTTTCAGTCTTTTCGATCCCACTTACGCGCTGGAAACCTGGTCAATCCTGTTGACCTTGACAGCTGGAGTGATGATCCTGGTTTGGTTGGGCGAGTTGATCACGGAAAAAGGTATCGGTAATGGTATCTCGTTGATTATCTTTGCCAATATCGTCAGCCGTCTCCCGCAATTTATAACCCAGGGATATACCACGGCCTCCACTGGTGGTAGTAGTGGCATTGTGAGTATAGGTCTCTTCTTGATTATTGGCTTTTTGACCATTATTGGTGTCGTCTATATCTACCAAGGACAGAGACGCATTCCGGTGCAGTATCCAACCAAGCGTACTGTTGGACGTGGCATGTTGGTGGGTTCTGCGCAAACTACCTATATTCCTCTGCAAGTCAATAGCGCGGGTATGATCCCGCTGATCTTTGCATCTTCGATGCTGCTCTTTCCAACGGTGATTGCGCAGTATCTGACAACCAGTAAAACTCCATGGTTAGCAGCGACGGCGAACTTTGTTAGTACCACAGTGCTCAATCCTGTGCAATGGTGGTATTGGGTCATGGAATGTCTGCTGGTTATTGCCTTTACGTACTTCTATGCCTATGTCTTGTGGCAGCAGCAGAATATTCCTGAGAATCTGCAGAAGCAAGGTGCATTTATTCCTGGGTATCGTCCTGGGGAGCCTACCAGCAGGTATCTGAGTACTATTCTGAACCGTGTCACTTTGGCTGGGGCAATTTTCTTAGGTATTGTAACCTTTATGCAGTACTTCACGCGTGTAGGTGGGAACCAGTTATTCACGGCTGCTTCTGTGTTAATTGTCGTTGGAGTTGTGCTCGATACTGTCAGACAGTTAGAAGCGCAGATGGTCATGCGTAACTATTCAGGCTTTTTGTCCTAGTAGATGATCAATTGATCGTTTTGGTTTATTCATGTTATACTAAGTCTGTGGAAGGAGGTATGGAATCTGAGAGTTGCTACTCGTTTTCGTTTCGCTTTGAAGATACTGCAATGCATCTCTATCGTGGAGAAGGAGAAGGCAATGGAAGTTCTTCCCTCCTCTTTCCATTGTTCAGCTGTTAAAGGTGTTGATAAGCGAACTATCTCTCTGCAGTTGTTTGGGAGTGCCTTAGCTTAGCCTACGTGCGTCTATTCTAACACGTCAATGACATTTTGGAAAGGAGATGCCATTCATCCCCTTGACGAAAGTCAGGGGCATCCTGGCGCAATTATGGTGAATATTATCCTGATCGGAGCTCAGGGGTCGGGGAAGGGCACGCAAGCGGAAAGGCTTGCTCAGAACCTTGGAATTCATCATGTTTCTAGTGGTGATCTCTTCCGTAAAGCGTCTGAAGAAGGGACTGAGTTAGGCAGGAAAGCCAGACTATATCTGGATCGTGGGGAACTGGTACCCGACGATCTCACGGTTTCCATGATTCTGCATTATATTGCAGAATCGAATTACATGCGCGATGGTGTCTTGCTGGATGGTTTCCCTCGCACAATCGCTCAGGCCCAAGCTCTGGATAGAGGATTATTAAGTGCTGATCGACATATCGACTGTGCGGTTTACCTGAATGTTCCTCGTGAAGTACTTCTTAGCAGGCTTTCGGGGCGATATATCTGCCGTGCGGCTCAGCATGTATATAATCGTGAGACGAATCCTCCCAAAGTTCCGGGGATTTGCGATCTGGATGGAAGTGAATTGTACCAGCGTCCTGATGATCAAGGGCCAGCAGTGCAAAAACGGTTAAACATTTTCTTCGAGGAAACTATTCGTCTCCTTGATTACTATCAAAAACAGGGAAAATTGGTTGAGGTGAATGGCAATCAACCTATTGAGCAGGTACAGGATGCCCTGCTTGAAGTAATTCGGCATTTTATGGCTGAAAGAAGCTAAGATATATGGCAGCTATTATTAAGTCAAAGCAAGAACGCGAAAAAATTCGGACAACTGGTCGTATTATTTCAGCAATATTAGAAGAATTGCGTAGTGCTGTACATGTGGGAATGACGACCGGTGAAATAGATAGGCTGGCAGGGGTTGCCTTGCAACGGCATGGAACTAAATCAAGCTCTTTGGGCTATCGTGGTTACCCAGCTTTGCTTTGTGCGTCTGTAAACGAAGAAGTTGTTCATGGCATCCCCGGCGAGCGTGTCCTCAAAGAAGGCGATATTGTGACAATCGATATCGCTGCTAGTTATAATGGCTGGCATGCGGACTCGGCAATTACTGTTCCTGTAGGAACTATTGCTCCCGATGTGCAACGTCTGCTGAAGGTAACAGAAGAGGCGCTGTATCTTGGGATTGCCGCTGCACGGGGTGGTAATCACCTGCGTGACATTGCGCGTGCCGTGCAACACCATGTAGAGGGCGCAGGCTTCTCGATAGTTCGTTTCTATAGTGGGCATGGTGTGGGTCGCAGTATGCACGAAGATCCGCAAGTGCTTAACTACGTTGACTCGAATTTTCCCAATTCTGTGCTGAAACCTGGTGTGGTCATTGCCATTGAGCCAATGGTTATTGCAGGGAAGTCAGAAACCAAGGTTCTCTCTGATGGTTGGACAGTCGTCTCTACTGATGGTACTTATGCTGCTCATTTTGAGCATACGGTAGCAATCACAGAGGGAGATGCCGAGATCCTGACTCTCGGAGAAGCAAGAGTAAAAAGTCCCGTAGGATGAGCAGACAAATTGCCCATGCGGGGTTGAAATTACGGGATTAAAATGGTTAAAATCCCACTAGACTTTCTGGCAAAGGTATGCTATAATTTATAGTTGCTTGCAGCAGTGTTAACTGCTGCCCTTTTGTACTTTGATGCTTCTTTTTAGAGAGCATATATGCTGGAAAGAATGAATGTAGTGCTACCGTTAGGGAAAGGATCATATGCCAAAAAAGGATGAGATTGAGGTTGAGGGTATAGTGATAGAGTCTCTCCCCAATGCCATGTTTAAAGTCAAAATTGATGAGGAGCATGATATTTTGGCTACCCTGTCGGGACGTATCCGTATGAACTTTGTGCGCATTGTACCAGGTGATAAAGTGCGAGTTGTGCTGTCGCCCTATGACCTGACCCGCGGTCGCATTATATGGCGTGTAAGATGAGGTGATGTGAGTTGTAAGCACATCCTTCATACCCAAAGGGCACACGGTTATTCCTTTTCTCCTATCGGTATTTTTAAACGTAAGTAAACCTGTACTTTATTGTAGAGGAGGGCAAGCTATGAAAGTGCATGCCTCAGTAAAACCGCGTTGTGATAGCTGTAAAATCATCCGTCGTAAACGTGTGGTGATGGTTATCTGCAACAAAAATCCTAAACATAAACAGAAACAGGGCTAATTTAAGTGGTTCGAGTTTCAAGTTTCAATCATCGGCGAATTTGAAGCTCGCAGCTGGAGGAAAAGATGGCTAGAATCGCCGGCGTTGACATTCCGCGTGACAAGCGAGTGGAAATTTCGCTGTGCTATATCTATGGTATTGGGCTTACTACAAGCCACAAGATCTTAGAGCGAACACGTATCAATCCAGATATACGCGTAAAGGACCTAACGGAAGAAGAGGTCAACCGTTTACGTGAGGTTATTGATCGTGAGTTTAAAGTCGAGGGAGATCTCCGCCGAGAAGTAGATAGAAATATCAAGCGCTTGATCGAAATCGGCTGTTATCGTGGCATGCGCCATCGTCGCAATCTGCCAGTGCGTGGCCAGCGTACTCGCACGAATGCGCGTACACGCCGTGGTCCAAAGAAAACGGTTGCTGGTAAAAAGAAGGCTGCAGCTAAGAAGTAGGGGAGAAAAAGACACTCAATGGCAGATAAGAAGAGAACAACTGGTAAGGTCAGGAGGCGTGAGCGTAAGTCTGTGCCACGTGGGCAAGCTCACATCCAGGCGACTTTCAATAATACGATTGTAACCCTCACTGACCCAAATGGGAATGTGCTTTCTTGGGGCAGTTCCGGAGCCCAGGGTTTCAAAGGCTCGCGTAAGAGTACACCTTATGCCGCACAGGTAACTGCTGAGTCAGCTGCTCGCAAGGCGATGGAGCATGGGCTACGACAGATTGATGTCTTTGTCAAAGGCCCTGGTTCTGGCCGTGAGGCTGCTATTCGTTCTTTGCAGGCTGCTGGTCTCTCTGTCACATCAATTACAGATGTTACACCTATTCCGCATAATGGCTGCAGACCGCCCAAGCGGCGTCGTGTATAGCCCGCCCAGACGTACGGATTTCGCGACTGAGCGACCGTGTGCCTTTAGGTATTGAAACACACAAAGAGGAGAATTATATTCAATGGCGCGTTATACCGGCCCCGTCTGCAAGCTATGTAGACGTGAGGGGGTAAAGCTTTTTCTCAAAGGTGATAAGTGTATCAGCAAGTGCACACTTGATCGCCGTAATACACGTCCTGGACAGCATGGTGCTAGCCGTGCGCGTAAAGAGTCTGGCTATGCTAAGCAGCTGCGTGAGAAGCAGCGCGTTCGTCGTACCTATGGAATACTAGAGCGCCAATTTGTCAGACACTTTGACATAGCCGCACATCGTCCTGGCAAAACAAGTGAGAATCTCTTACAGATCTTGGAGATGCGCCTGGACAACCTAGTGTATCGCCTTGGATTTGCAGACTCACGTGCACAGGCTCGCCAGCTTGTCAGTCATGGACATTTCGCAGTTAATGGTCGTAAGACCGACATCCCATCTTTTATTGCCAAACCCAATGATGTCATATCAGTTCGCGAGCGTAGTAGGGGTCTTGAATACTTTAAGATACGTACCTTGCTCCTGGCTCAGAAAGGTCTTCCTTCCTGGTTGAGTCTGGATATAAACGCAATGTCTGGTCGTGTTATAACCATACCCTCACGAGCGGATCTTGAGCTGCCCTTCGATGAGCAGATGGTAGTTGAGTATTATCAGCGATAAAGACTCTCGTCAACCCTAAAGGGGCACCGCGGAAACTTTCTGGCGGACACCTGGCCCTCTTGGGATAGAACCAAGGGGTAACCGTGCACCTTTAGGTGGTACCAAGTGTCGCCGTATCTCTATCTTTTGAAGAGCAAATCCCCGGGCCGTCGTGTCTAGGGGAGGATGTCAAAAGGGCCTGAGCTGACCACGGTGGAAAAAGAAAGGCGGGTTAGAACCTTGCTAGATATTGCACTGCCTCGCATTAAGAACACAAAAACTCAAGGAAATTATGCGAGCTATGACATTGAACCGTTAGAGGCAGGCTATGGGTGGACCCTGGGTAACTCTTTGCGGCGTGTATTGCTGTCTTCGTTGCCAGGGGCAGCCGTGACCTCCATACGAATCGAGGGTGTGCAACACGAGTTCCAAGACATTCCTAATGTAATGGAAGACGTGACTGATATTGTGCTCAATGTGAAGAAGTTGCGCTTACGCTGTTTCTCTGACCATCCCGTCTCGATGCGCTTGGAAATAAGCGGTGCGCGTGAGGTAACAGCGGCTGATATTATTGCTCCCAGTACCGTGGAGATTGTCAATCCTGAACTGCATATTGCTACGCTCGATAATGAAAATGCTCGCCTTGATATGGAGCTGGTTGTTGAGAGTGGTCGGGGCTATGTACCTGCCGACTCCAAAGAAGATCAACCTATAGGTGTTATCCCTATCGATGCCATTTACACGCCCGTACAGAAGGTAAGTTATGCTGTTGAGCATACGCGTGTAGGCCAGATGACGAACTTTGATAAGATTGTCCTTGAAGTCACGACGGATGGTACAATCACGCCTGATGAGGCACTGCGTCAGAGTGCAGATATCCTGGTGCGCTACTTTACACTGCTTGCCAACTACCGTGCCCAGGTACCTGACATTGAAAAAGCACCACTGAGCAGTCTGCCCATCCCGCAGAAGATCTTCGACACACCCATAGAAGAACTGGACCTCTCAGTTCGTGCATATAACTGCCTCAAGCGCAGTAATATCACGAAGGTGGGTCAAGTCCTCTCGATGAATGAAGATGATCTTCTGGGAGTGAGAAATTTTGGTGAGAAGAGCTTGCAGGAGCTGCGTGAGCGCTTACTAGCGCGGAACTTCTTGCCCAATCCACGTACTAGCACGGTCGGAGCCGATATGGACGACGATCAGGAAATGGAGGAATGAGTTGAGGCACCGAGTTGCCGGTAACCGGATGAACATGCCCGAGCCGCGCCGTCGTTCTGCGCGTCGTAATTTGATGGAGGGGCTCATCCGGTATGACCGTATCAATACAACAAAGGCACGTGCGCGTGCTATTCGGGCTGAAGTTGAAAAATTAATAACTGTGGCAGTTAAGGGGCGCGAGGATGCTCGCAAGCATCTTGCTGCTGTAGTACCTGATGAGGAGAAGGCTACTCGGATCCTCGCTTTTGCTCGTAGTGGGCGCTTCTCTCTGGATAAAAAAGTGTCTACGAATGAGGAGCGTGCTGAAGAGCAGAAGGCTCCCTTGACTGAGAAGGGGCGCAAGTTCCTTGAAGACAAACTCAAAGTTCGGCGCGACGAACTCCTAAGCATTTTCTCTGATGAGAAAGAGGCTACAAAAGCGCTTGAAGCGGCCTATGAAGCCATGGTTATTGAACTGCGTGCTCGCCGTTTGATTTTGCGTACCTTACCTGATGAGCTAGTTGTGAAGAAGATGTTTGAGGAATTGGCTCCTCGCTATCTCGGTCGTCCTGGTGGCTATACACGTATCACAAAATTGGGTCGTCGCAAGGGTGACGCTGCTGAAATTGCCCAGATTGCTCTCGTATAAGGACTAAAGTATACGTCAATCAAATTGGGGGATGCGAACTGGTGAAAGCTCAGCTCAAAGTCCCTGCAACTCTTGACAGTCATGTCAGGCCAGTTGGGTACCCATTTAGTACATAACATTATGAATATAGCATGCGGTATTGAGTACGATGGTACTGGCTATCATGGTTTTCAGCGTCAACCAGAGCATCATGGTCCAACTGTGCAGGGCACGTTGGAGGGAGCAATTGAGCGCATCTGTGGTGCTTTCGTGGTAGTCAATGGAGCTGGTCGTACTGACGCTGGGGTGCATGCAAGTGGGCAGGTAATCCATTTTCGGACCAAAGCTAGCTTGACCCCTGAGGTATGGCGACGAGCACTAAATGCTGTCTTACCCAATACCATAGCAGTGCGTTGGACAAGAGAAGTCCCGGAACGTTTCCATGCCCGCTTTAGTGCACTGAGCCGTGCTTATCGCTATACAATCTGGAATGATCTGGCACCGACGGCTTTGCGGGCGCGGTACAGTTATCACTGCCCTCGTGAGTTAGATGCTGAGATCATGCATGAAGCATGTCGCTCCTTGTTAGGGAACAGGGACTTTGGGGCCTTTGGGCAGAGTCCCGAAGGTACAAATCCAACTCCTCGGGCAGGGGACACGGCAAAACCAGAGTTGCTTCACTGTGTTCGTACCATGCTAGAAGCACGCTGTATACGCGATGGAGCACAGAAAGAACTCATTTATTGTGATTTTATAGCCAATGCTTTTCTCACGGGGCAGGTTCGCAGAATGGTTGGTACGCTGCTCTTGGTTGGACAGAAGCGTCTCAGCCTGGAAGAATTTGCAGAAATCGTGCAACGTGCAGAGAAGGCGCATCCTGGTTCAGCGGCCCCTCCACATGGGCTGTGTCTGGTACAGGTTAGATATCCTGAGATATTTGGAGTAACGAACAATGATGAAGACATATAGCGCCAAGGCCGCTGATCTGCAACCCAAATGGTATGTCATCGATGCCGAGGGGCAGGTTCTGGGTCGTCTGGCCTCGCAAATCGCGCAAATCTTGCGCGGAAAACATAAACCAAGTTTTACACCCCATCTCAATAGCGGTGATTTTGTGATTGTGATCAATGCTGAAAAGGTTGCGGTGACCCGTAACCGCTTAGATCAGAAAATCTACTATACCCATTCGCAGTATCCTGGCGGCTTGAAGCAGAAGACACTGCGTCAGGTTCTTGAAGGCAAATTTCCAGAGCGTGCAATTGAGCATGCTGTGCGTGGTATGGTGATGCATAATCGGCTGGGTGCTCAGATTATGAGTCGCCTAAAAGTGTATTCTGGTACAAACCATCCACACCAGGCCCAACTGCCAATAGCTTGGACGGGGCCTGAGGCGTTGTTGAAAGAGTACACTGAAGCAAAGTAAAGAAGAGGAGAACTTACGTTGACTGATACCAACAAGGGCGAGTATTACTATTACGGTATGGGACGCCGCAAGACATCTGTTGCTCGTGTGCGCGTCTTTCCCAATGGCGATGGCAGTATCACCGTCAATGGCAGAACTGCTCAGAACTATTTTGGGCAGCGTGAAGCGCATATGGCTACGATTGCTGCGCCATTCCGTGTGCTGGATCTGGGCAATAAGTTTACAGTAACAGTACGCGTGGTTGGTGGTGGTACCAGCGGCCAAGCGGGTGCAATTCGGCATGCTCTGGCACGTGCCATGGTCCGCATGGATCCTGATGCCAAGCATCCTTTGCGCAGAGCAGGTTATCTGACGCGCGATCCTCGTATGAAGGAACGCAAAAAGCCAGGTCTCAAGCGTGCTCGTAAGGCTCCACAGTATACGAAGCGCTAATTATAGAGAAGAAGTTGCTTTTTGTGTATGCTTCATAAGATAATGTTTCTGTGGTATAAGGATTGCAACGAATATATAACAGCTATATAGCGGACACATTGTCAGCAATGAAAAGCCTTGGCCAGTAAAATGGGTCAAGGCTTTTTTGATGTGTTTATTTCTTTTACTACCAGATGATATTATCCTTCAAATGGAAATTATTCACTTGCAGCCAATGCCTCTCCACTATATCATCAGAATGTCTCCATGGCCGTGTCAGTCCAACACTTAGGATCACTGGAGTTCCACTTTGTATGCGTGCATTGATCTCTCTGATGAGGTTTTCCTTGGGCGTTTTGTGGTCTGCCTCGCACAGGCGTAGATCTGTAACTGATAGGTTAACAGTATAAGTGCCATCTGTGATCTCAGCTCGGATTTGGCCATTGTTTATCACAGATAACGTGGGTGGTGCAGCAGGGATAAGGCATCCTAAAGAAGCTTTTCCTGCTCCTATATCAACAATGCATCCACGTCTGAAAGATTGAATTGCCGAACCAAAAATCTCTACAATACTTGGGCGAGCAATGTCCTGAAGCATTTGCCAAAATCGTTCGGGCGAAGTGATGCCTATGCTGTGTGCATTTAGAAAATGGAAAGAGTGATCTTCCAGCTCGGGAGGTTGTCCGCAATACTTAACTGGGCCTAAATCTACCAATGAAGCTATGTCGAACAGTCCGCCGTTAAAGGTAAGTAAATCACGTGGTAACCTCCCATGACGAAATACTGGGCGAACATGCTGACCGTTTGATACATTGATTCCCGCAACGCAAACATATCCTGGTTGCATTCTCGTCAAATGGTTCACGACAATCTGCATTGCTATCCCCCTAGAGGTGTATAATCTCCAGATTTCTCCACTTTTCCTGAAGATACTCTAAGATAAGACGCCGATGACAATGTTCGGCTGTGACCTCGCTGCAGAGTAAGACAGTTGGTATTTCAAACAACTTTGGGTTAATGCTTTCTTCAACTTTTCGGTCTCTCATAAGTGCTAAAAAGTGCTGCTCGTAATCTTGCCAGCTTCCTTTGTGTTTCTTATAGGCATCAAGCATATCTTGGGTTGGTGCCAGTAAGGGCTCATGCTGATACTCTATATGACAGATTTCTGCGAGGAAAAAAGGTAGGTCCTCTTTTTTTGCAAAACCAGCCAATTGTGATGAATTATTTAGTCTAACATCAAGAAGGCGCTGAATATTGGCCTGCCTTAAAGATCCGAAGAATTGGGCTGCTCTTTTCTTCGTGAAACCGGTCGTATAGACCTCCATGTACTCTCCTCCTGATCCGATAACTGTTCACCCCATAGTGATTGTGCATAATATGGTTGCTCTTTACGAGAGGTCAGCTCTTTTTCGTCTTGTAAATGACCATCACCTCGGATATGCAATAAGCTGACATCTTGTTGAGTAAGAACATGGCCTATCAAAAGGTGGCGATGACAAGTTGCAGGGTCTTCCTCACTGCACATCATTGCGATTCGGGATGTCCTGCCGACATCTTTGAGGCGTTGGATACCTCTGAGGAAAAGCGAAGATTCTGCAACACGCTTGTAGAGGACATGGTTACCAGCATCATAAAATTCATCACCATCCGGTCGTCCTCCTAGTTCTTGACCCATGAACAAGTATTTGACGTCAGCTTGTTCAACTGCAGCAGCTAGTGCGTTACTATTAAAGTGCGGAACATACTTGGAATATGGACTGGATCTTACATCGACGAGTACTTGTATCTCATATTGCCTGAGAAGTGCAAAGAAGGTCTCAGTCGACTGATTAGAATGACCGATTGAGAAGACTGTAAGTGACTCAGAGTTTCCATCCTGAAGAGGTGGATCTGTATTTATCATTATAAAGGTCCTTCCGAAGTCAAAGGTAGTCGGTTTCGTCGGTAGTGTATCATATTCAAAGATGCAAGAGAATAGCTATATATGAGTAGAGATCTCAAAAGGAGGCGGATTTGAAACCCATTAATCTCTTTGATTATGAGGAGCTTGCTAGAAGGTCTTTGGAGCCTGCCGTCTGGGATTATTATGATGGGGGCAGTGATGATGAAATCACGTTGCGTGCAAACCGCCTTTCCTTCGAGCGTATCCGACTCCGTCCACACGTACTCAGGGATGTGAGTACTATTGATATCCGTATGACTGTCCAAGGAATGTCTGTGCGGATGCCTATGCTGGTTGCCCCAATGGCTTACCAGGGTCTTGCACATCCTGAAGGAGAATGTATTACAGCACAGGCGGCTCGTGATGCAGGTACGTTGATGATTGCCAGCACATTTGCAACGCGTAGCCTGGAAGAAATTATAAGTGTAGCATCTGAAGCATGGATGCAATTGTACTTCTATCATGACATACAAATCACCAAGTCTCTAGTGCAACGTGCCGAGAAAGCAGGATATCGAGCGATTGTTCTTACTGTGGATACTCCCTATTTGGGGCGCAGAGAACGGGACATTCGCAATCAATTTAAGCTTCCACCCTCTCATCGTATCGGGAATTTTGCGGCTAACGAGATAACTGGAGAGTACATCCCTTCACCTGCTGTCGTGACCTGGGAAACCGTTCGCTGGCTACGCTCGATAACGTCTCTTCCTATTTTGCTCAAAGGGATCGTTACAGCAGAAGATGCATTAGTGGCTCTGGAGTATGGCGTAAATGGGATTATTGTTTCTAATCATGGCGGTCGGCAGCTTGATGGTACAGTTGCAAGCATTGACGCTCTCCCCGAGGTTTCCCGTGCGGTCGCTGGGCGGTGTGAGGTATACCTGGATGGTGGAATTCGACGCGGAACCGATGTATTGAAAGCATTAGCACTTGGTGCCCATGCTGTTCTTGTTGGTCGTCCGATACTCTGGGGATTGGCAGCCGATGGGTTAGATGGTGTTCAGCATGTGCTGGATATTTTATGTAATGAACTTACTTTGGCAATGGCTCTTGCTGGTTGTCCGACATTAAGCAGCATTGATCGTTCTCTGATCGCAGAATCGCATTAGTAGCTCTTGCTGAAATGTCATTTTACTTCTTGAATGAGTGCGGTTTCACTGGCCTCGTATGATCGTTTACTATCGATATCTACCTGCTCGGTCTGCAACCTCATATTCGCGATGTCCTTGCACGGAAAGATATTGCCATATCACAGGACTTGCAATGTGTTGAGTACCCTACGCCCGATATGGTTGATCAAGATCTCTAGTGCTGATCCATCTATGCGATGCCGCAAGCGCTGCCCCGACTGTTCGATGTGAGCAGACCGGGGCAGCGCTTGCGTTCTACACTGAGATTCTGTGCAGGCAATCCGGAAAGACTATTCTTGACCTTTAGCCAATTCCACTAGATATCGGGATCCTTGCGCTCGAAGTTTCTCTTGCTGTGAGCTAAGCTCTCGCAATTGTCTTCTCGTGATTAGGCCTTTGTGCGGGAATTGTACGGGAACCTCGGGAACCTGATGAACCCATAACAATGGTGTCTGGCTTTGACTTCCAGCGCTTTATCTCCTTTGATATTCTATCTAATTCTAAAGTGTTTTTCACATTTTGTATAAAAGCACTACGATCACCACGAAATTTCTGTTCATATGTAGATTTTGCGAGAGATACGTTCTTACCGACTTCAAACTCTCTCATTTGAAGTATAGCTTTGATCATTTCTTTAACGGTGGACTTAACTTTTTGTAAGTCTGGATATGAAGAAAGTTCTTCTTCCATTTCTGCTTTACGTCTCTCAAGAATTTGTAGCTGCTCTTTATATTGATCTCTAGTTGTACCTACAGCTGATTCTATATCATTTTCTGTTCCTTTAATCATATTTCCAAAGTTTTTTATTCTAGCAGTCAAAATTAATTTTTCGGTACTAAATTCTTCAATTTTTTCTTCAACTTGTTCTTCAATAAGTACCAATAAAGTGGACCCATTTGTCAAGACAGGAGGAAGGGCAGTTTTAAGAGCTACTCTCCTCCTTTTCCTTTCGGTGTGTTTCTCGTTTTATGGTAAAACAATTGGTGTACCTGTTGAATACACTTCAGCAGGAGTATGATAAT
>DASYAN010000158.1:0-6664 GCA_036501345.1 Ktedonobacteraceae bacterium
CGCGGAGCAAGGTATCACGGAATTATGTGGTGAGATCGATGCCCTGATCACCGTTCCCAATGATCGCTTATTGACAACTGTCAGCCGAGAACGAAGCCTGTCTGAGGCGTTTAAGGTGGCAGATGATGTCCTGCGTCAGGGCGTCCAGGGTATTGCAGAAGTTATCAATGTGCCGGGTATGGTCAACGTCGATTTCGCAGATGTGCGCAGCGTCTTATGTGAGGCAGGGACTGCACTGATGAGTATTGGCCAGGGGAAGGGTCGTAATCGAGCCCAGGTCGCTGCAGAAGAGGCTATCGCTGGAGGTTTCCTCAATGTCACCATTCGTGGCGCAAAACGTGTCCTCTTCAATATTAGCGGCGGCGAGGATATGACTCTTTTTGAGGTTAATGAGGTTGCAGAACGTATTGGAGCAGCTATCGATAATGTAGCAGATATTATCTTTGGGGCAGTCATTGATCCTACCCTGGGAGACACCATGCGCGTGACCTTGATCGCAGCAGGCATGGAAGATCTGCATACAGCACGAACTGGGGCAATCCACCTCGACTCATCATTTCGTTCCCCACAATCCCAGATGACCAAAACGGCTCTAACGGCTACCCCAGTCACACCAAATCCCTCGAGGACGTCGCTTGTTCCGCCGCCGACGGTACCACCGTCAACACAGCCAAGCGGAACGGCAACACAAGGACGACAGCAGCGTAGCCTGAACGACCTGCGAAGTATTCGCAGTATGGGGCGTCGACAGGATGAGCGCTAACCTATACCATCACAACAAAAGAGACTTGGTAACAATTGTGAATTATAAATGTTACCAAGTCTCCTTCTGAGCGAATTATATTCTATCCTTAAGCTATCCTACTGATTTTCTACAACTTCTACAACAGGAGTAGTTGCTCGACTACGCTCGCCCCCCTTCTTTCCGATTCGTGAATAGAACTCAGACCCTCGCTGACGCTTGGTAGCCTCGCCGCCCTTCTTTCCAATCTCGGCATAGAATTGTGGACCCCGTTTCTCCTTCACCTTTTTACCGCCCATCTTTCCGATCCTTGAATAGAATTCTGGTCCATACTTCTCACGTACAGCTTGACCACCATGTTTGGCCTTTTGTGACCCCGGCTCGGGTCCGCGTTTGTTGTTTGCCATAGAAGAAAGTCCCGCCTCTCTATAAACTTCTCACCCATCCTCACTTAACCACTCGCGGTGAGACATTCTAATCAGAACATCTCGCTGCTTCCCTACTGCGACTGATGTTCTCGCGCATGCGCTACACGATTGGCAATCAAGGCTGCCATAATGCCTGCTCCTACACCATTATCGATGTTCACAACAGAAAGCCCAGGCGCACACGTTTGCAACATCGAAAGTAATGCGGCAATCCCTTTACCACCCAGTCCATAGCCAATCGATGTTGGCAACCCAATAACTGGCACCGGTACTAATCCCGCAACGACTGATGGCAAAGCCCCATCCATGCCTGCAGCGACAATAACCACATCTACCTCATGTGCAAGAAGATCACGCAATGGCTCGAATAAACGATGTAATCCCGCAACTCCTACATCATAAACATACGTGACCTGACAACCCATCTCATCCGCAATCAGAGCAGCCTCTTCAGCTACTGGAACATCCGACGTGCCAGCACTAATCACACCCACATGCCCCCCTGTACGCACAGGCACATAGTCGGGCCGAGAAATAACCATAGCATGAGCCACCTCATGAACACGAACCGTGTATTCCTGAAAAGCTGCACTGACAGGTGCAATCAAATCTGGACAGAGACGACTAATAATGGCACGACCCGATCCTGCGAGCAATCCTTGCACCATAACAATGATTTGCGCAGCATCTTTGGTTTCTCCAAAAACAATTTCCGGTACCCCTTTGCGCTGCTCACGTCCAGTATCAGGACGAATTTTCATTACAGATGAGGTAGCAGAATATGATGCTTGGGATGCATTTTGCGATGTTGTTTGTTGCTCAAAGAGTCCTTCGTCAAGCAATTGCTTCATTATTTCAAATTGCCTGTCAATATCTTGATTCACCAACTACCCTTTCTTTAGATCCAATCCCTTATATACAGAATTGCTGACAGTGTAGCGGACTCTACCACATGATGAGTATACCAAAAGCAATAGGAGGCGACAAGAGCTAAAACTCAAGAAACAGCGTCTCATTCCAGAGCTTCCAATTCTATTGCTCGCAGCTACTCCTCAAGCCATCATAATTAAAGGAAACATGTTCAAGAAAAGGCTAAGAGAATATTTATCGAATTTCATCCGGCAATAAGTGGATCAGTGGTTCAGTCTCGCCTAGTGGCTTTTTAACTAACCTTTTCGAGAAAAAAGGCATGGAAACCACCAAAGTTTCCTCCGGCAACCGTGCTTCACGCAGAGGACGACCAACCAACTGCATGCTTGGCTCCATCGTTGTTTCAAGCATGATTGTGCCATCCACCACACTGCGTATATGATGAGGGCTTTTGGTTAGCATTTCGCGATAAGTTCGTATAATATCGCTCACTGAGAGAACACCGATCGCTGAGTTCATGTTAACAAAACCCTCAACTTCCACCACAGGAGCCCAGTCTATCCGCTTACTAGAGAGCTTTTCCAGGGCTTCATCCAGCTTATCATCTGGTGATATCATCAGTACAGCAGGATTCACTGCATCCTTGACTTGCAGGGTTGTACGCTCCTCCTGTGACAGGAGATGGATGTCCTCTCTCATAAGCACACCCTGGAGTTGTCCATCCTGACCAATCACAGGAGCACCACTCTCAGTTTTTTCACGTAAGAGCATTTCTGCTTCGATCAGCGTTTGCTCGGGAGTGAAAGATAGTTTGAGTGGAGACATGGCCTGCTGTACAACTAGCGTGGAAAGAAGCGGAAAGGAGAACTGGAGCTGATGCGCTGGCGAATCAGCACGTGTGGGGAGTTGGCTAACAAAAATAGTTGTATCCCCGACCAGGACAGTTGCGATACTCACAGCAATCATTGCTGGCGCCAGTATGGATAAGTTATTAGTCATCTCGGCTGCTATCAACATCACCCCCAGAGGTGCATGAGTGATACTGCCAAAAAGTGCCATCATACCAACAATTATAAAAGGTGCCGGCATTGCAGGCAAAGCTGGCAATACATGGTAGCAGAGCCGCCAGACCAGAGCGCCAAGCATCCCACCAATCACTATGCCTGGTCCAAAGATACCTCCAGAGCCGCCAGAGCCGATCGATAGACCAGTAGTAACAATCTTGGCAAAAGGCAGAATCAGAATTATCCACAACGGCAGAGATAGTAGACCACTACTCCACATACTTACCTGAACCCAGCCATAGCCTGTACCCATCACCTGGGGCACAGCCATACAGATCAGCCCAATACATAGACCTCCAATGCCAGGCTTGATCCAGCGAGGAAGAGGAATGCGCTGAAAAAGAGAGGAGATACCCGAGAAACCACGCGCATAGAGTTTCCCAACAAATCCACATACAATACCTAGCAATACATAATAGAATAATTGCGGAGGAGAGGTAAAGGCCAAACCTGGAGGCGTCGTGAAAAGTGGCTCCCAGCCTCCCCAGACTCCGAAGACGCTATAGCCAACAATCGAAGCGATCAGCGCAGGGATCATTGCTTCCATTTCTAAGTCGTTCTTATAAAGTATTTCCGCTGCAATGACCGCTCCGCCAAGTGGGGCTCTGAAGACGGTACCAATCGCCGACCCGATACTTATTGCCAGCACGATACGACATACGACGGTCTTGCTGATCCAGACGCAACAACCTGCCCAGTATTGATCCAAAGTCCGCACAGATTTGGGCTGCAGGGCCAGCACGCCCAGCAGAACCACCCGTACCAATAGTAACTGCTGTGGCAAACAGCTTACTCAGAGGAATACGAGCACGTATTGACGGCTTGCCAGTATGAAAGGAATTAATCATTGAGTCGGTGCCTTGTTTCTCTGTCCCAGGGGCCATACTGTAAACAATGGCAGCTCCTAGCAGACCACCGACCATCGTCACAACGGGAAGAAGCCAGGGATGTTTCGACGACCAGAATGGCTGCACTGTCGCAGCACCTTCACCTGTGGCCTGTGGTTGTCGATAACCAACCAGCCCGACAAGAAAATTACTAGACGTAAAACGGATGAGAGTCAAGAAAGCGATGGAAACTAGGCCAGCAACAATACCAATAAGGGTGCCAATAAGCAGCCATTTGAGCAAATAGCGTAGATTCTTGAAACCGCCCTGTGGGTGTCTTAAATGAAAGAAACGGCGTACGAACGTCATCAAACTTGAGGATGCCATGCTGAAATGCCCCCTGGGTCTCAATAGTTATCTAGATGCAAGGGGTTGAAAATGGAGATCTCGCCTTTCAAGAGACCTTCATCATCAGCTTCCTTGCAATGGCTACCTAAACAGAGCACGAACGGATCACACCTCCGTTGCTGCATCCTCCGTTACAAACTTTTAGAATGCCGTCTAATCAGCTCCCCTTACTGGTACAAGCAAAAAACAATGCTACTAAAGAGAACATTATCTATCCCAACACAAAGGCGGTAAACAAAACACCAGCACCAATGATGCAGATGAAAGCATCTACTACTGTAAGTTTCGCTAATGCAGCCTTTTCTTGTATTTCGCTGTAGAGATCCATGGAAAACTGATTAAATGTCGACAACACACATCCTTCCTGCATTCCGTACAAGTCATTGTTTATAGAAAAAGATGGAATGGGCTAAGCACACGTTTATGGTGCATGCAACAACTTAGATCTATCCAATTGCAAATAGATTTAAGTTTATAAATCTATCTTAACGGCATTTGTCAAGTAGCCTCATCAGTTTTCTCTATTCTTCAGGAGAGTACCTATCAACTGATGAGGTCCACTCCAAAAGAACGCCAAGGCATAGGTAAGGATAGTAGGAATAGCCATAGCCTGATTGGATGAGTGCCTTGGTAGGATTTTTCTTACATCATTTACTCTCAGCAGCAGATGTAAGATTGTTAACCCGAGTTATATTGTATTTAGGAACACCGCAATGAAACGGGACGTATCCATAGGATCGTAGCGAAATAACCAGCATGGATTGCTCATTTGCAAGGACGATAGTCCTTTTGAGTTTTGAGCAAAGTCATGAAATTAATACCTTTACCGTTACTTATAATAAATCTTCTCTTACTGTTATGTCTGCTATCTGCTTGCAGATCAGATGTACATCAACTTGCCCTATCTCCAACGGTCACTGTCAATCCAAACTTTCAAACGCAATTAAACGCAGTACCCACTGTCCCTCCATATCGCTGTGGGGCATGGGCCTCCAATAATACACCCGCAGCAGACACCACCATCACTATCTATGCAAAGCTGACAGAAGATGTCGCAGGGGTGCCGGGCATCCCTGCGACATCTTCTGTCCATTTTAAGTATGCCAATACCACATTGGATCAGCAACCAGTAAGCGATGGAAATGGCTATGTTAGCTTTACTCTTCCACTCCAAGGTCGCCAGCCACGACAGATTCCAGCTACAGTGGATGTAAAATTCGCTACGTCAGGTTCTCCAGTTCAGTGCTCTGCCTTCTTTACGCCACAATAGCCACTATGCTCTTTTCCTTTTTCAGTTGACTAGCTACCCACAGAAGCCAGAGCACTCTGACAACGCGGGCAGAAGTGCGTACTGCGCTGAGCAATGACAATGCGCTCAATCAGCGTATTGCAACGGCTGCATGGTTTGCCTTCCTGGTGGTAGACACGTACATGATTATAATTCTGGCCTGCCTGCCCCCACAGGTCCCTATAATCGTTAAAGGACGTTCCTCCATGCTCTATACCCAGAGTGAGCACGGTCACGATTCCTTCGTGCAACAAGTGAATCTCGCTAGAGGTCAGGCTATCAGCTCGACGTGCTGGATGAATATAGGCATAGTAAAGGGCCTCGTCAGCATAGATATTGCCAATTCCAGCGACAATCCCCTGATCCAAGAGCGTCTGTTTGATGCCAGTCCTACGCCCAGCCAGAGCTTTTGCAAAGCGCTCTACAGTGAAGGCATCACTTAGTGGCTCCGGTCCTAGGTCTGCAAAGACCACTTCTTCCTGTGCGCTTGGCCACAATTGGATACGTCCAAATTTGCGTGGATCGGTAAAGAGCAGATGGCGGCCATCCTCTAGCACAAAACAGACCCGACAATAACTCGTTTCACGGCTATATGAAATATCAGCAGGCACTGGAGAATGGAAATCCGGTCCTCTAGTCTTCCAAGCCACAGGGTCACTTTCGCGTAACCTAGTATCAATCTCCCAGCCTGCCGGAAGGAGTAAAAAGTTGCCAGTCATGCGACGGTGGATCGAGAGGAAGAGCTCTCCGCTCAGATCTAGCAGGAGAAATTTTCCCCGACGCCGAACACCCTCAATGCGTCGTCCTGCAATCTCAGCAAGAAAATCAGGTAGCGGAGGATGAGCGATGGTACGTTCCCAGAAGACTTGTGCTTGGCGAATGGTCACCTCTACTATAGAGGAGCGCAGCTGACGTGCTGTATATTCAACTTCTGGCAATTCAGGCATAATCTTTAATCACCTATCATATAATTTCAAAGGCAAGTATTGCCATCTTTTAGCGTGTCACTTCCCAAGCACAATATCCGGTCTCTGTGT
>DASYAN010000159.1:0-11514 GCA_036501345.1 Ktedonobacteraceae bacterium
TTGGTAATCTACACACGCTTCATTCAAACAGAACGAGCCAATTGTCACTGTTTGTTGTTTTTCCATGATGAGAGGTCTCCCTGATCGCACAAAAACTTTTCCTTCTACTCTACCATGCACAGTCAAGGGGGAGACCACCGATGTTTGTGTCAACGAACAAACCCTCACGATTTTCTTGTGAATATCCAATCCTGCGCAGTTGGTGTAGAGAATCTCCATCTCAATGCTCCTGTGCTCTTGCTGCTTCCTGTCAAAGGATGCCCCGGCTTGGATAGGCAGAAACAGAGAATCTCTTCTGCGTGCTGCTGGAGAGAAGAAGCTTCTCTCCAGCGCAACAAGGGGTGGTTCCTACGCTTACCCGGATCAGTCTCGTGGTCTGGCTCACAGGCACAAGATGCGAGCGATCTCTGTGCTGGAGCATCCACTTCTATTCTACTCTTTTTTATTGGGGGTGGTGTAGCCCTACATGAGTGTCTCGTGGGCATTGGCAATTCCAAGATCTTTTTCTAGCTGTAATGCCCCAGCTGAGTGGGTGATATTGTCGTATTTCTGGGAAAGCCTCTTCCTCTTCACCCACTGCCTTAATAATAACCGAAAAGAGGGATATTTTCTAGTGACAAAGAGTGACATTTGATGAAGAAGATGGAATATGTTCAAAGCTGATCGAGATACAACGTTCATTTGTTGTATGATTAATATCATGCGTATTGATACTTTGCCCCAAAATAACATGCAGGCTCAAGGGCTTCGGAGACGTGAATGGCTCCGTCTGCATTCTTCCCAGCATCTCCTGCAGTGTACTGCACTGACAACACGGGCTTTACAACTGCGTGCCCCGGCTGCATCTCGTAGTACGCTCGTCTTAGGAGCTGGAGCCTGTACCGAGGTGCCTCTTACCGATTTGGCGCGTGTATCCGAGGAAGTGGTGCTTGCTGATCTCGATCTTGCTGCTATGCAACGCGGACGCGATGAGCTGACTTCGTCTACACTGTGCAAGCATGTACGCTTCGTACAATGTGATATCACTGGTGGCGTCAGCAGTAATCTTGCCAGCCTTATCAAGCGGCGGGATTGGCAGAAGTTGGTATCTCAGGGATCACAGGCTGTTTTTGATAACCTGGCTCTTTGCCTAGAACAGTGTCAGGTGCCAGATCCACCCGAGATCGATACTCTTCATCCTGGCGATTTTGGCCTTGTCGTCAGTTCTCTGGTGCTCTCACAGCTCTTTAGCTATCCTCTGCTGGATGCGCTTGACCATGTGCAAGCTGTGACCCCATCTCTGCTAGGCGAACAGGAGCGTCATCGTCGCTACCAGGAGGCGTCGCAAGCCTTCCGTATTCGTATCATCAAAGCACATCTTCACTTTCTGCGCTCACTACTGGATATGGGAGGCATCGTCGTCCTACTGAGCGATATTCGTGGGTTTGTTTTCAATGTCCATGGGACTGATCATGATGCCACGCATCGTCGTTCTCTCCCTCTGGTTCCTCGTATCTTCCCCGAACTGGTACGCGAGGCCTTTACTGTCGTTGAGGAGTTACAATGGGAGTGGCTGGCGGATCTGCCGGAGAAAGAGCGTCCTGGTCGAGGATATGAGGTTGCTGGGTATATTCTTTCGGGATTTGCTGATCGGGAAGCATCGTAATCTGAGCCTATTAGCTGCATAAAGTATAGCACCTCTATTCTTAAGCTGATATCTTGTCATTTGGAGGGTAGTAAGAGAAAAATAACAGATGGGTATGTATCTTTTTCCATCTTTATCAGCCCGTAAAAGAATGGTAGAGCAAAGGAAAGGAGATATTCCATGACAACCATCACTATTATCGACGAGTCCACTCTGGGTGAGAATCGTGCTTGGAGCCTTGATCTTCTGGATAAGACGGTCAGCCTTCGTGAACTCATCCGGCGGCGTATCTACCAGGAAGTGGCCAAGTACAATGCAAGACAGTCAGTGTACTTCCATGGGCTCGTGCAGCCTACTGGTGCCGAACGCACACTTAACGGCTATCGTCTCAAAACCGCGCACCAACTGGATTGGAAAGCTCAGTACGAAAAAGCCCTTGAAGCCTTCACGTACCGTGGCTACATTCTACTGGTAGATGACAAGCAGGTCGCTGACCTCGACACTTCAATTGAGCTGCATGCTGGGACAGAGGTAACCTTTCTCAAGCTAATACCCCTGGTGGGAGGATGATTATGACACCTGAACTCCAAGCTCTAGGATTGCTCACGTCCTACTGCACCAAATTTTTGGAAGAAGAGTGGAAATCGAGGCCATCAGAGTATGCCACTGGTCATGCCATTCTCCAAGCAGATCCCCAGGTACAAATTGCTGTCATTCGTGCTGCTCTGCGCCATATTGCTCGGTACAATGGATTCGACCTTTTGGTGGACGAGTCCACTGACCAGGCTATTCTTCAGGCTGATACTCAGTTCCGAGACGTGCTAAATCGTGCTATGCATAGCTATAAGCGTGATAAATTTGATGATATATTAATTCAGCTTTATAAGCGTAAACTGTCTTACACTCTTGAAGATATACACGCAATGTTGCAGGCCTTAAACAATGGGTTTAGTCACCTTCCTGCTCAGGCTCTGCTGCGTGCCCTCGCAAGTCCACTTGCTAATGCTGAGATCCTTGCGGCTTGCCGCTCAGAACTCGAACCACTCCGAGCAACTGCGAACTGGTGGTTGCAGTATCGCACTGCCGAGCGGAGGAAATTCCTCAACCTACCCTCAGATTGACGCTTGCCTTAAGTAGTCAAACAAGAACGTCCTTTTATCATTCACTCTGATGACTGGGGTGCTCATGCTCTTGTCTTGCTTGAAGAGATGGAGCCTTGTCTTCGTGAACGCTGGCTTGCTCTATTGCATCACTGTTCCATCGCTAATGGCAATAGCCCTGTTAGCTCATGGCTTATCCAGATGCAGTGGCTGGTCGAGCAATTGGATAGGGAGACCTTCTGCCGTCTGGCAACTGAATGGATAGGGGCATTTGGCAGCAAACAGGCTTCTCGGTTGAATGAAGAGAACGCTGATCTGCTCAAGTCTTTAGCTTGGTGTTGTGCTGATATTGAAGATGCAGTATTAGCCTCTACTCTAGCCGATGCAGCCATTGAGGGCTATCGCAAGATTGCTGGAGTTGGTCCCCGCTCTGCCAAGATTGCTGGTGCCTGTGTATATGCGCTCAAGAGCATGCCAGGCTTGCATGGTGTAACCCAGCTTGAGCGGGTCCTCCTGAATGTAAAACAGCCTGCCTACCGTGAGAGCCTTAGGAAAGCCCTCAATGAGGCTACTCATGGCGCAGGCGTGTTAGAACTGAAGCAACGTTTCTTATGCTGAAACCTTTAAGTGGGAGGATATCCAGATTTTAATGGTGGAACAATCGCACACCTGTAAACGCCATCACTATCCCATAACTATTACAAGCCTCGATAACATCCTCGTCGCGTAGAGATCCGCCCGGTTGAGCAACATACGAGACCCCATATTGTGCGCCGCAATCAATTGTATCCCGGAAGGGAATGAAGGCATCTGAGCCGAGTGCAACACCTTGCAAGCCTTTCAGCCATTCTTGTTTTTCTTCAGTTGTTAAGTGCTGAGGAACTTGTTCAAACAGCTCTTCCCATTGTTGGATCTCGATGGGCGCTGCATCGTCTCGTAGGTAGAGATCGATGGCATTGACCTGATCTTGCCGTTTGACGCCCGGCTTCCAGGGCAACTCAAATATCCTGGGATGTTGGCGCAGATACCATATTGCTGCTTTCGAAGCGGCTAGCCGTGTACACTGGATGCGTGACTGTTGTCCCGCACCAATCCCAATGCACTGTCCATCGACGGCAAAACAGATTGAGTTGGACTGAGTGTATTTGAGAGCTACAAGTGAGAGAAGCAAATCCCTCTGTGCTGTCTCCGGCAAGTCTTTTTTTGCGGTTGGAATGTTCTGTAGCCACTCAACATTAGCTAATGCAGTATTATGTTTCTGCTCGAAGGTAATGCCGAATACCTCGCGTCTCTCGATCTCTTCTGGTTCATAATGTGCATCCATCTCCAGGATGATATAGCGCCCCTTTTGTTTTTTACGCAAGATCTCCAGAGCTTCTGGCTCGTATCCAGGAGCGATAACGCCGTCTGAAACCTCGCGATTGAGCAGGCGGGCCGTTGGCACATCCACAATGTCGCTTAGTGCTACCCAGTCTCCAAAGGATGAGAGTCGATCAGCTCCTCTGGCTCTGGCATAGGCACATGCTAGTGGGGATAGCTCGAGATCTTCAACGCCGTATGATTTTTTGAGTATGTCGCTTAATGGTAGGCCGATGGCTGCACCAGCTGGGCTGACGTGTTTGAAGGAGGCCGCTGCTGGCTGCTTGAGTATCTGCTTGAGTTCTTTTACGAGCTGCCAGGAATTGAGGGCATCGAGCAGGTTAATATATCCTGGTGCTCCGTTGAGGACTTTGAAAGGCAATGATCCGTTCTTTGTGTATACTTTTGCGGGTACTTGATGTGGATTGCAGCCATAGCGCAGAGTAAGCTCGTTGTTTGTCATGTCTAGGTATCCTCTCTTAATACATATCAATGGGGCTATGGACGCGATACCCAAAGAGTATCACGTCCTCTGCAATTTATTATCTAGTAACAGGCGTTTGCAGCAGCTCGAGATCTAGTTCTGGGTAGAGAGGATGTCGATCAAGCAGTGCGCTGATGCGCTGCTGGGCTTCCTGGCTTACTTTTGCATCCAGGGTATATTTTGTAAGGCTCTTCTTTCCACTGGCTGTCGTTGTTGAAGTAACGTGTGAGAGGACAAGCTTGATAATACTGGCAATCTCTTTCATCTCGGTGGGTCCCATGCCCAACGTGGTTGATGCTGGAGTGCCGAGGCGTAGTCCACTAGTATACCAAGGTCCATTAGCATCAAATGGCAGCGAGTTGCGGTTGAGCGTGATCTTGCATTCGCGCAGTGCTGACTCGGCCTGCCGTCCTGTCAGTCCAAAGGTTTTGGCGACATCGATTAGCAGCAAGTGATTATCTGTGCCTCCAGTCAAAACGTTGAGGGATTCTGCTACACAGGCAGTAGCTAGAGCTTGAGAGTTTTCTACAATTTTATGTGCATATGTCTGAAATTCAGGTGCTAATGCCTCGCGGAAAGCGATTGCTTTAGCAGCCATGACATGTGGCAGTGGGCCGCCAAGCATGGATGGGCAACCTTTATCAACCCATTCCGCTAGCTCTTGCTTGCACAGGACAATTCCACCACGTGGTCCACGTAGTGTCTTATGGGTTGTTGAGGTTACAATATGTGCGTGGGGAACGGGATCATAGTCGCCTGTGAATACTTTGCCTGCGACCAGCCCGGCAAAATGAGCCATATCAACCATCAAGACTGCTCCGACTTCGTCGGCTAGTTCACGCATTTTGGCGAAGTTGAGTTTACGTGGGTAGGCGCTGTAGCCAGCTAGCAGGATTAAGGGGCGAACCTCGTGTAGTTGAGTGCGGAGTTGATCTAAGTCGATCAGGTTGGTTTTGGGGTTGACGGTATATGTATACACATCGAACAACTGACTAGAGATGTTGTGACGATAGCCATGGGTGAGGTGTCCACCAGAATAATAGTCTAGTGAAAGTAAGCGTTGATTGTGTACGGCTTGGCGTACTTTTTCCCAGTCTTGGCGCGAAAGCTTCGCCGGATCTTCCTGTCCTAGCTCTATCAACTGGGGTTTCTCTACTTTTGCCAATAGAATTGACAGGAAAGCTACTAGGTTGGCGTCGGCTCCGGAGTGTGGCTGGACGTAAGCATGCTCGGCTCCGAAGAGTTCACAAGCAAGTTGGGCAGCCTCGGCTTCAATGGCATCGACGTTATCACAACCTGCGTAGAAACGGTGGTGTGGGTACCCTTCGGCGTATTTATCCGTCAGGAGGTTTCCTGTAGCTAGTTGTGTAGCCAGAGAACTGTAGTTCTCACTGGCGATCAACTTCAAGTTGCTACGCTGGTCACGTAGTTCTTGGATGATAGAGCCAGCGACCGTTGGGGAAACTGCGCTGACTTGATCTAGCGAAGCATAGAATGCGGCAGCTGCGGAATTGGGTGTTGATCCATCGAGACTACTCAGGTAACGCATTAAAAAGGTTTGAGGCGTGGTTGTTGTGTTCATTACGTTCGTTCCTTTGCTGTGAAATGCGCTTTAAAAAAGCAAAATGTTCTGGTCTCTTTGATTGATTCTCCAGCCCAGGCGAACGACTGCTTTCGCGTAGTTCTCCAGACTTCCCTGTGGTTGTTCCACTATTCGCCAGTTGTCTGTAAAACATATTCGGTTAGATTGTATGGGTATGAATGGTGGGGTATTTCAACCTTCTATTTGTAGTATAGCAGGCCTGCAGGAAGAGTCAAGAGGATATGATTGTGACACTCCGCAAGGGCTAAAGCCCAATACCATTCAAATAAGTGAATGGTATTGGACTAAAGTCCCGCAGCTTCTGACACTGCTACATAGTCGCTTCCCTGAGAAATGTGGCGTAGCCACGACTCAAAATGGGAAGCGGAGTTGGTAGGCAATATCTCAAACAGGCTCAACCATCCTCGTGCCTGTTTCTTGAGCGGTGCCATGCTCGTTGCGATCTCCATGCCTTGCGCTTCCGGTAGATGGACGGGTCCCTACGCTTTTGGCAACTTGGGAGATCACAACACCTGTAGATTGCTCTATCCTCCGAGGAGTTTGAGGCTTTTCCTTGAATGGTTTCTCGTAGCGTGCAACCAGACGCTGACCGATGACAAGACTGGCGTTCCGATCCGCATTTCCCCTCATACCACACTGATGGCAGAGGACTAACGGGGCTCCGTACGTATACCCTTCTGCCGGCTGTCCCTGTGCGTATCGAGCAACGGACGTATTGCAACGAGCACATTCACGGCTGGTATTGCTGGGATTGACCCGACTGGTGATGATACCCGCGTGGTAGGCTTTATATTTTGCGTACTTGAAGATACGGCCTTTCATCCAGAATGCTCGTTTGCTATTGCCTCGTCGGCTGTACTTGCCTTTCGCTGGCTTGAGGTTGCCCAGATGCTCGAAGACGAGTATGGTGGCTTCATGCTGTTGGGCAAATTGGACAATGCGGGCACTCACCAAGTGAGCAACTTGCTCATCTGTGTTGCGGATTTTGCGCCAGAGATCTGCGTTGTCCTGTTCACCTTCTGATATGATACCAGTCTTGCCTCGATTGCGGGCGATCCGTCCAAGCTGTTTCTTCCTAAGGCCATTTACCCGTCTCCCACCGCTAATGAACTTGGTGGCGAGGATCGAACCTTCAACCGTTCGGACAGTGCATACCGCTAAATGGTGGTCGAGATTGAGATCGACCGAGCAGATCTTTGTTTGCTCGTTTGTGGTGACTTGCTTCTCGATTTTGCCAGGACCCTTGAACTGTTTCTCGATGGAAGTGTGCAACCACCACTGATTGCCTTTTCTGATGAGTTGCGGGCTTCCCAGCTCAACACCAGCGGGGATTTTCCGCCCGGTGATACAAACTTTCACCCAGCTCCAAACACTTCCTGTCCACACCTTTAGGACTCCCGCTGAAATAAGTTGACCACTGAAGAAAGAGAAGCTATACTATGAGGCATGGAGCAAGAAAATCGAACAGAAAAATATCGGCAGATGCATGAGATGCTCAATGAGAAGCAGTGGAGGCAATTCCTGGCATTAGAAGCCCAGGAGCGTGGAAATGTTCTGTTGGTTGCAAAAGAAGCGGGTGTCTCACGAAATACGATCAAAGCAGGGAGGCGAGAGAGAGAAGCAGGCGATCTGTTTTCAACAGGGAAGCGGCTTCGAGAAGAAGGCGGAGGGAGAAAAAAGCAAGAGGAACATGATTCCAGCTTGCAAGCCGACCTGGAAGCTCTGCTTGAGCCCAAAGGTGATCCAATGAGTCTGGTGCGGTGGACGACGAAAAGTGCTACCAAGCTGAAGGAGGCGCTCAAGCAGCAAGGGCACCACTTGGCAGAGACAGCCATCCGCAAGCGCTTGCATACGATGGGCTTCTCACTGCGAGCCAACAAAAAACAGATCGAAGGGGGTGCTCATGAGGATCGAGATGGTCAATTTCGACATATCAAGCGAACGTGTGAGGAGTTTGAAACCGCAGGCGATCCGAGTATTTCGGTGGACTGTAAGAAAAAAGAGCTCATAGGTGACTGTAAGAACAATGGACGAGAGTGGCAAGCCAAGGGAGAACAGACCAGTGTCAACGTTTATGACTATCTCTCCTTGGCCGATGGAAAAGCCGTTTCTTACGGCATTTATGATCTCATTCACAATACGGGCTTTGTCAATGTTGGAATTGACCACGATACCGCAGCGTTTGCGGTGGAGAGTATCCGACGTTGGTGGCAACAGGTCGGCTCGGACTTGTACCCCGAGAAAACCCATTTGCTTCTCATCGCTGATGGAGGGGGAAGCAATGGATCACGCCTGCGCTTATGGAAGCGGGAATTGCAGCGTTTGGCCAACGAGACGGGACTTTCCATCACGGTTTGTCATTTTCCGCCAGGAACTTGCAAGTGGAACAAGATCGAACATCGGCTCTTTTCCTACATCTCGATCAACTGGCGTGCAAAACCGCTGACTTCTCTGGAGACGATCATTGAATTCATTTCCCATACGACGACTGAGCAAGGACTCAAGGTCCAAGCAATCAAAGATAGCCATACCTATCCTACTGGCATCAAAGTCAGTGATGATGAAATCAATGCTCTTCACATCACCAAAGATGCTTTTCACGGGGAGTGGAATTATACTATCAAACCTCAAGTGTCTGTCCTTCGTGGTCAAGTTATTTGAGCGCAAGCCCTATGCATGAGAGAGGAACCAGCTCGTTGCTTCCACAGACCCGCATAGAGCGTGGCAGACATGTTCCATGAACGTGGAGGAACTGGTGGGCGCTCGGCGAACTTCTTGCACTTGGCTGTTGCCTTCTCTTTTCTCTTACGCCATTTGCCCAGATTCGAGTAGAACGAGCGTGCAGATCCAAGAGCCGCATTGATCGATGCCCGCCTGAACATCGCTGGGATATCCTCTGCCACTTCTGAGAGTGGCATGACTGGATGGGGTTACTCTGTGTGGTGTGGGTAAGCTTCTCAAAAGCTGTAAGCGCGTCTTTATTGGAGAGATCTAATACGTTCTCATGTGCTTGGATGACCCCGAAATAGAAAGCGCATGTCTGATTATAGAGAGCCTGATTGGCAGCAAACCACGCGCCATAGTCGGCTTGATAGTTCAAGACCTGTTTGATCGTTGTGGTTACTTTTGTCATATCAGGGACTTCCTGCTAGTCAAATCTTCTCTCCTACCTATAACGTTATATGTTCAAATAATTAACGTCGAATGTCTTGTATAATAAGATAAAACGTTTTTTGATTGATTAAAGGCTTCTGGCTAAAGCCCGCAAGAAACCCGCCTATCTACGCGAGCTTTAGCCACGATAGCTTGTGGCGGGTTCTTCAGTGCCAATGGATACTTGGCAACTGAGCAATCGTTAGCTCAGAGAGCCAATAGCCAATAAATAAAAGAGCCTGATCCCAACAGGAACCAGACTTTGATAAATACGTTGTTCTCTGCCAACTAGATAGCCAATTCCTCCGCCGTTCGCAAGACTGTTTTATCGACGCTGATCTGACCAACATGATCTGGCCTGTCGGTTTCGCTGGACCATGTCAAGTGTAATCCAAGTGAAGGGACTTTTATAAATATTTCTTCTTGTCCTCCAATGTACAGATCCCTGAAACCCTCAGATCTGTGCCGACAAGGCAATGCAACAATGACAAGAGAAGGTGAGTCACGAACCAAATGTACTACTGTACCCCCTGCTGCCTTTATCGCTACCTCAGCTGCTTGTGATACGTGGCCTACAGTCATCCAATGAAAATCAGACATCCAATCCCTCTCCTTTCTGAGCATTTCTGTTACTTTTGTTACGATTTACCTCCTCCTTTAGATGCATCTTATGGTAAGAGTGAGTAACGCGGTCCATAGAAATCCCCCATAGAATTTAGACTGTCCCTGTTTCCCCCTGGAAGAGTAGGCGAACTTCTCCTACAATGCTTTCAACGGCAAATGTCAGGTATCTCAGTAAGTAGAGAAGTGGCTTTCTGGAATAGAGAGCGTAAGATGAGCGAGGAATGGTTATGGAAATACAGACTTCCGATCACGCTCTCATTGAGCAATTGGCAGCAACACTTGGAGTTCAGCCCAAGTATGCAGACTATGATGAGCAAGGATACGTTATCGAACTAGATCTCTCTCAGTCAAATATGACTCGGCTTCCTGACGAATTGAGGGCGTTGACTCATCTCCAGCGTCTGAACCTGAGTAATAACCACCTAACACAGATCTCACTAGAAGAACTGGGACCGCTAAGCAACTTGCAACGTCTGGACCTGCATAAGAACCGGTTGACACAGATCCCACCCGAACTGGCACAGTTAAGCAACTTGCAGTACCTGGATTTGCATAAGAACCAGTTGACGCACATTCCACCCGAACTAGGGCTAATGAACAGCTTGCAGCATTTGGATCTGTATGACAACCAGTTGACACAGATCCCACCCGAACTAAGACAGTTGAGCAACTTGCAGAACTTGGACCTAAGTGGCAACCAGTTGACACAGATCTCACCCGAACTAGGACAGTTAACCAATTTGCAGAATCTGCAATTGCATAAGAACCAGTTGACACAGATCCCACCTGAACTAGGACAGCTAACCAATTTGCAGTACATGTCCTTGAGTAAGAATCCAAACTTCTTGACACCTCCTCCCGAAATTGTGGCTCAGGGAACAGAAGCCGTGCTCACTTTTTTACAAGAACTTTCTCGCGAACATGTTTTTAGGTATGAAGCCAAACTCATCCTTGTTGGTGAAGCGAGCACTGGAAAATCCTCTCTCTTGCGTGCTTTCCATGGCAATGCTTTTGATACTGCTCTGGAAACCACATGTGGCATTGAGGTCGATACCCTGGCGTTGCCTCATCCTTCTTTACCTGACCAATCTCTTCTACTCAATGTCTGGGACTTCGGAGGTCAGGATATTTACCGGGCAACTCACCAGTTCTTTCTCACCAAACGTGCTCTCTACCTCCTAGTTTGGAATGCCCGCCTTGGAGGAGATCATGGCAACCTTGACTACTGGCTCAATACTATTCGTATGCTGGCTCCTAGCACTCCCGTTTTGCTTGTTGCGACACATAGCGATGAACACACGTTGGATTTGAACATTGCACACTATCGAGCTGACTATCCACAAATTGTTGATGTATTACAGGTAAACAGTGAGACGAGTGCAGGTATTAATGACTTAAAACGGGCTATAGCAAAGTACGCGGTTATACTCCCATTTATGGGGCAACCCTGGCCGTCCTCCTGGATCGAAGTAGAGCGGGAATTATTAGCTAGGCCTGAACATTATATTAGCACAGATACTTATATAGATTTGTGCATGACAAAGGGGATTCGTGCCGCACTTGCGCA
>DASYAN010000160.1:0-4023 GCA_036501345.1 Ktedonobacteraceae bacterium
CCAGGTGAAACCGGAGGCATCGCTGCCGTCATCCCAGGAGGGATTCCATGCATCAAAAGTCGACCATTCTGTCTGCCAAATGTGTTTCTGACCAGTGCCTGTGAGAGTAAAAGTGGGAAAACCAGTATAGCCATGACTGGATATAACTCCGACGTAGCCGTTGGCAGTTGGATTACTGGTAATGGCGTTAGTGTAACTTTGAGCCAGATCCCAACCCTGTTCATCACAGCAGGCAATCTGAGGATGGAATGAGGAAGCACGTAAAGTTGGTCCCAGGACTTTGACGAAATCAGCTGTTTGTGTTGGGGTCATAACCATACTAGAATAAGAGGTCTTCAGGTTGGGTTCATTGATAAAGTCAATGTCTGTGATTGGAATACTATCACTTGTGTAGTCTTGAATATACTGGAGCAGATAATTGGCATAAGCCTGTCGCCAGTCGGCGCTGTTACATGATACTGTAGGATTGCCAGAAGTTCCAGGAGCTCCACAGAGTGTTCCTCCATTTGCTTCATCACCGTTGGTTTTCATGAAGCCTGGAGCACTCCAAGCATCAAGATAAAACTGCTTGAGTCCATAATTCTGTGCCTGTTTCGCTAGCCAGACCTGTCCCCAGCTATTGTTGTCCCACGCATATTGGGGAGTTGCAGTCGGACTCCCCGGATTGTTAGGTTCGATAGTATGGGTCGTATCAGAGGGAAGCAGATTGCGCAAAATACTGAAACCAGCCCCTGTCGAGGTATTGAAGAGTAGATCTAATATCTGTGTCTGGTCATTTGTTGATGAAAGTGTACGCAATTGATCAGCAGCTCCAAATGCACCTGAAAAGCCAAAACCATCGATGGTTTGATACTGTTTCGCGCCATTAATGGTAACTGCTGCAGGAGAAGCAGTGGAAATCACGTGGCGCATACCTTGAGCATGGAGAGAAGATGATGGGATTATTATCTGAGCGATGAGAACAATTGCACAGAGAGTAAGAAGCAATTTGAGATTACCTTTTCTCGTAGCATTGAGACATTTAGATGAAGACATAGGTTATTGCAGCCCTTCCAAATAATTGCCCAGAAGATCGGGCAGCTTTTATACTCACTCTCGTCTAAAAGGGAACTTCCATCTCTAACAATTTCTTACAGCATTTACAGACCCTGAGGAAGTATAAGAGAATGTGGTATGCTTGTCTAGAGGAAAATAGGTACAAAGAGTCCTGCTCTTGCCTTTGTGTTACTTTCAACCATACAATGTAGCGGAACATTGTGAGCAATATCTTCTCTTTGCTTACCCTGTAGTAATGACTTGGTAAATCCTTGACAATCGAAAAAGGACATGTTATAACTCTAGAAGAAGCAGAAATACAACAGCATAATGCAGATAGCTTTGACAGGGACGAGTAACGGTGTTTCCGTGTACTCAGAGAGCGAGCGGTTGGTGGAAAGCTCGTGTACGTACCCCGTGAAAAAGACCCTGGAGCTGCGAGAAGAAATCGTCTGGTACGAAAGTAGAACTCGCCGGAGGTCCCCGTTAGCGGATATGAGTACATAAGGTACTCCTTGAGGTTGTTGCCGTGAGGCAGCGACGAATGAAGGTGGTAACACGAGAGTAACGGCTCTTCGTCCTGATTGAAAGGATGAAGGGCTTTTTTATATGTCCTTTGTCCGGTTATATAAAAAAAAGCTGTGAAGGGACGAGTAACGGTGTCCGGCACATTCTAGAGAGCGAGCAGTTGGTGGAAAGCTCGCATGGCTGACCCGTGAAAAAGACCCCTAATGCTGCGAGAAGAAATCGTGATAACGAAAGTAGAACTCTGCCGGTTAGCCGCCGTTAGTGGGCTAATACAGGAAACATCGCAGATTTCCTAGATGTCCTGTAACTGAGGCCTGTGTCAGAGACATAGGTGAATGAAGGTGGTACCACGAGAGCACGCTTGCTCTTCGTCCTTTCAAGGGGATGAAGGGCTTTTTTTGTACCGAAATTATTGTGACAAAACAAGTACAAATTGCTAAAAAAGGAGAAATAAGCAATGGCACGTTGTCCTGAATGTGATGCCGAAGTGGTTGTTCAAGGCTTGCTGGTTGGTGAGATCATCTATTGCTCTGATTGCAATGCTGAGTTAGAAGTACTCAATGTGGAGCAGCCCGAAGTAGCGCTTGCACCGCAGGTTGAGGAAGATTGGGGAGAATAACACTATGCGTCTGGCTATCCTGACATCGCGAGTCCGTGTGGAAGAAAAATTGTTGATCGAAGCATTGCAGAGGCGCGGCATCGAGTTCGATATTATCGATGATGGCGAATTGCTCTTTGATCTAACCCAGCCGGGTGAACGCTGGCGTGCGTATGACGCTGTGTTCTGTCGCAGTGTCAGCCAGTCGCGTGGGTTAGCTGTGTTACACGTGTTGGAGCACTGGGGGATTCCGGTATTCAACTCTGCAGCGACAACTGCGACCTGTAACGATAAGTTACTGACCACACTGGCCTTGTTGCGGGCTGGTATTCCTGTGCCTCGTACAATGCTGGCATTTGACGAACCAAGAGCTATTGAAGGTATCGAAGCAGTGGGCTATCCTGCTGTCATCAAGCCCATCTCTGGTTCGTGGGGTCGTCTGCTGGCGCGTATCAACGATCGTGATGCTGCTGAGGCAGTCATTGAGCACCGTGAGACCCTTGGTTCTTATCAACATCATATTCATTATATTCAAGAATATGTTGCTAAACCGAAGCGTGATATCCGAGCCTTTGTCCTAGGGGATCGAACAATCTGTGCAATTTATCGTGCAAGCGAACATTGGGTAACCAATACTGCTCGTGGCGCAGTGACCAGCAATTGTCCTGTAACTCCCGATCTGGATAGTCTTTGTATTCGTGCGGCTCAAGCCGTCGGCGGTGGTATCCTGGCCGTTGATGTGTTAGAGGACGAAGAAGGCGGCTTGCTGATTAATGAGATTAATGCCACCATGGAGTTTCGTAACAGTATTGCACCAACAGAAGTTGATATTCCACAAGAGATGCTTGAGTATATATTGAGTCATATACGGGAAGAGGTATTGCGGTGAGTCGTGTACGAGTTGCCATTGTTGGAGGATCTGGCTATACCGGAGGCGAACTAATCCGGCTACTGCTTTTCCATCCGCAGGTGGAGTTGACGCAGGTTGCGTCTAGTAGTCAGGCCGGGCACTTTGTGCATAGCGCCCATCCAAATTTGCGCAAGCTTACTACCATGCGTTTTTGTCATCCAGACGACCTGACTACGTGTGACATGTTGTTTCTCTGCTTGCCGCATGGCATGTCTGGTGGGGCTATTGAGCATTACCAAGCTATTGCTCCGCGCATCATAGATCTCGCTGCAGATTTCCGTCTGCACTTGCCAGAACTCTACCAGCACTGGTACGGGCACGAACATCAAGCGCCACACCTTTTGTCGGAGGCGATCTATGGACTGCCCGAATTGCATCGCGAGGAATTGTCAGAAGCGAAACTAGTCAGCGGTACTGGTTGTATGGCGACAACGGCGATCCTGGGTCTGGCCCCCCTCTATCGGGCAGGCATTGTGAACCAGAATATTCCACTTGTTGTCGATGCCAAAGTTGGTTCCTCTGCGGCTGGAGCGACTCCCGGAGCTAGTAGTCACCATCCTGATAGAAGTGGTGCTGTACGTTCGTTCGAACCAACTGGTCATCGCCACACAGCCGAACTTATTCAAGAACTTGGACAGTTTCGCTCTATGGATGCAGTGCCTGTGGATGTAGTGCCTGCGGACGCGATGGGGGACGGCGGACGCGATAAATCGGGTCCCTACACTCGGGCAACCGTGTGCCCTCCGGGTATGAATTGCCAGGGGGGCAATAAATTGTCCAATGGACGTGATGAAGCGGGTTTTTCTAGGTTGTTGTCGCAGACGGTGGCTTTTTCTGCTACTGCGATCGAGTTGGTACGCGGTGTTCTCGTCACGGCCCATGTTTTTATCAATGAACGTCTGGATGAGCGTGCTCTGTGGCGTATCTACCGCGAAGCTTACCAGCGTGAGCC
>DASYAN010000161.1:0-19265 GCA_036501345.1 Ktedonobacteraceae bacterium
GCGCCTAGTTGGGAAAGTACTAACGGTGAGTGTCGAGACAGTGAAACTAGTCAATGAGTTAGAGCAGGCGGTGAAGGTGTAAGATTGGATGAATGAAGCAGTAGAAGTGAATGAAGGATAAACGGGCTGGAGAAATGGCAAATAATCACAGTCTAAAAAAAACATCAAATACTGTTAAACTACTCTAAAAAATACTGGTGCAACAAACAGACGAGGTTTCTACCATACAAAGAAGAAGGAAAGAGAAAAGCAGAATGTACTATACCTTTGGTGCATAGAGAACCTCGTGAAGCCGCTCCAGACCTAGATTTAAGCTCAACAAGTATACACTATATTGTACCCATGTGCCAAAGCCTGTCAATGCGCTATGGACACGGGTACGCCTTCTGTCATTCGGAATATCATAGCTGACTATGTAGAGTGTGCTTTCGTCTGCATGGCTTGGTGGTGTTTTCATAGGCTCCCTTACCTTACAATGAATGGTGGGTAAGCTGGTATCTCGCCTGTGAGATATTTTGCTAATAGCCTTACTTGCAATTCAATACATCTGCGGTAGCTGGTGCGATATTCAAATTGCGGGTGCTGGATCTCTTCTTGTAAGCGCTCTTCGATTTTGGTGGTGAATTTTTTACGTGCTTCCGGTTTGAGATGAATGACACCCAGTTCTTCTTGAAAATCCTGCTCGGATAATAGGTGGTGATTGCAGATGTTCAGTATCACTGAGTCCACAATGATCGGTCGGAACTCTTCTATTAGGTCGAGTGCTAAGGCCGCACGTCCATGACGCGGTTGATGGAGAAATCCGGCATATGGATCAAGGCCGACGATCTGGATCGCCGCTGCCACTTGGTGCCCCAGGAGCGTATATCCCAGGCTGAGCATCGCATTTACCGGATCTTTAGGTGGACGCCTTTGTCTACGCGTAAAACTCATTGGGCCACGCAGGAGTTTTCCAAATACACCAAAGTATGCTGCCGATCCACGTCCCTCTACTCCTAGCAAAGAGCCAAGCACGGTAACCTGGGAAGTCTGCTGGATCATACGCTGGATTTCGCTGGCGGCTTCTGCAATCTCTTCTTCCTGCATCTGCCGATTGGCGCGTAACAACATTGTGCGCATATTCGCTAGCTTTCCTCGGACACAGGCCTGGGCGATCAGTAACGCTTGTTGAGGGTCTACATGTGCCCGATATTGTGCCCGACGAATAGCAGCATTCTTGGCGACAGGTGGAGAGAGTCTTCCTCGAAAGTGTCCGTAGAACGAAAGAAAACAAACTTCAATCCCTCGCTCAAGCAAAGCATGCATGGCTGGCGTTGTTAATGTGATATCGCCGACTACAACAACTTGCGATACTTTGATCAATGGGACCTCGGTCTTACGCTTATCAGGATACTGGACAATCAGATATTCGTCACGCTTCTTGACGATCGACTGTTGTTCATTCAGGTAAATTGTTGCCATTCCGCTATTCTCCTTTATTACTCCCCATTCAATACCTTGCAATTTTCTATTCCTTCCAAAAAACTACTTCTTCACTTCCCCCGCTAGTGTCAGTACCTCGCGAGGCAAGCATAGCGGTTCCAGACTACAATCCTTGCATTTGCGATGCATTGTCGGTAGTGCCGTACGCTTATTCGCTTTACCAGCCAATGGTGGAGGCAATACGCCGCGCTCCAGTAAGGAGAATGCCTGCTGAATCGTCTCTTCGGTATGTTGTCGTAGCGCCTCATCAAAGGCCACCTCTTCACGTCGTGCTGAACCGAAGTAGAAGATGTAACCATAGGCAATAGTGCATCCTCGCATCTCTTCCAGGCAGAGTGCCTGAGCGCATAACTGTACATGGTCGTTGAGCCATTCGCCCATTTTACCTTTTTTGTACTCGATTGGTACTAATTTTCCCTCTTGTTCTTCCACCACGTCTGCAAAACCACTTAATTTCAAGCGGTCAGATCCAACCCAGACACGGCGAAATTTTGTAATGCCATCCTCCAGGGTCCTCAAGCCGCTGTCACTTCTCTCATGCAGCATGTTTCCTTCCGCAATATGTGCATTATCGATAAACTCATTTAATGCACATTGATAGTAAAAACGGCGCGGACAGTATTCCAGTGCATTCAAATGAGAGATCTCAAGCATCTCATCTTCTTCCATGTTCATCCATCCTCGACCAAACGTGTTTGCCCCATACCCATCGTAGGTTTATAACCCACGCCCGTATAAAATGCCAGCCATGAGAGCAGTAAAATCTGTTGGCGAACGGTGAGTGGTTCTTTTGCTGTCGGTGGATCATCGGGACCACGTAAGAGATAACGACAGGTACCAACAAAACCAGACTGAGCGTATTGAGAAAAATGCGCCCTATGCGTCTGCAATTGGTAATCATCTATAATGAGGCCATCAGTCTCAATATACGCTTGGATGCGCTCACGCTGTACCACATGTGCAAGTGCTGGTGTTGCTATTTCCTGCCAGCGCGTGGCTAGTCCCCCAAACACATAGGATGGTAACGGCAGACGTGCATAGTGATTGCCATACGGCTTCGTAAAATGGCGTATCCGATTAAAAGCAGTCAGCGAGGCAAATTCTAGCTCTAGAGGTTGAACAAGTAATAAGCGTTTTGTCTTCGCCAGCTCGACCAGATCCTCGCAAGTGGTAAAACCAGTCCAGTCAGAGGAATGGTCAGCATGGGAAATGACCTCTTCGAGCAGAAAAGATTGTTTTCCAATCTGGATAAACGGGCGCGGATTTGCACGCGTTGCCAACTCATTTTTTCCCATAATCATCGTGTAGAACAATGGGAAGAGTTCTCCATGCAATAAGGTCAAGCGAACGGTATACGTCTTCTGTGGGTCCAGTGGCAAATGAGTATTTTCCCGTTGTGCCTGTAGAATATGCTCCTTAGTATATGGAAATTGCAAACTGGAGCAGGTAAAGAGACGACGTTTGTTGCCTTCATGGAGTCGCTCAGCAACATCAGGTGCCGTCTCTCTTAACCAGTTTAGCCAAGCTCCATGTACCAGTTCACCCGAAAATGGCATCAGTGTTCCACGTTCGAGCGGACGCAGCTTTAACAACAGAGCATACAGCTTGGTGGACTGTACAATATCAGTTGATTCTTTCATCAGCTCATAATTCCTCCTTCAATTCTTCTCTATAGACATTATAGACATTTGATGATGACAACCAAGCATAGCAGCTTCACACGCTTGATTGCCATCAATAATCCAAAAGGGACAGTATTAGCGTTTTGCTTGATAGCGCATCCCCGCAGGTAGACGTACCGTATTATGGGTATTACTACTATCAGCAATTTCGTAATAGGACCCGGTGTAATGAGCATTTGTTAGCAAGCTAGCAGGTGCCATGGCAATGATATTGCAATTCTCAGGCATCATATCGACATCAAGCGGATTGAGTGCTCCCTTGACCTGAAAAGATCCCTGTTTAACCTCGGCATATGCTCTGGCCTTGACTTGCACATGCCCTTTAGCCATCCACTTGCCCAGACGAATCCAGCTCGGCAGCTTTATCTCTTGCTCACTGAGCACAAAGAACTCAAAAGTGCTTTCAGGCACCAACTCCTTAGCCCGTCCAAAGACCACCTGATTGGAACTGATTTGCGGTGTGAAGTTGTAGTAATTGACATTTGCCATCTTAAACGTGTGAAAGGCAAATGTACAGCGCAAGGGATAGGCTGGCGTCACATATATCCCTTGCTCATTCATCACAGCAAGATCCTCCTGATAGCGCGGCACCTGAGACAAATTGCTAAAGGGCGACTTGACCAGACCAAGAGCATAGGTCAGTCCATAGTTGTGCAGATATTTCTCTGTTTCATAGAGCCGCCCAACCTCTCGTGAAGCATAGAAGAGAAAATCATGCAACGTCAGGTTACAGACCGTAATGAGCATAATATACTCCGTTTCAATCTCCAATAAGCATATCGCACATTTTTACCCTATTTCTTCCCTTTAGCTTCTTTAGCTCCTACACCGTAGTTCTGAGCATAGCGATTAGCTTCAGCATTTGCCTGGGTTAAAAGTGCGAGTAGTTTCTGCTCATCACTAGTAATCTGCGTCACCTCCTGCAACAATGTCTGCAACCGCTCACCAGCGATATGACGATAGACAACCCCATCTTCTCGCAAGAGTTCGGGAACAACCGTTTCCATAGCCTCAACGACCCCTTGCTGTGGAAGAGGCATCTTTGCACGTTGCTCTGACGGTAAAGCATCATAGACAGCCTGAGTGAGGTGGAGATTGGAGAAAATCTCGCCATCGGCAAAAACGACGCCCAGCACACGATTTGTGACCGTTCCAGTACGTGTATTCTGTGCCCCATAGCGCTTTGTACGCAAGATATTGTTCAGCACATAGATAAACTCGGCCTCTGTGGGATCTTTAATCGTCACCACCGAAGGAAAATAGACCTGAGGCAAGACATAATCCTGCTCACCCAGGGCCGTCTTCATCTTACCATCCTCACTCATCGTGCCATTTTCCGACGGCGCATTAAAAGTGAACTGCTGATGCGACAAATCATAGCCCGTAATCGAAAAGGCCGAATCAACCAGCACCTTCGAACGCTCAGATCCCTCATTGCCAATCGCGAAGCCATAATAGATACAGTCAGGGCAACGTTTACAAAACTCGGACGTATTGTATTTGCACTTCTCAACCAAGCCATGGCTACGCAACAATTCTCGTCCAGTCAAACGCTCTGGAGTCGATTGTTTCCGTTTAAAGAGCACGATACGTGTTGTCAACTCTTGATGGCTTCGTCCCAGACTTACGCGGGAGATATTCAGCTCACTATCGGTCTGGAAAAGTGCAAACGAATTCGTCTCACGCAAGAGAATAACGTGTGCATACTTACCCATCGGCAATTTAGGAATATCCTGATGGAATACGTCTTTACCTTCTAAACTGTTCAAAAACATGTTGAAACTCACTTTCTTTTTTTACAATTCAACTAAGCAATAGGTTCTTTTTCGGCATCTTGCTCTTGGATACGCTGTATCGTACGCAAGTGTACATAGTAGGCCTCGCAGCCATCCTTAAAACGGTTGAGTCGGCTGCGCAATACGCCGCGTTCACCCTGGCAATAAATACTGAACACCTGCTTATAGAAGTAGGTAATGAACTCGCGGATTGCAGGAGCTTCCTTTACATCAATATCTTTGCCCCAGAATACGGCATAGCCCGTTGCTTGGCGATTCCGTACACGATCCAGCCAGTTCTTCAACTCGCCCTGGATCTGCCAGAGCAAATCTTCCTCATCGATCTCCAACGGGCTATTGATAATGGCTTTAGCAACAATATCTACTGGCTTGAGTATCGAATGTGACTCATAGCCACCGCGAAAAAATGTCGTGTAGAGTTCTACACACTTTTGAATATTCCCCAAGTTTTTCTCCTCCTTTAAATTCATATCAAGCATCTCTTGGCAGATGCGTTGACCTAACAATTCCCGACAAACACGTTGGTAGATACCGATATACGCATTTGCACGGGCTGCAAATACCGTTGTCCCTCTACGTTCCTGCTCACGCAAGTAGCTAAACACGTACATAGGATCAGTTTCGATATCGCGGACAACCGAGCTCAGGTGTTGCCATTCAGGCTTGCCCTTCTTCGAGTAAGTCTCAAAGTTCACCTGATAAACCTGTACAAGCATCGAGAGCTTATCCAGCATTTTATTGACTCGGACACGATTTCTATGCCCACGGTCTGCATGCTCAGCCGTAGCCTCTCCATGCCAAACATTATCCAGCAAACGTCCAAGGTAAGGATGTGGAGCATCAAATACCACCGTTTCTGGAAAATCGTGCCCAGACGCAAAGAGCGGCAATAGCAACTCAGAGATCACTACCTTTGCACCCGTCACCAATGGCAAGGCAAGTGCAAGTAATGCAGGCATAGCCCACGATGCCGTATCATTATCATCCTTACCTGCACGCATACCGAAAAAGCACATGCTCGGGTAGGTATGGCTGGGATACTCGTACTTGATGAAGCCATAATCATGGAGGTCCTTCGCCTGTTCTGGAGTTGCCTCCAAGTTTGTACCTGTGAGTAAGTCCTCCTGTGTGGTACTATCCTCGCTCTCTACATCATCATCAAAGTCAGGAACCATACGGGGACCTTTGGCCTCTGGCTTTGCCTCAAGTACAAACATCTGTGAATTCAGCACATCTTTCACTTCAAGATCTTTGCCTGTCAGTTGCTGACGCAATGTGAAGAAATTCATATCCCACAACTGGTCAAGGATGCCCTGCACCATTGCTCCTGTCTCTGCCGTAAAGAAGTAGTTGGGATAGACCGTGATATACTTGATCTTCATGGCCTCAAACTTACTTCCAGTCAGACGCAAATCTCCTTTCTGCTGAAGCTGTCGTAGCATCAGCTCTAATGCACAAATAGCACATACGCCGCCTGCATTTGTACCAGCATAGAGTGGCATTTTGTTCTTGTACACCCACGGCTGAAACAACACAGCGTTATCAGACTGAGCTTCTGTTGGATAAGAACTGTTGCAGAGCGTACAGATCAACTTTTTGGCTTTACCCTTGTCTTTTGCATGTGTATAGCCTTGCATCTCACTGTGGAAATCAGGCAACATGCCTTGATCGCGCACCGTATGTGGCAGCTCAACCATAGTTTCAAGATAGTGGGACAAATGCGTGAGGTAACGTTGACGCTCCTGTATGGCTTGACTCAACTTTGTGCTTGCTCGCTCTTTCACCAGTGCAAAGATTCTCTCAAAGACCTCATTAAGATTGCCTGGACCGTCGTATTCATGAATACCTTGATGATCCTGAATGTAGCATGCGGCCAACCAGAACCAACGATACTCAACACCGCCTTTGTTAGGAATCGTTTTCGAGCGCTCCCAATATGGCTGCAATGCTAGATAATCTACAATCTCCTGTTCTATTTGCTTATACAAATCCTGCTGATTTTTATTGAGCATACCGAGTACAGTAGTAAAGACGATCGAGAAGAAACGAGCAAGTTTGCTAGTACGCACATCTGGCTTGAGATCCAAGTCCGTTAGCAGGTCTGCAGCAATTTCTTTATTGCTCTGCATCTCACGCAGTTTCTCAAAGGGTCCTGCTGTTATATCCCTGACTGTACGACGCATTGTGCTATTTATCAGCAATTGCAGGTAATCATCCAAGGACAGGAATTCAAAGTAGTATTCAGGATGTTTGGCATTACCCTGATTGCTAAATGCAAAGCCCGGTGCATCCTGCTTGACCCGTACACTACACACGAGTTGCAGTTGCTTTTTTACCGCCTCAACTATCTGCTCATTTGTGATAGATAGTTTCACCGTCTTACGTGCGAGATACACCACACCATCCGAAAAGAACAAATATGACCAGATCCCCTCTCGTTTATTATCATCAGTAAACAAGTTGATGAGGCCATTGTTGACCGCGCTTGTGAATAACCCGCGTACATCACGCAACTGGTGATAGTGAAATGTCAGTTGGTTGTCGCTCAGAGTGGCTAAAATCTCGCCCAAGGTTCCCGCATGCAATATCTCAGCAGGAGAAGCTACCGCATAGGCAATAAGGTCCGAAAACGTGCAGAGATCTCGCAACCAGAGAATCCGTCTTGGCAAACGCAGATTCCAGAGATGCGCCGTTAAATTTGTCCCCCACGTCCGCTGCGTATTGACCACTAGAAACGTGATATCTTCCAGATATTCCATAATTTCTGGAAAGAATGCTTCTACGTTACATTCCCGCAACTCTCTGCCAATAGATACTTTTGCTTCCTCGATAGCCTCGCGTGTTCTTGTTTCGACACGCTGTCCATTGATTTTATCAATGTCGTGCATCAGATAAGCAAGAATATACACACGACGCTCAAGATCAGAAAATTGCTCAATTCCCTCATCTTCAAGCACATGGATCAGACGAAGCGACGGTAAAATGCCATTGAGCAAATGGCTGAACATGCTCTGATCTTTATTCGCTTCAAATGCTCGTTTGGCATGCTCATCCAACGCATCATTGTCCTGATGTGTGCCACCTTTCGCAGAACGGTTCACATACTTTTCGAGCAACCGAGGTACCATCAGTTCAATGAACTCACGGGTGACCAGATCGTCGGCAGGTGCCAACTTTTTAAGTAATTCCAGAAAAAACACGTACATCTCCTTTTTTCAATCTCGCCAGAGCTTCATTTGCTCTATAGCATCATAGCATTGTCTCCACGTGTCTTACGGAAGAACAACTCAGAGTCGAGCAATAGAGCATCTTGCCCAAAGGCGATAGAGTAACACGACCCCATACTATCCTGAATGCGCTGTACCTGGAAAAGTGGCCCCAGGCGCATTTGACGCTTCAAATCTAGTGGAGGAATATCGCTGATAATGCAGACAAGGTTTTTCTTCTTAAGTACACCATTAATTTTATCACGCTGTGGATGTTCTGGATCAAGAACCGTGATCTCATCAAGCACCATCACTTTATGAAGAAATTGACCCGATTGTGCCAAATCGTATTTAGTACGCAAGAGCAATGATTGACGCTCTGCAACAAATTCGTTGATTTTGACATACAGGAGTTGATGCTCAAAAGCTTTTTCTTGTGAATTATGCTGCTTAGCATCTTGTATATCCTCTTCTCCGCCAATTTGTTGCTGATTTTTCCTTCTAACTTCCTGCATAAATTCTTCTTTATCTATTACTGTAAAATCAGTATTAGTAAGCAAGAAGAACAGATTGTATGTTTGCAGGTGTCCATCTGTAGCATCTGTTTTGTCCCATACTCCACAGGAGAGTGGACTCTGCCCACGAAAACTAGCCAGTTCAGCAACCATCTCTGGCGTCTGATGCTTGATTCCCTTGTATCGGTTGATAGCTTTCGTCATCACAGAACATGCCGGATCACCTTGACCATAAAACTGTTCATAGCGATGCTTAAGTGCTTCAACAAGAGCTGTATTTTCCTCTTGTAGGGCTCTATTATTCTCTTTCTCCCTTATTTTTTGTAGTGTCTGCAAATCGAACAAGACCTGAGCAGCTTGTACTACACCCCAACGATTGGCATAGCGACGGAAATCATTTTCTGTAGGGAAGACCTCATTAACAATGTTGTTAAAAGTCTTGCGCTCTATCTTTGTAGTCTCAGCAATCTGCTTGGCGAAGCGCTCCAGCACAAAGCGTGGCACAAGCCCATAGGCACGATAGATGGGATAACCTTCGTGACGTCCCAGGCGACCAAAACGTTGGATAAATGAGCCAGCACTATAGGACTCGAAGATCAGCAAGTTGATCTTAAAATCAACGCCGATATCCACCGTCGAGGTGCCCACAAGGATTGTTTTGTCGAATGAAGCAAGCCGTTCCTGTCGACTTGTCAAACCAGTATTTTCACCAATACTGATATTGGGCTGGTCTCGAAAGCGCTCTTTTAAGAAAGCCACCAGACGCTTTGCTGTAGCCACAGAGTTAACCAGAATCGCACCTTTTGATCCTTTGTGCGTATTAAAAAACTCGCTTATCTCGTTAAGATGCTCTTCTACCCATAGCTCAATAGACTTTTCAGGACTGACTTCATCCAGTTCTAACTCACAGGACTGGAGGATACAGCGATAGTTTTCTTGAGGAGTTGAACTATAAGTGCTCTGCACAGAACAGACTTGTAATCCCCCGCTAGGTAACAGAGTATTGAGTAGCCCGTTGGGAGTTGCTGAGAGAAAGACAAACTTCTTCCTATATTGATTGGGATGACGTTGATGCAACGTTGCCAGATAACCAATCATATTAGTTACCGAGATGATCTGTGGCACATCAAACACATGGAACTCATCAAAAAGCAGGTAATCATATTGCCAATCTAGTTCGGAGGGAAGTTCTTTGCGCTTAGCCCCCCAACTATACTGGTGGCTTATGATAAGATGCACGAGATCAGGATTGGTCAGCAGAATAGGGTTACGTCGAATGAGCCTCCGCACTTGCTCCAAGCGATCGGACGTATCATGCAAACGCATCAATTCGCTGATCCTGGCACTATCCATTGCCTCATGCTTTGGCAAACTGATACCCAAACGTTGCTCATAGCGAGGCAACGCCTGACGCTGATCCCGTATCAGCTCATTTGTCGGATACATTGCCACAACATGCTTCCCATCCTTGAATGCAGGTAAATATCCCGCCACACTTTTTCCATCACCAGTCATTGCCACATTAAAAATTACGTCTACTGCTGGATCTTTAAACGCTTCCCAAGTCCTCACTTGGTGCGTATGTAGTTGCATATTGCCAATCTCACTTGGATCTTGCTCCGAGTAGACGGGCAAGATGCCTATACTGATAGGTTTCATGAATTCATCCTTGGCTACATAGCTTTGCTAATTTTTCAAGTATTAGCAAAAGCTTGCTTCTTTTCATCAGTGTAAATCAAGTATGTGATGGATTTAGTTGCCTCCATCTCATCTATAAGTGAGCATACCATAGAGCTTGGGACAGAATCTGTCCCTAGAGAACGAGATTCTGAAGTGCTAGAAAAAGCCGTTTCTCTGGACAATTCATAACTTCTGTGCTATCCTCTGACCAGCCAAAGGACATGAGAAAACGACGTAACAGATTGCTAGTCTGTTACACATTACTCATAATCTGATAGGTTATAAGCAGGGGAATAATGAGTCCTCTTATCGCATGTTCCACGGAGATAAGGTCCTCAACTCATCCCCGTGAATTCTGCCAGATGTCATCTATTCTTAATAACGCAATGGATGATACTGGTTACTTGACTGCTCGCAGGGACAAGCTCGCTTCAGACGATTTTTTTCCTGCGCTTTCTTTGATTGCAGACTCTTTTCGCTCTTGAAAAGATGAAGAAACTTGAAATGTAATATTAAGCCATTTTAGTACGCTAATGGCAAAGTTGATGCACTGCGACTTCTTAATCACCAATTATTCTCCTTTCTTGATAAGATAATGCTATTACTTAGGCAGCTGTAAGTAGGAAATGTATAGATTGCAAAGGTATAATCCTTTGGACAAGAAAACGACTGTTTTCTTGTTTTTCTCCTAAACAGATGGCTTATTATAACTCTGTTATTCGGGTACTGTCAATATATATTATAATTAGTATGATGTTAGCGAAAGCGATAGAAGATTCAACTCCACTAGCTTTCAGTTACTATCACTAGCTATAGTGACTGAAAGCTAGTGGAAGTTGCAACATCTTTAATTAAATGGGTAAATTTCATATTTTTGCATGGCGTCCTCTGTGAAGTGCGTGAGGTGCAAGGTTAGAGGAATGGACGCGACAAATCGGATCTCTACACTCGGGCAATAAATTGCCATGGATACCTGATAAATCAGTGATTTCCTTTTGAGCAATACACAGCCTTTTAAGAGGACAAGCTCTATCTCGAAACCCAGAGGTGCGATCCATGAAAAAGATATATATTCCATAAAAGAAATGTTTTAACGCTTCAGTCTCGCAATTCATTGCGCGAGTGTAGGGGCCCGATTTATCGCACCCGTTGGAGTGGGGTAGGGGCCATCTCGACTCTCTTATTCCCTTTCTGCCATTCTGTTGTCCCCATAAATTTGGTCAACAGAGTTATCGAGCCCATCCTTTGACCATGGGCACTACCGCGTAAAAATATGAACTTCACCTCTTACATTATCACCAATAGCATCCATTTGTCTTCCGTGTTATAATGGGACTAAATCAACCTTTGATATTTACGCATTTGCGATTGAAATATAGTGACTGAATGCTCCGTGGGCGTTGTCATCTTCTATCCATTTGGGTTTGGCCCACAACGCCGCTCATCCTTTCTGAGGATGAGCGGCAACTTCTTTATCCCCGTTATGGCTGATTGATACTTAGCTAAAAAAGTCCAATGAATGTGTTACGCGGTTAATGCTAACCTCAACATCAAATTGACCAGAGTACCTACTTGTGCTCATATGGAAAAGACCAGCAAAGTGAGAGGAGCATTTACAATGAACGTACGACCCTTTTCCCCAGATAACAATAACAGTGAATTACAGAGGGTAATTGCTCGCATCCGATCGCGTGGTGCACATCAAGCACTTCCCACACCCACGCCTGCAGCTCTCGCAGCCATAGTTGCACACCTACGCGACGAGGAGCCACTGACCGCCAAAGAGTTGGACGAGCGTGAGCGCGAGTGGGCTGCTTTAGAAGCCGAGCAGGGGGCAGTCGAACAAGCCGATGGATACAGAGGCGTTGAGTAAATTTTGGAATTGTTCGTTGGGATTTACAGCTTACCATCACCGTGGCCCATTATCCTCCTGCCACATTCAAATGGAACAAGATTGAACACCAACTCTTTTCCTTCATTTCTACAGCGGTTAGCCAAAGTCTTGATCCCTCGGAACGAGGCGAGCCAATTGAACACCAACTCTTTTCCTTCATTTCTACAGCGGTTAGCCAAAGTCTTGATCCCTCGGAACGAGGCGAGCCACAGGAGATACAAGAGGTCAATCCTTCCGACAACCGCTATATTAACTGGAGAGCCACACCTCTCACCTCTCTTGAGGTCGTTATCCACCTCATATCAGGTACAACGAATGCTAAAGGCTTAACAGTCATTACCGTCAAGGACAGTCATATCTATCCTACAGGCATCAAAGTTACCAAGCAAGACATCAAGGCTCTCAATATCGTCCGAGGCTCCTTTCATGGGGACTGGAATTATACCATCAAACTCAACCTATATGATCACTTTATTCCCGGAAGGGCCCATAGCTCCACACGCCACGCCTTGGGCTGCTCTACCTCTTGTGGCTGTCCGCTATGTCCCATCAAGCTGTCCGCTTTTTGGGGTAAGATGGCCGCTTTGTCCCTAGAAAAAGCCTTTCCTCTTAGGTATCCTTAGCAGAGGTGATCAGTTAGAAGGAATTTTTCATTCAGGGAAATGTCGCATTTTATGTTCAACTATTGCTTATATAAAAGAAATAGAGTAAAAATGCGATATATTATTAATACATAAATATTGGCCAGTTAAACTATGAAAGAATGAATTGATGGCAAGAGCTTACTAATTGATCATTTTACCGTGAAAGCATCCAGTGATGTGAAATAGGAGAGATGACCGTGAAAGCGCTTCTTAACAGCTACCGAATAAAAAGAGCACGGAAAACAGAAAAGCTTTTGATTGGTCCATTGCCAGAGCAGAGAAGAAAAGACCAAGAAACGGTCCTGCCCTCTCTCCAGGAACCATCTGCAACACAGCGGGAGCGTCAGGCTCCTCTTGCAGGACAAAAGAGCCAAAAAAAACATCGTATTCCTTTTGTGGCCCTGGCTCTGGTGTTGCTCTTTAGTTGCCTGTGTGTTGTGTCTCTGGTGAGCCAACAACCACTTGCTCGGGCAACAGCTCTCTCATCATCGGCTACTCTTCACCATGCGGTCTCCAGAGCTTTGCAAGATATGCCAACCTCGACAAGCGACTGCATTGTCACGGACTGTTACGGTCAACTTGCTACGCCAAATCCGTGGGGCACTTTCCAGTATTCCCTTGCTAGTGATTGTACTAATCACTATCAGACTGTGGCTGGTGATGCCTTCTGTTGGAACGATAGTGATTTCCAATGGGGTGCTAGAGATATCACCTGTATCCAGGCCCAAAAGCCAGAAAACTTGAAATGGCCTGTTGGTACTACCCCTGGTCTTCCTACAACAGCACAAGCTACACCTGGGGCTTCTAGCGGTTCACAGAGTACACTGCTTAACAATCAAAATACCTGTACTGAGAATAGCGTCTGTTACAGCGACAACCGATCGAGTAATGACGATAGTGGTCAGATTCATGCTCGCACTGGGGGTGATGATCTCATCTGTTTCAATAAGGCATGCATTGGCCAAGGTGGCGATAGCACGAATGCGCACTGTGGAGGGTTGCCGTTTGATAAATTTGGTTGTGCTCCCATACCACAGGCTAATAACTACTTCTACAATCCAACAGCTTACAATCCCTTTGCTTATTTTATACTAGCAAGTGCAAATTTAAGTCTCGATGGCAAGAATGGGAGCATACAGACTGGCGCTTCAAATGATATGCCGACTTGCGATCCAGAGCAGAGCAGGTGGACGTGCTCAAATGGTGATAATATCTATCTCGCTCTGACACTTGAGTCAGGTACATTCGCGAATCCTTTTACTGGCAACCCGGAAGAGATATCAAGTTCCATCTCTCAGGCTGTCACGACGTCATCCAGTAGTGGGGGGGGGCAAGGCGGTGGTGTCAGTAGCCAGACACAGACATCGCAGGAGCCTGAGTATCAGGTAGGATGCTACAACACTGGTTCTAGTTGGGTGTTTCCTTGCTCGGATTCAAAGAGTGGTAAAATCAATGAAGCAGTTTTGCAAAACGATTGGTTATCCGGTAATAGTGGAACTGGGGGGACTGAAAAGCATCCTGGCCATATTTCGGTGACATATGCTGATGAGACGCACTCCCAGACATATCTTGTGAGCCTCTATTCACTGACTCTAGCACTTGGGTATACGTTGGTTACACCTGCTTTGATCTTGATTGGTTACCAGTTGCTGTGGTCATCATGGACCTTTGGCCGGGTCGCAGCCATGGAAATGTTAGCCCGTCTGCTGCTGAGTATCCTGGCTGTTAGTATGAGTTACGAACTGACGACCATGCTTATTGGATTATCCAATGTGGTGAGCCATGGAGTTGTTAGTTTACACGCCTCATTGGGCTACCCTGATGTGAAGCTAAACGGCAACAATCTGACATACACGCTTGAAGGCGAGAGTGACCCCTCATCCTTTCGCGGGATTGTTGTACCCGTCAGCCGATGGGGATGCGTGATGAACACATTTATGGAGATTCTCCTACAAAAGGTCGTCACAGATATGCTGGCCTTTGTTCCCTTTGTTGGCGGTTTGCTCAAGTTGGCCAAGGGAATACATGATGCGGTCCAAGCTCTCAAGGACCTGGGGGAGTTTCTCACACTAGTTCTTTCCATCAACTTTGCTGTTCAAGTCTTTGTCAGAGTCGTCTTGGTGAACTACTATATTCTGACAGCTCCTGTGGCCTTTGGGTGTTGGGGCTTGCCTGGAGGGTTTGGACAAAAGGTCGTGGGTCAATGGTTCAAGGGCTTCTGCTCGATCCTCTTAACCCAGGGGGTTCAGCTCTTTGTTCTCACCACTCTGCCATTACTGCTGCCGGATCTCCCGCAGCTTCCCACCGATTCCTTTGGGATTTTCACTATCATCCTGAAGCAATTGCCACGTGTCATCGTCCTCATGGCCGTGATCAAGGTACCAACCATGATGGGAACACGAGCAACCAAGGCCATTGCCCAGGCCGGGGCTGTAAGCAGTGGGGCAGTTACCGCTCTTGGGGCTGCGGCCTATCAAATCGTGTAAGGTTGTTAACCTAGGCCTACAGCGGTTCGCCAGAAGTGTAAATTTTGGAATTGTTCGGCTCTTGTCCGCTTTTGGTGATGGATGAGCTTATCGGCAGAAAACTCATTTCCTCAACCTGCTTGCAGAGCCACACCAATTTTGACCCATCTTGCTTATTGCAGAGCTTACCACCAAATCTGGACATGAGCCGTTTAATGTTGGGATTTACAACTAGTTCTCTATTAGCACTATCAATTCTACTTTTCTTCCTCGTACAACCGCCCCATACCCTGAGCTGTCTTACACATCACCTGCACCAACTCCTCCGGTTCCAGCGCCTTGACTTGCTCCCCGTAACCCAGCAGCAAACGCATCGCCCACCAGATAGAGCGAGCATATCCCTCAACGATCGCCCCCTGACCACCATCCAACAAGGTCACCGTTTGATCCCGTAAGCGAGCGCTAAGCGTACCATGGCGTGCCATCTCTGGAGCCACCCAGTAGCGGATCTTAACACCGGGCCGTTTCCTACCACCTGGATAAAAATGGTCATGTTCTGGTTTTACCGAATCGGGGTGGATACGATCGACACGATAATCGATAAACTTATTCATCTCAAACACATAAGCCGTGAAGTACCAATGCCCATCGCGATACTCCAACTCATAGGGCTCAACGTGCTGATGGAGCACTGGCTCATCATCCCAACTTCTCGGCAACGGTGTATAGGCAAAGGAGATATAAGCTCCAGCTTCTAAAGCTGCATCTAACTGCAAAATCACCTCCGTATGTTGCGCATAATCTGCCGCCGGTGATAACGGTAGCAGGACTGGACGGGCAAGCCTTCTACGCTTCTGGTTCACAAGACGGCGACTCTTCTCCGAAAAGAGCCATTCCCAGCGTTGCAATAAACGCTGCACGGCATCGGCATATGGTGTCCCAGGAGTAAAACCATCCTGTAATGCGACAAAAGCACGTGCCTCATCTTCATTAATATCTAAATTGAAAGCAGACTGTGCCAATCCAAAGGTGCCAGTAGAACGATTATAGGTAATTGCCAATTTTCCTCGCCGTTGTTGCTCTGCACACCACTCGTCGAGATGCTCCTCCTTATCAGGATCAGGATCAGGCAACTTCTCTACAAACTCTCCAGCGAGGTCTTTAAGATCACGATAGAGGGCCTTTTGGGGACTCTGACCATAGTGGGGTATTTTTTCGTAAATTTCTTCTCTGGTTAAACGTGCTTTTCCTGCTATTTGTAAAAGAATCGCCAATAACATAACTCTGACTGGTTTGCGAGCGCTGGAATCTGCTGTCTGCTTTTTCGAGCGTTTAATCATTTTCCCTTGCTGCTCGAAAGCTTCTTCTTCCATAAAACACATCCTATCTCAAAACTATGATTGTCGCTATCGATGCAGAACAAGAGCACTAAAGATGCTCTTGTTCTGCATCTCAACTGTAAGTCAAGCATACCATACAGATTGGGACAGAATCTGTCTTTAGAAGATGTTATTTTCTTGACTATTCGATATAGAAAAGCAGAACCTTGTAGGCTCGAAGGCGCTTGATTGAATGGAGAATATACTGGACAAATGTTCTTTAATCTCCTATACTAGTGGTAGCATAGAACGCCAGTACAAAGATATGTGCGACACATCAAGGAAAGAATATGATACCGATACAAACTCCATTTTCTGACGTCGTTGCAGCCGCAACAGCTCATCTGCGTGACGTCGACCCAGTCATGCAAGAAACCATAGAGCTCGTGGGCCCATGCACCCTCCAACCCGATCCAGATGTTTTTAACGCCTTGGTTGATGCCATTATCTCACAGCAAATTTCTGTCAAGACAAAGGGACACAGATAGTGTTTCGCGCTCCTGTATCAACTCCCATTTTTTGAGTGAACTGATAGTCCTGCCAGCTTGTCTCTTCGGGGATAAAGCAAGAGGAAGCGGCATTTCCCCTATTTATTTTTTGCCGTGCAGCTTCCTTTTTAATGGCATTCCATGTTTTATTAGGAAGCAATGACAGCAAAGTTTCTCTGTTCGTTGATGCATAATGTTGTGTCACAATTTCCTTTTCGCTCTTAGTCCAGATGACTTTTTGTCCTCCTCTTCGATGAATGAATAATGATTCGCTCTCCCATCCGGGCAATTTCCAGTAAATATCTAGCTGTATCCAGTGGGGAGCGACAGCACTAAAAACTGCTTTCTGAACGAATAAGTTGATAAAATCCTGTTTTTCCTTAAATGCTTTTTTGTGCCATACTTTAATCAACTTTTCGAGTTCAGTATGAAAATCTGCATAATAAAAAACAGGATCGGCTTCTCTCTCTTGCCCCACCTCCTCAAGTTTCTTTTGCAATTCCTCTTTCGTGGACTCCAGGGAAGCTGAGCGTTTACGTAATTCCCTGAGAATAGGAGCGTATTCTTCCTCAAGCTGTTTCCTCACTTTCTCAGGGTCAAGAAGAGGATCTTGCTCGATCCTCTCTTGAAGTTGCTTTGTGATATCCTGGCGTATAGACAAAATTTCATCAACGATCTCTGACTGCTTGCACTCTGCCTTCTGGAGTTGAGAGATCAAAAGACTAGTTGTAGACTCCTTCTGCTCCTGAGCCTCTTTGACATACTGTCGGTAGTTATCAAAATCATTAACTGACCGAAGATGATCGAAAAAACGATCTAAAAATGCTTGATCGAGAAATCGAACTTCAACCTGTGCTCCATATCTTTGGTCTACTTTGGCAACAGGATCATTAATTCTATAGACGCAGAAATCTCGCTGAATATGGACATAGACCACAGACTCAGTACCAGTGATACGGTCTTTTAAAAGTCCTTCCCTTGGAGTAGTCCCTTTCTGATAAAAACGCTTTGGTGTTTTCCGTTTGTCGTTTAGTTCTCCCTTAATGGTATATTCAGCTAAACAATTAAAGGCGAACCAAAAAAGATATTCCTTGTCTTTGGGGATAACACGCTCATGGTTATCTCGGCTGATAATGTCTCCTTTGACTATCCACCACCCAATGTATACAGGATTGGTAAGTAACGATATTAAACCGTGGCGGCTGATATGATAGCCACCTTCAACTTTTTTCCAGTGCCGCTTTTTGCGGTTTTTTGTGTCAATGGTTTCATCGAAGTCTGGGAAAACGACGGACTTGTCTTTCTGTTCATCACAAAGTTTGTTAAGGCTACCATCTAGCTCATAGAATCGCTCAAACAAAGAAAGCACAATATCCGCATGAGGACGGTACACGAGGTATTTTCCATAGGTCTTACTATTCTCTCCATAATCTACGACTAACCCTCTGGGGACAGTTCCCATCCCTGCATACAGTCCTTTTCTGGCCTTTCTCTCTCTTGCTTCATGCAATAAGTGAATATGCTGCGGAATATACTCCGCAGCCATTTCTGCCAAAAAACGGAACATTTTTAGGTGCATGGAATTACGAAAATTGAAAATCATCCCATCACTGGTCACCAAGAGGCAGTTATTTTGCTTACACACATCGGCGAATACATTGTACTGTACTCCAGTCTCATCTCTAAACAAACGAGAGATTTGATAAACAAGAACCGCTCTAATTTTCCCCTGTTTAATCTTTTCGACAAGCTCTTGTAATCCTGTGCGTTCGTCAATCCTTTTTGTGCCAGATACCCCAAGGTCTGCATCAAACAAAGCAATCCTTTTATCGGTTACACCACGAACTATGAGCCATTGAATAAGATCGTCAGTTTGCATTTCAGTAGACTGAATATAGGGGTCCCAATTGTCTAGACAAAATCAGACCAATTTTCAGAAAAATCGAAAAGTTCGAGAGAGTGATCCTTTCATTGGTTGCGTGATCCTTTTCTAAGGAAATGGGATGAAAAAACAACACATGCTGTTTTTTTTGA
>DASYAN010000162.1:0-9304 GCA_036501345.1 Ktedonobacteraceae bacterium
AGCACTCACAGTCGCAGGCAAATCAGCTACCATAGGAGATCCGATACACACGACCAGCTCCATCATCACTCACATAAAGCGCCCCATCTGGTCCTACAGCCAGACCCACAGGTCTACCAAGCGTGTGATCATTATTAACAAGCCAGCCAGTTGCAAAATCTTGTACCTGACCTGCAACATTGCCATTAGTATCCAGTGGAGCCAATCGACACATACAGATTGCCATCTGGCCCGATCAAAACTGTACGTGTGATGTGATTGCCTCCTGTGGGCAGATCAGGCACAATGACCTGTTTGCTCGTTATCTTCAAATTTGCATCAAGCGTAAAACGGCTGACACGCGATGCTTCACCAACATAGAGTGCTCCCTGATAAAAGACCAGACTTGTCGGATCATCTAACCCACTGACCACGACCCGCTTCTCGCTAGCATGACCCGTATGTTGAGGATCAGGCAGAGCAATAATACTCCCACTGCCACGTTCTGCCACAAAGAGTATTCCATCTGGACTAAAGGTTATGAAACGCGGACCAGACAAGCCCGTGGAGAATATCTCCGCCCGAAAGCCTGGAGGCAGCTTGAGTGCCGTTAGACCAGTCTTTTCACCAGAAGTACTAGTATCCTCATGAGAAATATGCGAATGCGTCAACCAATTGCGAATCAGGGACTGCTGGCTATAAAGCGCGCCTGCAATGAGCACAAGTATAATTAATACAATCGTCAATACGACTTGCCAGCGTTTAAAACGACGCGAGGAGGTTGTAATGGGCGTATTGTTCTCATCGTTCTGAGTCATTGTCTCCTTCACCTCTTCCTGATTATACAAACCGATTCTATCAATTAGAACCCTTTCGCATTATAGAGAAAAGCATCAGTCTTCCGCAAGAATGTACATCCAAACATATACCAAAAATGGTTATCAAATCTCCCAAAGTGTGAGATACTATAAGCTAGCAGGCAAACAGAGTCACAAGATGTTGAAAGTGGCTCGGAATAAGAAAACGAACAACACTATCTCAACGAGAACCATACTCCTGGCATTTGATCAGTGGAGATTACAAAGAGTAAGCAGAGGAGCACGGACATGTCTCAAAGAAAGCCCCAGACCAGCTATGAGCAAATCATGGCAACAATTAAGCATGAACATGTGACCTTCGTTAATCTAGAGTTCACAGATGTTGTAGGGATCGCAAAGTGCGTCACCATTCCTGCAGAACAATTTTCAAACTGCATTGAACATGGTAAATGGTTTGATGGTTCTGCACTTGAGGGATTTGCACGTGTAGCCGAGAGTGATATGTACCTCTTTCCCGATCTCTCAACCTTCACCATTCTCCCAGGCAGGCTGCGGGGACAATCCACAGCCCTACAGGAAGTAAGCACTACGCAAGCAGACAACGAGGTCGTTGCACGCGTCATCTGCGATGTACGAACACCCGATGGCACCCGCTTCGATGGCGACCCTCGCAGCGCACTCTTGCGAGCTCAGGAGCATGCACGTTCGATGGGCTTCAAATATCAAGTTGCTCCCGAATTAGAGTTTTTCCTGTTGAATATTGAAAACAACAAACCAGTCCCTTTACCACATGACAAAGGTAGCTACTTTGACCTTTCCACAGACACTACCGTCTCCATTCGTGGCCAGATGGTTTCTATACTACAAAAGATGGGCATTAAGATCGAAGCCAGCCACCACGAGGTAGCTCCGGGACAACATGAGCTCGACTTTGAAATAGGCGATGCTCTCCATATTGCCGATGGGCTGACCACGGCTAAATATGTCATCAAAGCTCTAGCCGCACACCATGGACTCTATGCCACCTTTCTTCCCAAACCTTTCTACGGCATTAACGGCTCAGGCATGCATATTCATCAACAGTTGATCAATCTGGAAACAGGTAAGAACGCCTTTGTGGATGAGCAAGATGAATATGGTCTCTCGGAGATCGGACGCCAATTTATCGCAGGCCAGCTCGCCCATGCACACTCGATGTGCGGGATTCTGGCCCCACTAGTCAACTCATACAAACGACTGGTGCGTGGCTATGAGGCCCCAGTCTTTGTTAACTGGGGACGAGTCAATCGCCAGGGACTGATTCGGGTTCCATATCCGGGATCTGATCCTTACACATCGCTACGCGTCGAATTGCGCTGCGCCGATGCAACTTGTAACCCACATCTGGCATTCGCAGTTATGCTGCGTGCAGGTCTGGATGGCCTCCAGCGCAAAATGACAGTTCAACCAGCCATGGATGAGAATATTTTCTTACAAGATGAAAGTGAGCGACTGCGCCCACGTGCACGTCTCCTACCTTTAACGCTGGGTGAAGCCCTCGAAGCAATGCATGAGAATGTATTGATCCGTGAAGCTCTCGGAGACATGATATATGAGGGCTTTATGGACGCAAAAAGCATTGAATGGACTGAATACCGTCAGCAAGTTCATTCCTGGGAGATTGAGCGCTATCTGCCGCAGTTCTAACATTCAATGCGATGGACACTATATATCAAATGCCTACGATCCGAGAACTATCTCGTTATATGCACGTTCATAGGCCTCAAGCATATGCACAAGTGAGAAGTTCTTGGCTACATGTGTCCGGCAGCGAGTTCGTGCGAGAGAGGATAGTTCCTTCACACGTGCCGCTGCCGCCACACAATCCCCCGGTGCTATAAGAAAACCTGTCTCGCCATCACGTATCACTTCACCTGCCGCTCCACGGTCAAATGCAATCACTGGTGTACCAGTAGCCATAGCTTCCACCAGAACCAATCCGAAGGATTCATCCCAGGCAATCGGAAAAAGCAAGCCAAGCGATTGTCCCATCAGCTTCCATAAAGCTGCATGCTCTAAGTGGCCCAGGTAGGTCACATGTTCCCGTTCTTGCTGCAACAAAGGCCTGATTTGCTCTTCATAGTAGCGATGATGATAAATACCACCCGCAATCAATAGAGAGCGATCCGCCCTGCACGCGATTTCTATTGCCTCAGCAACACCTTTTTCTGGCGCAATCCGGCCAGCGAAGAGCAGCGGCGCATCGTCAGCAATATGGGGAGCAAATGGGATTGCATCAAGATTCTGCCCATTGTAGATGACGTAATCAAACGGCGTGTAGTCTGCATATGAATGAGCACAGGAGTGAGAAACGGTAACCAATGTGAGAGGATGTTGTTGCTGGTGAAGAGCTCGCAGTCCTGCATTAATTTCCGGCGATACAGCGGCCAGATGGATGGTATGCATGACCGGAATGTCCTGGACAAGAGCGCTACAGGCAAAAGCTGGCCAATCGAATGCATGAACATGGATTACATCAAACTCATGTTTATGCAGACGTAGTTGCAGGAAGAGTTTGAGAAACAGATTGGCCTGGGCAAAAAAACCGGGATCGACGGGGCGTTCCTGGCCCGGAACAGAGAAATCGGATGGAAGCACTGACTCTGGTACCGGAATCTCCTCAACAGGAATGTCGGGAACAAAAGAGCCTTCCCTGGCAAAAAGTGTTACATGATGTCCCCGGCAGATCAACCCCTGTGCAAGATTAGCCAACATAGCTTGAGTACCACCGACAAAAGGTTGAGTAATGGGTGCCACTAGTGGGGCCACAAGAGCAATCTTCATGTTAGCGTTCCCTTCCATAATGATCGGAGCACTGAGAAATTGTTTAAAACACGTTGATATCGATGATACCAATCATACTAATTCTACAACTACGGGCTTGTTGACAAAAGTCAGCTCTGATATAATTGTCAGCAATAGATGTTTCCAACAGAACAGCCGCAGAATATAACTCTAGGGCGCTGGCCGAAACCGACTGATCCAGATTGATCAGACATATCATGGGGGATTTAATGAACACAGAGACAGCATTGTCTGGCACACTGAAGGATTTCGGCCTAGTAGAAATTTTGCAAGTCGTTGAACTGGGAACCATGACCGGGGCTCTCCATCTGAAGCAGGGCTCCGGGCGTACAGGTATTCTCTATTTTAACGAGGGCAAGCTAGCAAATTGCTCCGAAATGGACCCCGGTGCACTAACCCTTGGTGATGTACTGCAGCAACTTGGCATGACCATATACCAGCACATTGAACAAGCACAAGCACAACAATTGCAGGATCCTCTGGGAAAACGTATGGGAGAGCGATTGGTTTTGATGGGAGTAATAACAGAACAACAGTTGCGCGAAGCATTACGCACAAAAGCTTTGTGGATCGCACGCGACCTAGCTCTATGGCAGGATGGCACATACGAATTCTTCTCTGCGCAGAATCTCCAGAAGCTCCTCCCCCACGGTGAGATCTCGCTTGAGATCGAAGTGTTACGCTCAACTATGGAAATGGTTCGCTACAGCGATGAGTGGCAAGAGCTCAATAAGTTCCTTCCCCAAGGAATGCGTACCGCCCTCCAAATGGCACCAGTTATCCCCTATACCATGCAATTTGACATACGTACTTTGGAACTCTTTACCCATGTTAACCTCTACCGCAGAGTGCGACGTATCGCTACCGCCCTACAACGTCCAGAGTTAGATGTGGCTCGCGATCTGGCCTATCTGGTCGAGAATCAGTTTCTCCTGCCTGCCTCTCAGGAGACATTACAGCAACCCAACGGGCACAAAGTACAGCTTCCCGAACCAGCTGAAAAGCTCCGTTTGGAAAACTTTGCCTTCCTCGACCTGATCAGCCGCATGGAACAGGACTGGGAGAGACAACATACACCAATGGAACAACTCCCCACACTCGTTAAATTTATCAACTGGACAATGGATGCACTCGCTGAAACCAGCCGCGCCAACGGAATTGCCCTTGATCCTAATACACTTAGATCGCTGATGGTCAACGAAAACCTCTGGCGTATGGGTAGCTACCAGTTCAAGGTAGAGCAGAACCATATCAATGTTGAGGACTTCACCACACTCTGCTACGAAGTGCTCAATGGCGATATTAAACAGGCGGCTGGGTTCTATGATGAAGCTTCGGTACTCCTCCAGCGGCTACTGTGCAGCATTTTCGAGTTGATCAATTCCCGTGTCGCCAATCCGCGCGAACGCATTGAAAACCAAGAAGTATGGGAAGCAATGTTCGATCAATTTGCCCTACAGCGCAGTGAGTCCTAAGGGCAACAATTTTTCAAGCTTCGCCCCGGCGCTGCTGAGCCTCATCAATTAGAGTGACAAGATACTGAAGTTTTTTTATCGTATGCTCGGCGTTACGCTTGTTACGTTCATAACCATCAGGAGCAAGTTGCTGAAACCAGAGATGGATATCATCTTCGGAAATATCATACCATTTGGCATCGGCCTGTAAACGCAGATAGACACGCATTTGTGGGTCCTGTTTTTTGCGAGCAGATGCGACAGGCAAGGACTCACCAGCACTCTCGCTTTCGTCAGCAGCAACAGCTGCCGCCAGCTCGGTTGACGGATGCAATTCTTTATAAAGCACCTCGACATCACCTGCACGAAAGAATGCTTCTCGTCCCACACCTCGGTGCGTTTTGATACGGCCTTCTTTGACCCACAATTCAAGGGTTACTCGGTCCACGCCTAGGCGTCGAGCTGCCTCACCAGCATCCATAAAGGCAAAGCGCCCACCTCCAGGTTTATTGATCATTGCCAATTCCTCCTTCTACTTGATGCCGATAAAACATCAACAGTGTGCTTCCATAGCGGCGCTCGTCCGCAAGCACTAGATGCTGACACTCTATAGCCGCTACACCCGCACGTTCTTTAGGATGAATCTGTACAATGACCAGTCCATCTTTAGCCATCAGGGTTGAACTATCGATCAGGGCAAGCGCACGAGCGGCTAGTTCTTCATATTGCGGGGGAGCTACATAGATAATATCATATGTCCGCTGTCGGCTAGCAGTTGCAGAAAGGACCGGAACATGCGACGTCAGTACACCTTGTGAAGGTGGTAGTGCTTGGTGAGCTTGTAGAAATTTGAAGGCATCACTATGCAAGGTCTCTGCACGATTCGCAAGCTGGGTAATTTGCAAATTTTCGTGCACTAATTTCAAAATCTTGGTATTCATCTCAATGAATGTGGCATGCTGGGCACCACGACTGAGCGCTTCGATGCCAACACTGCCCGTACCAGCAAACAAGTCTAGGAAGTAAGCATCTTCGACCTGCGTCGAAAGAATGTCAAAGAGTGCTGTCTTGACACGATCCATGATGGGACGTGTCCCGACCGTCTTAGGGGTCTTTAATTTGCGCCCCTTGGCTTCACCGGTTACCACGCGCATAGCGATCCTCCTCTAGCACAGTCAATACGGCCTCTACTTCATCAATAAAGTCATCCTGCTTAGCCCAGGAAATCAATGCTTCAACTTGATCTTTCTTCAATTTTTTGAGCACTGAAACACTCCAGATACCCATAATGAGTTCTTGTAACTGCTCTTGAGTAATATTGTCACTTATGACGTTCGCAAGTGCCTGGAGACGTTGCTGACTGACAATACTAGGTCCTTGAGATTCGCGCAATTCACTGATCCTGTTACGTGCATACTCTAACTGCTTAGACGTAAATTCGCGTGGCAGGTGGAAATCCTCCAGTTTCTCTTCTTCCTCAGGATCTTCTTCTTCATCAAAGCGCACAGGAGCCGACACTCGCATCTCGATAATCTGAGACTGGTCATCTTCTTGCTGACTACCCCCTGCCTGACTCGTTTGGTCATCCACTATCTGAGAAGACTGCTGTATCTGAGTTTCCGTAGCAGGAGAGATAGACGCAGATGCCGAGGAAGGGGGAGCTTCTTGATGAGCTCCAGGATGCTCCGGCTCGATTTCACTCTCTACGCTCTCTTCAAGCTGAGCTACCGAGTTTGTATTTCGCTGTGCAACAAGGTTCCTGAGTCGTTCCAGAGCCTCACGCAGATTCACCCCGGTTGAAAGCGATTTCACCTTCAGCATCTCCATTGCCTGTCGCGGAGTCAGATTGAGATTTTCATTAATGTATTGGATGAATTCAGGCAGCGGTAAATTACCACTGCTATCAAGGTTCGGACCAAGCGCCATCGGCATACTAGCACCGACATTTGGACGTGTCGGAGGCACCACAGGTTCCTGATTGCGTGCCGCGGAGGCCGACATAGGATCAGCTTCTCGTCGCTGTGCCTCCGATGGCTGAGAAGCAGCCTGAGGAGCAGACCCAGAGGCGGGCTTGTTTCTCGATTGTTGCGGTGATACTGATTTCTGTATAGGCACAGACCGTGATGCCGCATTATATCCTGCTTGGGAGTCCTGAACACGCTGCGGTGTCTGGGACATACGCTGTCCAAAACGGCTGGCAAGCTGGTTCATACCAGCCTCAGCCTCCCGAAACAACTCTTCTCGTCGCTCAGTGCTCGCTCCCAACGGGACAGGAACACTCATCTCAATGGTATGCATCTGGCCATCTTTATTATACTGCGTGGCATAACGTAGCCAGATATATGGTCCGGTCGCATCCAGATGATTCATAAATCAGTCACCGCTCTGCACTCCTAAATATTTCAGCACTACTAGATGTTATTCTCCATAAATTTAACTGCCTAAATGCCGATCTTGTAACCGTGCGTACATTATAACAAAAATGCTCAGGGTTGGCACCCCTGGCGAAAGAAACTACCTAGCTTTGATTGCAAATGAACCTTATTAGCTCTTCACCTCGTTACAATAATAACGAAACTATTTGACACAAAGCAATATAAGTATGATATTATAACAAGACCACCACCTACGCGACACCAATTTATCCGAAACTCAGAGCAACGTAGAGATTTACGTTAAGGCCTTATAGTTACAAACAGTGATAAGTTCGAGAAAGTTGAGAGCAACAAGACGATGAGCAGCCCTTCACCCACTCAGCCGCCGCCAACTCAGACACCGGAGAACAAACCGGCAATCATACCGGAGAATAAACCGACAATCATACCAAAGGATAAACCGGCATTAACAGTGGAACGCAAGCCACCACGAACTACTCCTGTCAAAAAAAGGATCGGAGAGACCCCAACCGCACGTATCATTAAAGGCATTTTACGCCCTCCTATCAAAGCCCTGTATTACTTGAGTACCTGGACCAAAAAACACAAATTATCCAGCATAGCTATTATTCTCCTCCTGGTAGCAAGCATCACTGCAACCACCTATGCCGTGACAAATCAGCTGCCATTTGGCATCAACCACGACCCCTTCGTATTCCCTTATAACGGAGGAAAAGGCGAGGGAAACTTAGTAAAAAGCTGGCTCTATGCTTTGCGTGATGGAGACAGCACTCATCTTATATTGCTTGACCAAAATATTGCAGGGGGACAGGCACCCGACCCAGCACAGTTAATTGCTCAATTTAGCCAGACGAAGGCACACCTTAACTGGGGAGATGTGAATATAATAGGCGTCCAGCAACAACCAGACTCGACCGTAGACAGCTTTGCAGAAGTACCAATCACAGCCAACGGACCTGGAAGCACAGTAAAGGCAGTGATACTCTGGCACTTTGTCACCGTCTCAGCCAACGGACAAAACGCTCTATTGGGTGTCGACCTGATATCTATGCGACCTTCACAGGCGTAGCGTTATAAGATTGAGATGAGAGACATTTGTTTTTCCAAAAGAAGGGATACTGACCATGGCACGAATAGGCGCTAGGAAAAAAAAGGATAAGTTGGCTGCTAAGGAAAATGAGAGCAACGTAGATGAGTTAGCTGCTAAGGAAAAGCAGAGCAGCCTAGATCAGTCCATAGATCTGGGAATGGACCAGTTTGGGCGTTTCTTGAAAGGCTCCTGGGTCTGGCTCACTATTGTACTCGTACTCATTCTTTTCTTTACATCTGTCATCAAAATACCTGGTCTCGATGGACCGACTCTCTTCTCGTCAATGCTCGAGATAGGTTTCGCGATCCTCTATATTCTGATACAGTTTATTGCACTCTTCTGGTTCTTAGGACGTCCACGTCTATATTGGGTTATGCCGGGAGAGACCGGTGTTACCTTTGATGACTACAAAGGCAATCCTGAAGTACTGGAATCTGCACGGCGTATGGTCTCACTATTGCGAGGAATCAAAGAATTCCAAGAAATGGGCGGCAAGCCACTCCGAGGTTTGCTCCTCTCAGGCCCTCCAGGAACTGGTAAGAGCTATCTCGCACAGTGTATGAGTACTGAGGCTGGTGTCCCATTTGCCTATGCCAGTGCCGCCAGTTTCCGGGCCATGTTTATTGGCATGGACGTCCTGATGATTAGTAGGCTCTATCGCAAAGCTCGCAAGTTAGCACGCGAGTATGGCGGCTGTGTCGTCTTCATGGATGAAATCGATGC
>DASYAN010000163.1:0-8359 GCA_036501345.1 Ktedonobacteraceae bacterium
AAAGACTAAGGAAATTGGAGAAGTACACTGAGGAATAATGTGTGTTTATTATGAACATGGTTGAACATCGGTTTGATGACGTTGGCAAAGTGATTTGAGGTTGGTGGCGAAAGGCGATAGCTTTGTTGCGATGTTTTGACGTTGTTTTTGTTTTGACATATATTGTTTCCTCCTTATTACTTCATCAATGACTGATAATACTTTTCAAATTTCTTTGAAAACATCATATTCGCTTTATTAATCGTGTCATCATCTTGAAATAAGTGGAGCTAAAGAGGTTTCAAATCGGTCTTTTGCAGCACTAATTCACAAGTTCTGCTATTTCAGCCAAAGGCTGCTATCTTGTCATGGGTAAGTGAGACGTGCTACACTCTTGCTAGGAAATGATGACTTGTTATAAGGCTGTTGTGATTATAGAGGAACCAAGAATTAGAGTTATATGAGGTTGGCAATAATGGACGAGATGACTTCAATTTCAGAGATGCAAAAGTTTCATTTTGGCTGTAAGGTATACTGTTCCGATGGCGAGGAAGGCGTACTCAGTCATGTCTGTTTTGCTGTGCCCACTCGTTGTTTGAGCCATATCGGATTAAGAGTTGGTCTCTTGTTTGGTAAAATGGTTTATCTGCCCTTTGCAGCCGTTGTATCTGCTAGCGGTGAGGGGATCACGCTCAAGGTCACTCGTGCAGAGCTTTCTTCGGCTAGTCAGCAAGCTCCATCGGGAGCTCTACTGAATAGTAAAAGCGTGATTCGCAATACAATTACAGGCGCTAAGGGATTGTTAGAGTTGGTTGCTGTACAACCGGAAAGTGGTGAGCTTGCATATCTAGTTGCGCACAACCTACGCTCAGGTCAGGATACATTACTGCGCCAAGAGGTCTTGACGAAACTGGAGACGGGATTGATCACTATTGCTATTTCCGAGGCACAGTTACAGGCTTTCCCGCCTTATCGGTCTGATCGTGAATTACTGCAGGATGTCGAGAAGATTCTCTTTGATCTGGCTCCACTGCATGTAGATTTTCGTGGTATGAATGTACGCGTGGTTGATGGTGTACTCTATCTCGATGGGAATATTTCGAGTTCTTTGCGTGGCGAGATGGTCGCAGATCAGTCCGTAGGTGTGATGGGTCTGTTAGAAGTAAAGAATCATCTGGTTGGGGATGATCAATTGGCAAGCGATCTCGCGCTTGCTCTGGGACGTGATCCTCGCACTCGGGATTTGCCTATTGGAGTCTATCCACGCCTGGGAGTCGTACGTCTGAGCGGTGCTGTACACAACGTGCAAGAAAAAGCGGCTGCAGAAGAGATTGCGCGTGCCTTTCCTGGTGTATGCTCTGTAGTTAACGATCTTATCGTCAATCCCAATGCTGAAGTATTGAACGTCATGGCTTCAGCGGCAGGTGGTGAAGCGGAAGATAGTGTACCAGGTAAGTATGTTCGACATACGAAGTAGCAGAGACGAGATGGCAATATTGGTCGGGATTATCTCGTCTACAGTAGCGTTATTTCTAATGTATCATTACTTACCTAGTACCCAAAATTTCTCGTGCATTTGTACCAGGGATTCTCAAAAAATGTGTTTGTAGCTAATACTATATTCTATGAAATTTATGACTCTGAAACTATGAAAGAAGATGTATATGGTCAAAAAGGGCAAATTTTTACTGATCTTGTTTCAATCTTGTTCAGCTTACATTGTAAAAAATGTGATGGCAAAAAGGGCAAGTTGTATTAATCTCTTCGTATTCCTTTCCTTTTGCTCCTTGACAGAGCTGTTAAGGAGTTAGGCATGCTATCTGATGCCTGTGGAAATGATATAGTCCAGGACATGCCTTCCTCTTTTGCACAGTCCGTCGTGCCAGATACTTCGGTAGAAACGTTATTCCTGACTGATCCTACTATCCCCGAGGCCCTGGGTTGTACCGACAATTTGCTAGGACGTGATAGCTTATTCAGGCAAGTAAAGCAGCGTTTACTGCAGGGTGGTAGTCTGGCCTTAACGGCTTTTAATGGCTTGCCTGGCATTGGCAAGACAGCTTTAGCAGTAGCCTTGGCCATAGATGAGCAGATGCAGGCTCACTTTTGCCATGGTATCTTATGGGCTGGGCTGGGACCTCATCCCAACGTGTTGGGCCAGCTTGCTCGTTGGGGAAAGCTCTTAGGCGTTGTGCTTAGCGAGGTAGAAGATATCAATAGTCTGGAGGCTTGGGCCCGAGCACTACAGGCTAAAATTGGGCATCGCCGGATGTTGCTAGTCATTGATGATGCCTGGAGTGCAGAGCATGCTCTTGCTTTACGTGTCGGAGGTATGAATTGTGCTCATCTGTTGACCACCCGTCAACCTCAGGTTGCCTTCGCTTTTGCCCATGAGGGTAGCATTGTTGTTCATGAGCTGGAAGAAGCCGATGGACTGGCCTTATTAGCCCGTTTCGTTCCGAAACTCGTGCACCAAGATCCAGATAGAGCGCAAGCCCTAGTGCGTGCTGTAGGCTGTTTGCCATTAGCTTTGACTCTGATAGGCAAGTATTTGGCTGCTCAGTCCTTCACCGGGCAACCCAGGCGCCTATTGGCTGCTTTAAACCAATTGGACACTACCAAGCGCTTATATGTGAATATGTCTATCCCGTTGAGATTGCGCTCACCCAGTTTACCAAGCAATATGCCTCTGTCTCTACATACTACTATCACTATTAGTGTGCAGCAGCTTAGTTCTCAGGCTCGCACAACCTTGTATGCCCTTTCTGTCTTTCCTCCAAAGCCGAACACGTTTTCAGAGGAAGCTGCCCTAGCTATTAGTCAGGAGAGGGTAGAAACACTGGATATTCTTTGGGATGTTGGTCTGCTGGCGAGTTGTGGATCAGGTCGCTATACGTTGCATCAGACCATTGTCGATTATGCTCGTCTTCAGGTTGAAGACACAGAGGTGCCGCAGCGACTGGTTAACTATGTACTGACATATGTCCAGTCTCATGAACATGATTACAATGCTCTGGAGTGCGAGATGAACAACATTGTGGCAGCGTTGGATATCGCCAGTGCACAACATATGGAGAAAGCACTGATTCAGATAGTGGGTGCAATGATCTCTTTCATGAATGTACGTGGACTCTACACTCAGGCCGATCACTATTTGCAGCTAGCACTTAAGGCTGCCAGAGCGTTGGAGGATCACGTGGCTGGGATGGCGACTCTCTACCATCTAGCGACTTTTGCTGAGTTGCGTGGAGAGTACTCTGAAGCAGAGGCTTACAGTCAGGAGGGGCTGGCTATGGCTCAGCAGCTTGGGCAAATTGATATGGAAAGTATCTTGTTCACTGTACTAGGCCAAGTGGTATTTCGTTGTGGCTATTATGTCCGTGCGACGGCTTTCTACGAGCAAGGGTTGTTGTTAGCCCGCCAGTTGGGAAATATAGAGCTTAGTAGCCTTCTGCTTAGCTACCTTGGAAACGTTAATCGGTATCAAGGAAACTATACTCAAGCGGTAGGACTTTATCAGGAAGGATTGATCCTGGCTCAACAAAATGGATATCAGGAACTTACATGCCGTCTGCTGGCCTACTTAGGTGGAGTCATGCGGGAACAAGGAAATTATCGGCAGGCGGAGCAATACTGTATAGAAGGGCATTCCCTGGCTCACCATCTAGGCCATCGTGAAAATCTCACTATGCTACTCAACAATTTAGGGGCTATTGCCTATTATCGAGGAAACTACAAACAAGCAGAGGTTTATGAGCAGGATGGGCTCATACTTGCACGGCAGATCGGATACCGTTCACAGATTTGTCGTATCCTAGCGAATCTGGGAGGAATTGCATCCGAGCAAGGCAATTATGCCCAGGCAGAACAGTATCTCCAAGAGGGTATCATATTGGCTCGCCAGTTGGGAAACCGGGATAATTTGGCTCACTTGCTGATCAATCTTGGAGCAACCATTGGAAGACAGGGAGATTACCACCAAGCAAATGCCTGCTTGCAAGAAAGTGCCGAGTTAGCACGCAACCTTAGAGATCCGAGGCTTATCAGTGGTGCTCTTGTCAATTGGGGAGAACTCCATGTTTCCTACCAGCGGTTGGAGGCCGCCACTGTCGTCTTTGATGAAGTTCTCACCCTTAACAGTCAATCAGATCGAGATCCGGATTTACTTGCACACGCTAAGTATGGGTTGGCTCAAATAGCCGCGCTGGGTGGCGATATCACTGAAGCTCATCGACTCTGCCAGGAAAGCCTGACAATCTTGGAAAGCCTAGGCCATCATAAGGCTGAGGAAGTCAAACTCTGGTTGTGCTTATTATCTGGCAAGGAATTGCCCATTGAATTGAAGAGCTTAAATTCTCTTAAACACAAATTGGGCAGTTATTTTGTTCGCTAAGAGATGCTTCGAAAGCAATCATGGCTCTGGCGTATTCGCTCTCTGCTGTCGTAGACGCTTGCCATTGAAGATATAGAAGGCAAGTGCAACAATAAGCATTAAACAAGCGATCCCGCATACGCTATTCCATTTGGCAATGCTCCAGCCGAATGTTCCCAGGAGGGAGCCGAGAGATCCACCAATGAAGAATGCAAACATGTAGACGGTGTTGAGACGATTACGGGCTGCAGGATTTATGCTATATATTCTGGACTGGTTAGCAATCTGGTTGCTTTGTGCGCCCAAGTCAAGCAAAACAGCGCCAATGATTAAACCGATAATCCACTGACCAATGAACCACATTAGGATAAAAGAGAGCAACATGATTATCAGACCGAAGCCATTGGCATAGCGTGCATCTCTGCGGTCAGCGAATTTTCCTACAAACAAGGCTGCCAATGCTCCAGCAATACCAGCTAGGCTTAATAATCCGGTGACATCACTGCCATAATGGTATGGTGGCGTCTCGAGCAAGAATGGCAAGCTTACCCAAAATAAACTGAACGATCCAAAGGCTAATGCTCCCAAAATGCTTGCTTCCTGTAAGACTTGCTCAGAAGTGATCAATCCCCACAATGAGCGTAGGAGCTGTGGATAACTCATAGCTTTCTTTGAAGAGTGGTCAGTAGGCAACAAGAGGCGCAACGTTATTGCTAGGGCAATCATCATTGCCGCAGCAATCCAGTATATGGTCTGCCAGCCAAAGTGTTCTCCTACAAAGCCACTTACTATACGAGCTAGCAAGACACCGATCAATAAGCCACTCATGACAGTTCCGACGATGTGCCCACGCTCATGCGGTCGAGCCAGACTCGCAGCAAATGGAACGATCAGTTGTGGAATGATTGTTGTTATGCCAATGGCATAGCTAGCAATAGCGAGCGTGGAGATTGTAGATGCTGTGGCCATGAAAATAAGTGCGGCAGCGACAGCGCAAAGCATGCTGACAATTAGTGTTCGCTGGTTATACTTGTCTCCCAATGGCACGATCAATAGCAAGCCGGAGGCATAACCAAGCTGGCCTAATGTAGCAATAAATCCAATTTGATCAACTGAGACGGCAAAGCTATGTTGCATAGCTGCTAGCAGCGGTTGGATATAGTAGAGATTAGCAACTGACAGGCCGCAGGCAATAGCCATGATCCATACATGATATTTGCTAATAGTAGTGGCTTGACTACTGGCAGTTTCGGTAGACTCGTCTAAATAATTGGTTGCTAGCGTCGTATCACTGTGGTCCTTACTTGATGAGGCATGTGCATCCATGCGTATCTCCCTTATTATGCCTGTAGCTCCCCCAGCTTTACCTTGACCGTCAATTGTTGATTGCCTCGGTAAATCTGCAAGGAGACAGTTTGACCGACATCCTTTCTTATTATAACGTCTTGTAACTGTTGTGTGTTAGCTATAGGAGTGTTATCAATCTGAACAATGATATCGCCTGCTTTGAGGCCTGCTTGCTCTGCTGAGCTATTAGGAACTACTTTGACAATAAGTGCGCCATGATTAATGGGGAGTTGATTTTGTGCTGCAATGTTGGGATCGACATCGATTGCTTGTACTCCCAGACCCGCTCGCCCCGAGTGTATCACTTTTCCTGAGTTTATCAGTTGTGGGACAATATATTTTACTCTGTTGGAGGGAATGGCAAAACCTACCCCGTTTGCTGGTGAGTTAAATTCCGGATCGATGGGAACAAGAGTTGGAATGCCTACCAGGTTTCCTTGCATATCAACAAGTGCGCCTCCACTATTTCCTGGGTTGATGGCCGCATCGGTTTGTACTGCGTTGAAAATGATGGCACTGCCTGTCCCTTCAGGTACTGTACGCCCCAAGGCACTCACAATACCTGCTGTTACCGTTTGTGTAATGCCCAGTGGATTGCCGATGGCCAGGACAGGCTGGCCTACCTTGAGCTTAGAGGAGTCTCCTACAGATGCTACTGTAATCTTCTTGGGAGAAGTGATGTGAATGACTGCCAGATCATCTGCAGGGTCGGTGCCAGTCAATTGGGCGGGAAGGGCCGAGCCATCGTATAACGTGACATTGATATTCTGTCCACCTTCGATCACGTGGTTGTTAGTCACAATGTAGCCACGAGGATCGATCAGTACGCCAGAACCAATTGAGAACTCCGTTGGCGATTTCTGAACATTGATCTGTACTACCGCTGTGTGGAACTTTTGAGCTACTGTTTCTGTCTGTGTTTGTTGTGCTGGATTATCTGTATCAGTACTTTTGACTCCAGAGTTATATTGGCCCAGGAGCCATCCTCCCAATCCTCCGATGAGTAATATGGCGATGATTGCACCTGCTATTGCAAGGTATGATGCTTTACGGAGGGATCGATGCGGTGTTGGCGCTGCTTGGCTGGCGTTGGTGGGCAAAGATGGATCTTCTCCAGAGGTCCTGAATTCTGGATTGCCATCAATAGGAAGCATAAATCTCTCCTAGCTTTAAAAAAGAAATTGTACTAACTAGAAGTATAGTGGTAGGAAGCCTCTATCTGCTTCCTCCAAAAGAAGGAGAGGAAAGGTGGATGTTTATCAATGTAGAGGTGGATATTCATCGAGTCGACTGGCCCGCTGCTCCTTGGCTTGCCCTCAGCAGCGGTTCCAGTATCTGCGGAAGCTTATCCTTCGGGTGTGGCTGTTTCTTCTCCAAAGAAAAACTCTTCCATTTGCTCACGCAAGATTTTTCGCGCTTCTGGATCTGCAAGATTTAATCCATAGTGGTTGATGATGAGCGTCTGCTGGGCAGGCCACATGTCATAGGCCTCTTTTGAGATATGCTCATAGATCCGCTCGCCCAACTTGCCTGGGGAAGGAGGTTTCTCCAATCCTGGCAGCTCGCGCTTGAGTTTGGCACAAAAGACCGTTCGGGGCATAGTACAATATCCTCCTAATTGGGAATAACCCTGAGCTTATAGATGAAATACTGGTAAGTGAACTCTATATTACTCTCTATGGGTTGCAGTGTAAAGCCGAAATGTGACATCTCCCCATGGCAAAAGCCTATCTTTTACCCACATTTTACAAACAAATTCTGTGAAACGGCCAGAGGAGCGGAGTGCTATTGCAGACTGTTTCACAGACTCAATAGTACCAATCCGCTCTACAGGCGGACCAAAAAAGATGTGGGTAATTCTCAGGGTTTTACGCGGCGGAGATGATAAGAACCTTGTCTATCTGCTTTCTTACAGATCCATGTGGTGATGATTCGTGGCATGATGATCCATATCGTGGTGAGCCGCCTCCTGTTCTGGCCGATTCATCATTTTCAGCATAGGCAAGCCACCCATTCGGAGAAATCGCACCAGTAGCACGAGTGCGAGCACCAGGAAGATGAGGTTGAGTACAGTGGTATAGTTCCACTGGATACCCGAGGTCAAGGCGACAACATTGCGGTTCTGTGGGATTATCTCAAGGGCCTCAAACAGGAATTCGACTATATAGCCAGCTGCGGCCATTGTGACGTAGAAGGTCACGAAAATATAGCCCATGACTTTCCAACTGTAATATTTGCGATAGATGTCAAGAATTGGCAGAATGATCAGATCGGCAAAGATGAAGCTGACCACTCCCCCAAAGCTGATGCCGCCTCTCCATAAGACAGCGGCTAATGGTACATTGCCGACGGAGCAGACAAAACTGACAAGGGCAACCAATGGTCCGACTAATGGCCCCTCAATTTTTGCCAGAGTGGGATCGTTCGACAGGAAAAAGGCACGCCAGAACGAATCGGGCACCCAGACGGCTAAGGCACCAGCAATCAGTAAGCCAAGGGCAATATCTACCCAGACGGAAACCCAATCCATCACAAAGTAGTTGCTAACGGCAGTCAATCCTTCCCTACTTAAGAGCTTGCGCCAAAACGATCCGCCGGAAATGCTCATATCCATGGCCGCATGCCCTTCCATTCTGCCCATCAACCCTTTCTCTGCCTGCG